>NZ_JANLGG010000001.1:174942-358103 GCF_024655735.1 Aeromicrobium sp. 50.2.37
ACCGCCCCCACGGGTGACACCTCACCTGTCCCGAGACCGACCGACCACCTCCTCGCACGCACCCTGGAGACCACATGAGCACCACACCGCTGCTGGAGCTGCGCGGCATCAACAAGAGCTTCGGCGCCGTCCACGTCCTCCACGACGTCGACCTCACCGTCCACCCCGGACAGGTCACCGCCCTCGTCGGTGACAACGGCGCCGGCAAGTCCACCCTCGTCAAGACCATCGCCGGCATCTACTCGGCCGACTCCGGGCAGCGCTACTTCGAGGGCGAGCCCGTCGACATCCACGGCCCCCGCGACGCCTCGGCCCTCGGCATCGAGGTCGTGTACCAGGACCTCGCCCTCTGCGACAACCTCGACATCGTCGAGAACCTGTTCCTCGGCCGCGAGCTCATGAAGGGTCCGGCGCTCGACGAGGCGACCATGGAGGCCCGGGCCCGCGAGACCCTCGCGTCGCTCTCGGTGCGCACCGTCAAGTCGGTCCGCCAGAGCGTCGCCAGCCTCTCGGGTGGCCAGCGCCAGACCGTCGCCATCGCGAAGTCGGTGCTCTGGAACTCCAAGGTCGTGCTGCTCGACGAGCCGACCGCCGCCCTGGGCGTCGCCCAGACCCGTCAGGTCCTCGACCTCGTGCGCCGCCTGGCCGACCAGGGCCTCGGGGTCGTCCTCATCTCGCACAACATGGTCGACGTCTTCGAGGTCGCCGACCGCATCACCGCCCTGTACCTGGGCCGCGTGGCCGCCGACGTGGCCACGAAGGACGTCACCAACACCCAGGTCGTCGAGCTCATCACCGCAGGTCGCTCGGGCGACCTCGGTCTCACGTCCGTCGGAGAGGCATCATGACCACCACCCCCACCGATCCGTCCTCGAAGGGCGGCAGCGGCCTGGCCGAGACCGACTTCGCGATCGACGCTCGCCAGGCGGCCACGCTCGGCGACGCCTGGCAGGACTACCTCAACCGCCTGCGCGGCGGCGAGATGGGCGCCCTGCCCGCCGCCCTCGGGCTCATCATCCTGTTCATCGTCTTCAGCGCGGCCAGCGACACCTTCCTGACGGCGCTGAACATCGCCAACCTCATCACCCAGGCCGGCGCCATCTGCGTGCTCGCGATGGGGCTGGTCCCCGTGCTGCTGCTGGGTGACATCGACCTGTCCGCCGGCGTCGCCGGCGGCGCCGGCGCCGCCATCGCGGCGCTCGGCATCGTCGACCACGGGCTCCCGTGGTACGTGGCGGTCGTCGGCGGACTCGTCTTCGGTGCGGTGCTCGGTGCCCTGATCGGCGCCCTCGTGGCGAAGCTGGGCATCCCCAGCTTCGTCGTGACGCTGGCCTTCTTCCTGGCGCTGCAGGGGTTGACCCTCAAGCTGATCGGGCAGGGCGGCTCCGTGCGCGTCGCCGACCCGGTGCTCCGCGGCCTCACGATCAAGAACATGCCGGTGGTCGCCGGCTGGACGATCGCGGTCGTGGCCGTCGTCGCCTTCGCCCTGCTGACGCTCCTGCGCTACCGCACCCAGGTGAGCCGCGGGCTCGCGCACCAGCCGCTGAGCCTGCTCCTGGTCAAGATCGCCGGCATGGGTGTCGTGGTGCTCGGCCTCACGGCGCTGCTGAGCGTGAACCGCAGCCGCAACCCCAACTTCCCGATCCAGGGCGTGCCCTACGTGCTGCTGCTCGTCGGCGTGCTGCTCGTCATCTTCACCTTCGTGCTGAGCCGCACGCGCTACGGACGCCACGTCTACGCGGTGGGCGGCAACCGCGAGGCGGCCCGACGGGCCGGCATCGACGTCGACAAGATCCGCATCTCCGTCTTCGTCCTCTGCACCTCGACCGCCGTGATCAGCGGCATCCTCGCCGCGTCCTACGCCGGCAAGGTGTCGCCCTCCTCCGGCGCGGGCAACACGCTGCTCTACGCCGTGGGTGCGGCGGTCATCGGCGGCACCAGCCTGTTCGGCGGCAAGGGCCAGGCCCGTGACGGCGTCATCGGCGGTGTGGTCATCGCGACGATCATCAACGGACTGGGCCTGCTCAACCAGGCCAGCTGGATCAACTACGTCGTCACCGGCGCGGTGCTCCTGCTCGCCGCAGCGGTCGACGCGGTCTCCCGCCGGCGCCGCTCGGCGTCCGGCGTGAGCTGAGCCGGTCGTGCAGACGAGCGCGCGGTCGGGGGCGGGCACCAACCAGGAGGCCGTCCGGCGCCACAACCTGGGCACGCTCCTGGGCCACGTGCACCTGCTGGGTCGGGTCTCCCGGTCCGACCTGACGTCGGCGATGGGACTCAACCGGAGCACCATCGCCGGGCTGGTCACCGAGCTCCAGGGGCTCGGACTGGCCGAGCAGGTCAGGTCGGAGGCGGTGCGCAGCAGCGCCGGGCGCCCGTCGCCCGACGTGGTGCCCACCCAGGACGGCGCGCACGTGCTCGCGGTCGACGTGCGCGTCGACGGACTCACCGTCGCGCGAGTCGGCCTGGGCGGTGCGGTGCTGGCCCGCGCCACGGGTCCGATCCCCGCGTCGCGAGACCCGCACGCGGTGGCCGACGCGGTCATGGCCATGCTGCGCCTGGTCGTGCGTGACGCCTCACCGGGCAGTGCGCTGGTCGGCGTCGGCATGGCCGTGCCCGGCGTCGTGCGGCGCTCGGACGGACTCGTCCGCCTGGCCCCCAACCTCGGCTGGCGGGACGTGCCCTTCAGCGCGATCATGTCGGACCGTCTGGGCGGCATCGCTCCCGTGGACCTGGGCAACGACGCCGATCTCGGGGCGTTCTCCGAGCACCTGCGGGGTGCCGGGGTCGACGTGGCGGACCTCGTCTACCTGTCCGGCGAGGTCGGCGTCGGTGCCGGCGTCATCGTCGACGGCCACCGGCTCGTCGGGGCGGGTGGGTATGCCGGGGAGATCGGGCACATGTCGCTCGACCCGGCCGGCCGCGAGTGCCACTGCGGCAACCGGGGGTGCTGGGAGACCCAGGTCGGCGCGCACGCGATCGCCGAGGCGATCGGCTGCCCGCCCGACCGGGTCGGATCCCTGGGAGAGATGCTCGACGGCCTGCAGGAGGTCGACGACGACCTGCGGGAGGTCGGCCGGCTCCTCGGTCGTGGGCTCGCGAACGCCGTCAACCTGCTCAACCCGCGGGTCGTCGTGCTCGGCGGGTTCCTGCGCTCGCTCTACCCGCTCGTGCAGGACGAGGTCGACCGGACGCTGCACGACACCGCCCTCGTGGCGCCGCGTGAGCTGGTGCGGATCGAGCTGCCGGGACTGGGTGCCGACGCCGTGCTCGTCGGTGCGGCCGAGACGGCCTTCGAACGGCTGCTCGCGGACCCCGTGACCTGCCTGGCGGCGGCCCAGGTCGACGTCGAGTCAGCGCTCAGCGTCGCCTGAGCACGCTACGACCGCGGGTCCTCAGAGCGCGACGGAGCCCTCGAGCACGTCGGTGAGGGCCTGCTCGGCCGCGCCCAGGGCAGCGGCCTCGATCCCGAGGGTGCCGACCCGGACGTCCGGGCGCTGGTGGTGGGCGGCGGGCAGCCGCCGGTGCACCACGTCCTGCGCACTGCGCAGGATCCACGGAGCCAGTGGCTGGAAGTAGCCACCGAGCACGATCACCTCGGGGTCCAGGACCGTGCAGAGCGTGGCCAGTCCGTGACCGAGCTGTGCGCCGAGCACGTCGAGGGCGGTCGCCACCTCGGCCTCGGTCTCGGCCCTGGCCGCCACCTTCGCCGCACGTTCCATCGGCGTGCCCGAGGCTCGCATCCCGACGGCGGCGAGCGCGGCACGCAGTCCCACGGTGGTCTCCCAGCATCCCTGCCGTCCGCAGGCGCAGCGGCGGGCGAGGTCACCGATCGGCATGTGGCCCACCTCGCCGGCGAATCCCGACCCCCTCACGAGGCGGCCGTCCTGCACGATACCGGCGCCGATGCCGACGGTCCCGGTGATGTACAGCGTCGAGACGGAGTCCTGGGCGGCTCCGTGGGTCGACTCGGCGACCGCGGCGAGGTTGGCGTCGTTGTCCACCAGGACGGTGAGGCCGAGCGCCTCGGCGAGCACGTCGCCGGGCCGGGTGCCCGTCCAGCCGAGGTTCGGGGCCAGCGCGACCGTGGCGTGGTCACGCTCCACCAGCCCCGGGACGGCGAGGTGTGCACCGACGATGCGCCCGGGTGCCTGCTCGGCCACCTCGAGGGCGAGCTCCTGCAGGGTCTCGAGCGCGTCGACGCCGTCGGGCACCTGGCGCGTCGTGGTGAGGACCCGCGTGGCGGCCAGGTCGACGAGTGCCGCGGCCACGTAGTCGACGTTGACCTCGAGGCCCAGGCCGAGCACCGAGCCCGCCGCGAGCTCCACCGGCCGGGACGGTCGACCCCGGCCCTGCGACGACGCGTCTCCCTCGACCACCACCGCCCGCTCCGACAGCTCCCCGACGATCGCTCCGACCGTGGCCTTGGCCAGACCGGTGCGCCGGGCCAACGACGTGCGGCTGCTCGGGCCCGCGTCGCGCAGCGTGCGGACGACGAGCGCCGTGTTGGCCCGGCGCAGCTGGTCGGGGGCGGCCGGGGGCATGCTCAGCGCACCCCGTACAGGTGCTCGAGCGCGAGCTGGTCGAGGTGCTCGAAGGCCATGCCACGGGCGCCGAGGACCTCGGGGTCCTCGCCGGTCTCGGCCTGCAGGTCGGCCCAGGTCTCGCCGGCGGCCAGCGTCGGCTCGGAGAGCTCGGGCACCCGCGCTGCCGTGAGCGCCTCCTGGACCTCGGGGTCGGCACGGAAGGCCAGGGCCTTCTCGCGCAGCACGAGGTAGTTGGTCATGCAGGCGGCAGCCGCGGTCCACACGCCGTCCTCGTCCTCCGTGCGCGGGGTCTTGAAGTCGAAGTGCACCGGTCCGTCGTACCCGCCCTGCAGCAGGGTGTCGACGATCCAGAACGCTCCACGCGCGTTGCCCGCGCCGAAGCGGAAGTCCTGGTCGTAGCGCGGACCCGACTGGCCGTTGAGGTCGATGTGGAACAGCTTCCCGTGCCACAGCGCCTGGGCGTAGCCGTGAGCCGCGTTGAGTCCGGCCATCTCCTCGTGCCCGATCTCGGGGTTGACGCCGACCATCTCGGGCCGCTCGAGGCTGTCGATGAAGGCGAGCGCGTGCCCGATGGTGGGGAGCAGGATGTCGCCCCGGGGCTCGTTGGGCTTGGGCTCGATGGCGAACTTCAGGTCATAACCCTGGTCCACGACGTACTGGCCCAGCAGGTCGAAGCCCTCCTTGTAGCGCGAGAGGGCCGCCTGCACGTCCTTGGCGGCACCGCTCTCGGCGCCCTCGCGCCCACCCCAGCAGACGTAGACCTGGGCACCGAGCTCGGCGGCCAGGTCGATGTTGCGCATGACCTTGCGCAGGGCGAACCGGCGAACGGCGCGGTCGTTCGAGGTGAAGCCGCCGTCCTTGAAGACCGGGTGGCCGAAGAGGTTGGTGGTCGCGGTCGTGACGGCGAGCCCGGTCTCGGCCAGGCCCTTGCGGAACCGGTCGAGGATCGCGTCGCGCTCGGACTCCGAGGAGCCGAAGGGCACCACGTCGTCGTCGTGGAAGTTGACGCCGTAGGCGCCGAGCTCGGCCAGCTTCTCCAGCGCGTGGACCGGGTCCATCGCCGCGCGGGTGGGGTCGCCGAAGGGGTCGCGGCCGGCGTACTGCACCGTCCAGATGCCGAAGGAGAACTTGTCGGTGGGGACGGGGGTGGGGACGGTCATGTCGGGCCTTTCGAGGGGTTCGGGTGGTCGGTCGTGAACGGGGACGTCAGGTGGTCCAGGGCGCCGTGAGCTCGCGCAACGTGGCGTAGGCGTCACGGACGTGGGGGAGAGGGGCGGCCTCGCGCACCCGGCTCTCGGGCAGCGCCCAGGCCGGCGGCTCGGCGGACCCGGAGAGCGACCAGGCTGCCTGGCGGGCCGCGCCGAGCGCGACGTACTCCGCGTCTCCCGGCAGCGTGACGGCTCGGCCGAGCACGGCCGGCGCCAGCGCCTGGACGGCACGGTTCCGCGCCCCACCGCCGATCAGCAGCACCCGCTCGACGGTGCCGGGGCCGCCGAAGCCCTGGGCCACGGCCTCGAGGGCGTCGGCGAGGGAGCAGAGCAGGGCCTCGACCGCTGCCCGTGCGACGTCCTCGCGGCTCGTGGACGGGGTCAGTCCGGCCCAGGTGCCGGTGGCGTCCGGACGGTTCGGGCTGCGCTCCCCGGCGTAGTAGGGGCTGACCGTGAGCCCGTGGGCGCCGGCCGGTGCCGCGAGGGCCAGGTCCGCGAGGCCGTCGTGGTCGACCCCGAGGAGCCTCGCGTGCAGGTCGAGGATGCGCGCGGCGTTCATGGTGGTGGCCATGGGGAGGTACCGGCCGGTCGCGTCGGCGAACCCGGTGACGACGCCGGTCGCGTCGGCGACGGGCTTCTCGCTGACCGCCGAGGCGACCCCGGAGGTGCCGATCGACAGCGACACGTCGCCGGCCACCAGTCCGAGTCCGAGGGCAGCGGCCATGTTGTCCCCGGTGCCGGCGGCCACGACGCACCCGTCGGCGGTCGTCGTCACCTGCTCCGCCGGCTGGGCCACCCGCGGCACGTGCGGGACGCGCCCGAGCGCCAGCTCGAGCAGGTCGGTCCGGTAGGCGTCGTCGACGGCGGAGTAGTAGCCCGTGCCGGACGCGTCGCCGCGATCGGTCGCGGGCTCGGCCCGCTGACCCGAGGCGTGCCAGGTCACGTAGTCGTGCGGCAGCATCACGCGGACGGTCTGCCGAGCGGCGTCGGGCCTGTGGTCGCGGAGCCAGCGCAGCTTGGTGATGGTGAAGGAGGCCACGAGCACGCTGCCCACGGCCTCCGCGCACGCGGCGGGTCCACCCATCTCCTCGACGAGGTCCGCCGCTGCGCCGGCGGAGCGGGTGTCGTTCCAGAGCAGGGCGTCGTGCACCGGGAGGTCGTCGGCGTCGAGCGCCACCATGCCGTGCTGCTGCCCACCGACGGCCAGCGCTGCCGCCCGCGGCAGCAGGGGCCCGGCAGCCTCGTCGAAGGCGGCCAACCAGGCACGGGGATCGACGCTCGAGCCCTCGGGGTGCCGGGCGGTGCGCGACTCGACGACGGTGCCGTCGTCGGCGTCGACGAGCAGCGCCTTGGTGGACTGCGTCGAGGAGTCGACGCCGAGGACGAGAGGCATCCTCCGATTATTCGTTCAGTGCCCGAACAAAGTCAAGACCGAGCGTGGTCCACGTCACGATCTCGTCATGGGACCGCGTCGTGACGGCCGTCTGGTGCTCGACGCCGCGACGTCCATCGTTCACCAGGCAGGGTTCTGCTGAGGCCATGACCAGCATCGAGTCCTCGCCCTCGGCCGGCCCTCCGGACCCGCCACCTCCGTCCCGCCGACATGTCCTGACCGGTGCCGCCGTCGGCGCCGGGGCCGTCCTATGGCCGACGACCGCCTCGGGGGCCGCCGTCGACCGCCGAGCCCACGCCGTGGCGCTGCGGCGCACCCCGTTCACGCTCGGCGTCGCGTCGGGCGACCCTGTGCCCGACGGCTTCGTGCTCTGGACCCGGCTCGCGCTCGACCCGACGGCAGCCGACGGGCTCGGCGGGATGCCCCGACGTCCGGTCGAGGTGAGCTGGCAGGTCGCCGCCGACGACGGATTCCGCCGTGTGCTGCGCAGGGGCAGCGTGACGGCCCTGCCGCGTGACGCGCACAGCGTGCACGTCGAGGTCGACGGCCTCGGCCCCGGCCGTGAGCCCTGGTACCGCTTCCGCGTGGGGCGCCACGTCTCGCCCGTCGGACGGACCACGACGTCGCCCGCCGCCGGCAGCATGCCGAGGTCGCTCAGCATGGCGTTCGCGTCGTGCGCCCAGTACGAGCACGGGTTCTTCACCGCGTACCGACGTCTGGCCGAGGACCGGCCCGACCTGGTCCTGCACCTCGGCGACTACCTGTACGAGTACACCGCGAACGACTACGTGGCCCCGGGTGGGAACGTGCGCAGCCACGAGGGGCCCGAGACGGTCGACCTCGCCTCCTACCGCCAGCGACACGCGCAGTACAAGGCCGACGCCGACCTGCAGGCCGCGCACGCCGCGGCGCCCTGGCTCGTCGTGTGGGACGACCACGAGGTCGACAACAACTGGGCGGGTGGGACGCCGGAGGACCCGCTCGAGACGCCCGGGTTCGCCGCTCGGCGTGCAGCCGCGTTCCGTGCCTACTACGAGAACATGCCGCTGCGACGCTCCTCGATCCCGCGCGGGGACCACCTGCAGCTCTTCCGACGCCTCCACTGGGGCAGGCTCGCGTCGTTCCACATGCTCGACACCCGGCAGTTCCGCGACGACCAGGGGTGCGGTGACGGCTACCGGGCCGACTGCCCGGCCGCGGTCGACCCGAACCGCACGATCGTGGGCCCCGCCCAGGAACGGTGGCTCCTCGACGGCTTCCGCCGGTCGCGTGCCCGGTGGGACGTGATCGGCCAGCAGGTCTTCTTCGCCCAGCGCGACAGCACCGACGGGCCGGTCAAGACGGTCTCGATGGACGCCTGGGACGGCTACCAGGCCTCACGCGACCGGATCACCCGCGGCTGGGTCGACGCCGGTGTGCGCAACCCGGTCGTGCTCACCGGGGACGTGCACGCTCACTGGGCCGGCGAGCTCAAGCTCGACTACGACGACCCGACCACGCGCACCGTCGGGACCGAGCTGGTGTGCTCGTCGGTCACGTCGGGCGGCAACGGGGCGGACGGCCCCGTGGACGGGCACGCCTGGCTGCGGTGGAACCCGCACCTGCGCCTGCAGAACAACCTCCGCGGCTACGTCCGGACCCGGATCACGCCCGACGACATGACGGCGGAGTTCCGCTGCCTCGCCCAGGTCCGGGCGCCGGGGGCCGAGGCCTTCACCCGGGCGACCTTCGTGGTCGAGGACCGGGTCCCCGGGCTGAACCTCGTGCAGGACCGCGGTGTGCCCGGGGCCCGGACCTTGGCCGGGAGGTCGGCCGAGCAGGACACGCGCGAGACGATCGAGCGGGAGACGGACCGGCCGGACTGAGGTGACCGCTCACGCGGTGGGGAACGAGGTGGCGGGCCTAGGCTGGCGGGGTGACGATCCACGACGAGCACCCCTTCGCGTCCCCCGAGGGTGATCGGGACGGGTTCCGTCGTCTGCGCGGACGCCTGCCCGCCGCCGTGACGGTGTGGGCGGCAGGGGAGGGACGGGCGCGCGTCGGCCTCACCGTCTCCTCGCTGCTGCTCGCCGCCGGGGATCCGCCCCGGGTCCTGGCCCTGGTGGACGAGGAGTCCACGCTCTGGGAGGCGCGGCCGACCACGGTCGTCGTGAACGTGCTCGGCCCCGACCACGCCTTCCTCGCCGACGCCTTCGCGGGGACCGCTCCGGCCCCGGGAGGACCGTTCACCCTCGGGACCTGGGACGACGGCCCCTGGGGCCCGCGGCTCGCCGACGCCGTCGGGTGGGTGGGGGTGCGTCTGGACGGGACCGAGCCGCGTCGCGAGGGCTGGGGGCTGCTGCTCGCCGGCACCGTGGAGCACGTCGACCTGCGGGACGGGGAAGCCCTGACGCACGTCCGGGGCCGCTACCGGACCTGAGCGGAGGCCGACGGCGGGGGTGGGACGGGATCGCTAGACTGACCGAATGGCGTTGCTCGACCAGATCACCGGCCCCGCGGACCTGCGGGCCCTGTCCGACGCCGAGCTGGAGACCCTCGCGCACGAGATCCGCGAGCGGACGATCGACGCGGTCGCCGCGCACGCCGGTCACCTCGGGCCCAACCTCGGCGTGGTCGAGCTGACCCTCGCGATCCATCGCGTCTTCGAGTCCCCGCGCGACCGCGTCGTCTGGGACACCGGGCACCAGGCCTACGTCCACAAGATGGTCACCGGGCGGGCCGGCGACTTCGACACGCTGCGCCAGGAGGGGGGCCTGTCGGGCTACCCCTGCCGCGGCGAGTCCGAGCACGACTGGGTCGAGAACTCGCACGCGTCCACGAGCCTCTCCTACGCCGAGGGCATGGCGCGGGCCAACCAGGTCCTCGGCCGCGACGACCACGTGGTGGCCGTCATCGGTGACGGTGCCATGACCGGCGGCATGGCCTGGGAGGCGATCAACAACATCGCCGCCTCGCAGGACAGACGCCTCGTCATCGTGGTCAACGACAACGGCCGGTCCTACCAGCCCACGGTCGGTGGCCTCGCCAACCGGCTCACCGACATCCGGACGAACCCGCGCTACGAGCCCGCCCTCAGCGCCATCCGCGACCGGCTCAACCGCGGCGGACCGGTCGGCCCCGCGGCCTACGGCGCCCTGCACGCGATCAAGAAGGGCGTCAAGGACGCTCTCGCCCCCCAGGGCATGTTCGAGGATCTCGGCCTGAAGTACGTCGGTCCGGTCGACGGTCACGACCGCGCAGCCCTCGAGCAGGCGCTCACGCTGGCCAAGCGGTTCGGAGGGCCCGTCCTCGTGCACGTGCTCACGACCAAGGGCCAGGGCTACGACATCGCGGTGGCCAACGAGAACGACCAGATGCACCAGGCCCCGCCGTTCGACCGTGAGACCGGCGACGCGGTCTCCGTGGCCCCCGCGGGCTGGACCTCGGTGTTCCGGGACGAGGTCGTGCGGATCGCCGACGAACGCCCCGACGTCGTTGGCATCACGGCGGCCATGCTCTACCCCGTCGGGCTCGACGCGTTCGCCGACAAGTTCCCCGACCGGGTGTTCGACGTCGGCATCGCCGAGCAGCACGCGGCCACCAGCGCGGCGGGCATGGCCATGGCGGGCCTCCACCCGGTGGTGGCGGTCTACGCGACCTTCCTCAACCGCGCGTTCGACCAGGTGCTCCTCGACGTCGCCCTGCACCGCTGCGGCGTGACCTTCGTGCTCGATCGGGCCGGGGTCACCGGCGACGACGGCGCGAGCCACAACGGCATGTGGGACATGTCGATGCTGCAGATCGTGCCGGGGCTGCGGCTCGCCGCGCCCCGCGACGGCACGCGGCTGCGGGAGCTGCTGCGCGAGGCCGTGGCCGTCGACGACGCCCCCACGGTGGTCCGCTTCGCCAAGGGCGCCGTGCCCGCCGACGTCGACGCGATCGACACGGTCGGCACCGCCGACGTCCTCGCGCGCGGGGACTCCGACGACGTGCTCGTCCTCGCCGCGGGATCCATGGTGCCCGTGGGCCTCGGGGCCGCCGAGAGGCTGGCCGCCGACGGACTCGGCGTCACCGTCGTCGATCCCCGCTGGGTCAAGCCGTTCGACCCGGCCGTCGTCGCACTCGCGGCCTCCCACCGCCTCGTGGTCACCATCGAGGACAACGGTCGCATCAGCGGTGTGGGTGCCGCGTTCACGCAGGCGCTGCGCGACGTCGAGAGCGACGTCCCGGTCCGCGTGCACGGTGTCGCGCAGGAGTTCCTCGACCATGCCAAGCGTCCGGTGATCCTCGAGCGCCTCGGCCTCACGCCCGACGCCGTGGCGGCCGACACCCGTGCCGCCTGGCAGCGGGTCGTCGGGAACAATCTCGAGCCGTGAGGTCTTGACCATGAAGTGGCCCTCTCGACGTGACCCTGAATCCTCGGACCCGACCCCGTCTGGTGACGGCCCGGTCCTGATCCATGCCCTCGACGGCTTCCTGACGGCCGGTGGGGCCTCGCGCATCGCGGCCGAGCACCTGGTGAGTGGGCGAGGCGAGGTGGTGCGCAGCTTCGACGTCGACGAGCTGTACGACTACCGCGCCCGTCGGCCCATGATCACGTTCCGGCAGGACCACTACGTCGACTACGACGAGCCCCGCCTCGACATCGTGCGCGAGCTCGACCGCTCCGGCACGCCGTACCTGGTGCTCGCCGGTCCCGAGCCGGACTTCCGCTGGGAGTCCTTCGTCGACGGGGTGCAGGAGGTCGTCGAGGACCTCGACGTCAGCCTGACCCTCGGGCTGGGAGCCGTGCCGATGGGTGTCCCGCACACCCGGCCGCCCATGATCACGGCCCACGGCTCGCGACCGGAGCTGGTCGACCGCAAGAACCTGTGGCAGGCGGAGGTGCGCGTGCCGTCGTCGGCACAGTCGCTCCTGGAGTACCGGTTGGCGCAGCGCGACATCGACAGCGCCGGCTACGTGGTCCACGTCCCGCACTACCTCACCCAGGTCGACTACCCGCCGGCCGCGCTGGCGCTGCTCGAGGCGGTCATCGACCGCACCGGGCTCGACCTCGATCTCGACCCGATCCGCGCGGTGCAGGGCGCCACGGTGGCCGACATCGAGCGGCAGATCGCCGAGCAGGGCGGCGCGGAGGTGCTGTCCGGACTCGAGGAGCAGTACGACGCCTTCACCCGTGGGGCGGCTCAGTCGCTGCTCGCCGACGACGACTCGATCCCGAGCGGCGACGAGCTGGCCGACCAGTTCGAGCAGTTCCTGGCGCGGCAGCGCAAGAACGACGAGGGATAGCCCGACCACGAGGGTCGGCCCGGCTCAGGTGCCGGCTGCGTCGGCTGCCGGCACGCGATGCGTGTCCATGAGGCCGGTGGGCCCCGAGCGCCGACCGCGGCCCTGGCGTCGATGGACGACGACGGCAGCGACGACGCAGCCGAAGGAGCCCAGTGCGAGGTCCGCGAGCGTGTCGCCGTAGGCACTGCGACGCTCGCTGGACCGACTGATGAACGCGAAGTACTCGGCGATCTCCCAGAACACCGCAGCCGGCACCCCGAAGGCGAGCGACCGCTCCAGAGTCGCGCCGAAGGTGGCCGAGCGGGGCAGCGTGAGCAGGATGAACGCCGCCGCGAGGAGGCCGGTGTTCATGAAGTGCATGAAGTCGTCGAACCAGACGATGCGGTCGTAGAGGTCGAGCCGGTTGCCCAGGACGTCGGTGAAGCACGTGATGGTGACCATGAGGTCCGCTGCCCAGGGGAACGGGCGACGCTCGCGCCAGAAGAGCCACCAGACCACCGGGACGGTGAACGAGAGCAGCGGATAGGCGACGGCGCGGAGACCGGCCGCCTTGTCGGCCATGTTGCCGAGGTCCGGCGCGGACATCGCCAGCGCCAGCAGCAGCACGAGGGCGGCCTTCGCGACGAGGTCCAGGGTGCGGACGAGCTGCGGGACGGGGTGGCGCGCGGGGGCGGGAGCGACGGACATCTGTGTGAACTCTAGGTGATGGGCCCGGACGCCCGGTCGTCGCTGCGGTGAGGTCGTCGGTCGGGTCGTGGCATGGGCGAGGCCTCGAGTCGATACGATCGCGGCGTGCCCGCCTCACTGGACCAGCTCGTGACCCTCCTGGACCTCGAACCTCTCGAGGTCGGCCTCTACCGGGGTGGCCAGCCGGAAGGATCGAGCCTCACGCGCGTCTTCGGTGGCCAGGTGGCCGCGCAGGCCGTCACGGCCGCGCAGCTGACGGTCCCCGAGGACCGCTACATCCACTCCCTGCACGCCTACTTCCTGCTCGGCGGCGACCCGTCGATCCCGATCGTGTACGACGTCGAGAACGTCCGCGACGGCGGGTCCTTCACCACGCGCCGGGTAGCCGCACGCCAGCACGGCGAGACCATCTTCTACATGACCGCCTCGTTCCAGAAGGCCGAGGAGGGCTGGGACCACCAGGACGTCATGCCCACCGTCCCCGCGCCGGCGGACTCCACGCCGCTGCTCGAGGTCATCCGCGCCGTCCGACCGGACGAGGTCGACACCTGGAAGCGCGAGTGGTCGTCGTTCGACCTGCGGTACATCGGCGACAACCGGCCGGACGACGACCCGACCCGACAGAGCGTCCCCGCGGTCCAACGACTCTGGTTCCGCGCCGACGGCACGCTTCCGGACTCGCGCATCGTCAACACGGCGGCCTTCGTCTACATCAGCGACTTCAGCCTGCTCGGGGTCGCGCTGATCCCGCACGGACAGTTCATCGGTTCCCCGGAGGTCGTCCCGGCCTCGCTGGACCACACCATCTGGTTCCACCGGCCCATCCGTGCCGACCAGTGGCTGCTGTACGACCAGACGTCGCCGTCGGCCTCCGGCGCCCGCGGGCTCAGCACGGCCCGCGTGTTCACCGAGGACGGCACGCTGGTGGCCACCGTGGCCCAGGAGGGCCTGATCCGTCGCCGTCGCTCCTGAGCGGACCGCCGCTCAGGGGGTCCCGAAGGTCAGCGCCGACGGGTGCTGCGGGCCCGTGTGGACGGTCATCGGGGCCAGCGAGGGCAGCAACGAGCCCAGGGTCGGGAGCAGGTGCGGCACGTCGAAGCCCTGCACCGAGACCCGCAGGCGGTGCCCCTTGGCCAGTCTGGCGCGCGTGGGGAAGACCTCGACGTCGACCGGGGCGACGGTGCCGGCGGCCAGCGGCTTCTGGGCCTGCTTCGTGAACGGATGGTGCGGTTGGACCAGGGTGCCGCGGACGTAGCGGGATCGGGTCGTGTCGAGGGCGCGGTGCGACACGACCTGCCAGCCGCCGGTGAGCCGTGAGACGGTCCCGTCCGGCGCCACGTCGGAGACCGTGACCGAGAGCATCCCGTCGCCCGTCGGCGTCGACGTGTACAGCCGGGCGTTGAGCGGGCCGTGGACGACGACGTCGGAGGTCAGCGGTGCGGTCTCGAAGACCGGGCCGAGGGTGTCGTTGAACTGGTTGTTCGTGAAGCAGGGCAGGTCGGGCACCACCAGTCCGACGACGCCGGCCGTCCACTGGTTGGTGGACCGGCTGCAGAGGCCCTGCACGGGGATGGCGGGCACGGTGGTCCGCCCGGCGGTCGGGGTCCCCGTGGTCAGGCCTCCGGCCGACCCGGCGGTCCGGGCGGTCCCGCTGAGGCGGAACGTGCGCGGCGTCAGGCTCGACGGCATCCACTCCGTGCCACGGACCCAGCGTCCGCTGCCCTGCTCGTAGTAGCTGAGCCCGGCGATGTCGGACAGCCGCTGGTTCGGCAGCTTCTTGACGTAGTGGTCGAACCAGCGGAGCTGCAGCTCGCTGAGGCTGCCGTAGCCGGCCGACTCGAGGCCCTGGCCGCCGGAGGCCTGGAGGTGGTCCCAGGGGCCGACGATCATCTTGGTGGGCACGCCCCGACGCTGGAGGTTCTCGTAGAGCAGGGGAGTCCCGCGCTGGAAGAGGTCGTACTCGCCGGCCACCAGGAAGGTCGGCGTGGTGACCCTCGAGACCACCTCGATGGGAGAGCGCTGCGTGTAGAACGCGCCGTCGTAGGCGGGCTCGCCCCCGCCGAGGGCGCTGACGAGCAGGTCTAGGCTGAAGGCGCCGTTGCCGAGCAGGTGCGTGACGAGGGTGCCGAGGCCTCCGGCCGGGTCGGTGGCGGAGAGGTACGGCGGGATGATCGCGGTGCCGTTGACGAGACCGATCCACAGCGGGATGAACCCGACGTCGAGCGCCCCGCCGGAGGCGACCACGTCGCGGTACACGTCGGCGGCCGGGACCTGCGGGAAGATCGCCTTGAGTCCGGCCGGTCGGTCGGCGGCCGCGAACATCTGCGCGATGCCCATGTAGGAGGGGCCGCGCATGGCGGTGCTGCCGTTCGACCAGGACTGCTTCGCGGCCCAGGTCATGACCTCGCCGAAGTCCTTGCCCTCGCGCGAGCAGAAGGCGCACCACGTCCCGGCCGAGCTGCCCGTCCCGCGCGCGTCGACGGTCAGCTGCAGGTACCCGCGCTTCACCAGGTAGGACCCGTCTCCGCCACCCAGTCCGCCGGCCTGGTCCTGCACGTTCTTGTTGTACGCGGTGATGGTCACGACCACCGGGAGCCGGCGGGTCTCGACGCGTCCTGCGGCGTCGACCGGTCTCATGAGGTTGCCCCGCAGGACGGTCCCGTCGGACATCGGGATCGCCAGGTCGCGCTCGGTGGTCGTCGTGGGGTACTGCTCGGGGCGCGGCGACCACCCACCCGTGGCCTGCACCGGTCCTGCTGCTGCGGTCGCCGACCGTGCGGTGGCGCCGGAGACGGGCGACGGTGCTGCGGAGGCGGGGACGCCCGCGAGCGCGACCGCCGTCGTCACGGCGAGGGCGGACGCGACGACGGCGAGGGGACGACGTGTGGTGCGACGGTTCATGACGGGCTCCTCCTGGGGTCCAGGAGGTCCAACGACGAGATGCCCGTCACGTCACTGTCCGGATCGTGCTCAGGACGGGGTGACGCGGCCGACCAGGTGCGTGGAGTCCTTCTTCTGCGCACGGACCCCGAAGTCGGTGCCGTCGTCACCGGTCGTCGACCCGAACACCACGGTCGTGGGCAGGAGGACGGGCTTCTTGAACTCCACGTCGACGACGAACGCGTCGGGGAGCCGGTTCTGCAGGGCCGCCAGGCTGCGGGCCTTCGTCCACATGCCGTGCGCGATGTTGCTCGGGAAGCCGAACGCCTTCGCGGTGACGGGATACAGGTGGATGGGGTTGCGGTCGCCGGACACGGCGCCGTAGCGCCGGCCCAGGTCACCCGCGAGCCGCCAGTGCACGACGCCCCGGGGAGCCTCCACGCCGTCCAGCGGCGCGGGCGACGACTCAGGCGCTCCGCCGCGACCGCGCGAGAACAGCGTCGTCACCTCGTCCCACACGAGCTCGCCGTCGATCGTGACGGCCGTGAGGAGGTCGACGAGTCGTCCCTTCGGGTGCGGTCGCAGGTCGGCGGCGCGCACGGAGACGTCGAAGACCTCGTCGGCACCGATGGGACGGTGCTGCGTGATGCGGTTCCGCAGGTGCACCAGGCCCATGGGCGCGAAGGGGAACGCGGTGTCCGTCATGAGGGCCATGTGCAGCCCGAACGCCGCCATGTGCGGGTACGTGGCAGGCAGGTGCTCGACGTGCGGGAAGCCGCACACGTCGAGGTACCGCTCGAGGTGCGCCGGGTCCGTCCCGACGCCGGAACGCTCCAGCACGAGGTCGGGCACCGCGCCCGACGCGTGCTTGACCCCCGGCAGCGAGCCCACGACGGGCAGGGCCGGCAGGGCGGCCTTCAGCATGAGAGGCAGCGTGGACGGTGCCTCCTCGAAGCGCCTGGTGGTCACGAGGCCCCCAGCAGCATCTGGCCGTTCACGCCGAGGACGTTCCCGCTCACGGCGCCCGAACCGGGGTTCGCGAACCAGGCGATCGCCTCGGCGACGTCGACGGGCAGGCCGCCCTGCGACATGGAGTTCATGCGGCGCCCGGCCTCGCGGATGCCGAGCGGGATGGTCTTGACCATCTCGGTCTCCATGAAGCCCGGGGCGACGACGTTGGCCGTGATGCCGTCGGCGGCGACCCGCTCCGCGAGCGACTGGATCCAGCCGATCACGCCGGCCTTGGCCGACGCGTAGTTCGTCTGGCCGTTGTTGCCGGCGATGCCCGCGATCGAGGCGATGCCGATGATCGTGCCGCCGGTGTTGACGAGGCCCTGGGCCAGCAGCTCGTCGGTGATCCGCTGGGGCGCGCCCACCGAGATGTCGACCACCAGCTGCCAGTTCTCGGCCCTCATGTTCCGCAGGCGCTTGTCGCGCGTGATGCCGGCGTTGTGCACCACGACGTCGACCGCGCCGTAGTTCTCCTTGACGTAGGCGGCGATCGTCGCAGGGGCGTCGGGCGAGGTGATGTCACCCACGATGTAGCCGCCGCCCAGCTCCTCGGCGAGGGCCTTGAGGTCGCCCTCGAGCGGCGGGACGTCGAGGCCGATGACGGTGGCCCCGTCGCGGGCGAGGGTGCGCATGTCGGCCTCGCCGAGGCCGCGCGAGGCGCCCGTGACGAGCGCGACCTTGCCGGCGAGCGGCTTCTGGAGGTCGGCCGGCTCGGTCACCGTCGTGATGCCGGTCGAGCCCACGCGGACGACCTGGCCCGAGACGTAGGCGGACTTGGCGGAGAGGAGGAAGCCGAGCGTCGAGGCGATGGACTTCTCGGCGCCCTTCGCGAGGTAGACGAGGTTCGCGGTGCTGCCGGACCCGACCTCCTTGGCGAGCGAGCGGGTGAAGCCCTCGAGGGCTCGCTGAGCGACCCGCGCGCCCTCGGTGGAGGCGTCCTCGGGCACGGAGCCGACGACGACGACCCGGCCGCAGCCCTGCAGCTGACGGAGCACCGGGGTGAAGAACTCCTGGAGCGCCACCAGCCCGGCGGCGTCGGCGATGCCCGTCGCGTCGAACACGAGGCCCTTGTAGCGCTTGCCCTGGGCAGGCACGCCCGTGGCCTCGATCTTGTCGGCCTTGAGTGCAGCGGTGATCGCCTTGGAGACCGTCCCGGCCTTCGCCGTGCCGGTGAGGACGGTGCCGTCGACCAACGGGCCGCCGTCGTAGCGCTCCAGGTACGGAGGGTTGGGCAGTCCCAGGTTCTTCACGAGGAACTTGCCGATCGGGTTGTGGGCCAGGTCCTGGTAACGATCGCTCATCAGGGGGTGTGTCCTATCTCTCGCATACCATCGGTATCTGGAATCGCACGTGAACTGTAACTTGGAGTGACAACCGCGTCCACCGGGCGTGGTGAGGCGCACACCGCACGGCCCCGGCCCTCGCCGGGACCCTCGCGGGCTGTCGGCTCACCCTGCCACGTGGCACCATCGTCCCGCACGCACCTGCCCGGTGTCGCACGACCCGCACCACCACCTCGCCCACCCCGAAGCGCAAGGAGCACGCGCCATGGCGGAGAACACCCCCGCGAAGAAGTCACCGGCCAAGAAGGCCCCCGCTGCCAAGAACGCTGCGACCAAGGCCGCCGGCACGAAGGCCGCGACGAGCGCGGCTGCGGCCGGCGCCTCCGGCAGCGAGCAGACCGTCCGCAAGGTCGTCGTCGTCGGCGGCAACCGGATCCCGTTCGCCCGGTCGAACACGGTCTACCAGAACGTCTCCAACCAGGACATGCTCACGGCAGCCCTCGACGGTCTCGTCGAGCGCTACGACCTCGAGGGCGAGAAGGTCGGCGAGGTCGTCGCCGGCGCCGTGCTCAAGCACAGCCGCGACTTCAACCTGGCGCGCGAGACGGTCCTCGGGTCCAAGCTCTCGCCCGAGACGCCCGCCGAGGACATCCAGCAGGCGTGCGGCACCGGTCTGCAGGCCGCGTTCCAGGTCGCCGCGAAGATCTCGCTCGGCAAGATCGAGTCCGGCATCGCCGGCGGCACGGACACCACGTCCGACGCCCCGCTGGCCGTGGGGGACAAGCTGCGCAAGATCCTCATCGAGGCCAACAACGCCAAGGACAACAAGGGCCGCCTGGCCGCCCTCGCGAAGATCCGGCCCGCGTACCTCGCCCCCGACCAGCCCCGCAACGCCGAGCCTCGCACCGGGCTGTCGATGGGTGACCACCAGGCGATCACGACCCATGCCTGGGGCATCACCCGCGAGGCCCAGGACGAGCTCGCGGCGGCCTCGCACCAGAACCTCGCCGCCTCGTGGGACGCCGGCTGGCAGGACGACTTGGTCACGCCGTTCAACGGTGTCACCAAGGACAACCACCTGCGCCCGGACTCGACGGTCGAGAAGCTCGCCAAGCTCAAGCCGGTCTTCGGCAAGCAGCTCGGCGACGAGGCGACCATGACCGCCGGCAACTCCACCCCGCTGTCCGACGGTGCCTCCGTGGCACTGCTCGCCTCGGAGGAGGAGGCGCAGCGCCGCGGCTGGACGCCCCGTGCGTACTTCGTGGACTACGAGACGGCGGCCGTCGACTACGTGAGCGGTGCCGAGGGCCTGCTCATGGCCCCGGCGTACGCCGTGCCGCGCATGCTCGCGCGCAACGGGCTCACCCTGCAGGACTTCGACTACTACGAGATCCACGAGGCCTTCGCCGGCCAGGTGCTCTCGACCCTCGCCGCGTGGGAGGACCCCGAATTCTGCAAGGAGCGTCTGGGCCTGGACGTCCCGCTCGGCTCGATCGACCGCAGCAGGCTGAACGTGAAGGGATCCTCGCTCGCCGCAGCGCACCCCTTCGCGGCCACCGGTGCGCGGATCGTCGCCAACCTGGCCAAGCTGCTGCACGAGAAGGGCCCGGGCAGCCGCGGTCTCATCTCGATCTGTGCGGCCGGCGGCCAGGGCGTCGTCGCCATCCTCGAGGGCGCCTGACCCTCCGGAACCGACGACAGGACCCCCACGGCCCAGCCGTGGGGGTCCTGTCGTTGGGGGTCCTTCGCGTCGGGCGTACGTCCTGCGGGGCGCGAAGGTCAGCGGCCTCGCGCCATCGCGAGGGCTCCGCGCAGCAGGTGGTCGAGGAGGTCGTCGGTCACGACCGGGTCCACGACGGGGAGCCCGGAGATGTGCTCGCGGACGGAGATCTGCAGGTGCGCCAGGTTCAGGGCACCGAGGCCCTGCGTGTAGAGGACGTTGGCGAGGAGGTTCGGGTCGGCCACGGCGAACTCGCCCTCGGCGTCCCCGGTCTCGAGGACCCGCACCACGTGGCCGAGGCAGGCGCTCATGGCGGTGCCGAGCCGGATCATCACGTCCTCGCTGACCTCCTCCATCAGCTCGACCCCGCGCCGACGCAGCAGCGTCTGCGCACAGTCGACGAAGGCCGGGTGCTCGAGTCCGTAGCCGAAGAAGGCCCGCACGAGCGCGTCGAGGCGCTGGGGGCCCGTGCGGTCGGGGTCGTCACCCGGCGCCAGGGCCCCGTCGAGCTCGGTCAGGTAGCCCAGCAGAGTCACCGCGAACAGCTCCTCCTTGCTGGAGAAGTGCCGGTAGATGATCGCCCGGTTGATGCCGACGGCCTTGGCGATGTCCTCGATCTGCGCCTCGCGCACGCCGCGTTCGTCGAAGAGCGCCCGGGTGGCGGCGACGATCTCCGCCGAACGCGCGGCACGTCGCTGCTCGGTGCGGGACCGAGGCCCGCGCGGGGCACCCTCCGTGGGGGCGGGGGTCGTCCCACCCTCGTCGTGGGTCTCGCCCGTGCTCGTCTCCGATGCAGACATGCATGCATCCTAGGTGTGGCCGATCACGGCCCCACGGCAGGAGCGACGCCGGTGTCGGTGGCAGGTCGTACGGTGGAGGTCATGAGGCCCAAGTCCGCGCTGCGCCGCCAGGTCGCGCCGTTCTCCGTCGTGTCCGAGTACGAGCCCGCCGGCGACCAGCCGACCGCGATCCAGGCCTTGCAGGAGCGCATCGAGTCGGGCGCGCAGGACGTCGTGCTCATGGGCGCCACCGGCACCGGCAAGACCGCCACCACCGCCTGGCTCACCGAGCGTCTGCAGCGTCCGGTGCTCGTGATGCTCCCCAACAAGACGCTCGCCGCCCAGTTCGCCACCGAGCTGCGGGAGCTGCTGCCCCACAACGCGGTGGAGTACTTCGTCTCCTACTACGACTACTACCAGCCCGAGGCCTACGTCCCGCAAACCGACACCTACATCGAGAAGGACTCCTCGATCAACGAGGAGGTCGAGCGCCTGCGCCACTCCGCCACCTGGTCGCTGCTCACCCGACGCGACGTCATCGTGGTCGCCACGGTGTCCTGCATCTACGGCCTCGGCTCGGCGCAGGAGTACACCGAGCGCATGATCGGCTTCAAGGTCGGCGAGGAGAAGCCGCGCGAGGAGCTGCTCCGTTCGCTGGTCCAGGCGCAGTACGTGCGCAACGACGTCGCTCCCACCCGCGGCACCTTCCGGGTCAAGGGCGACACCCTCGAGATCTTCCCCGTCTACCAGGAGATGGCGGTCCGCATCGAGTTCTTCGGCGACGAGATCGAGCGGCTCATGACGCTGCACCCGCTCACGGGCGAGGTCCTCAGCGAGGACACCGAGCTCTACGTCGGGGCCGCGACGCACTACACCGTGGGCCCGGACGTCATGACGCGGGCGATCGAGAGCATCGAGGTCGAGCTGGCCGAGCGCCTGGCCGAGCTCGAGGGCCAGGGCAGCCTGCTGGAGGCGCAGCGGCTGCGCATGCGCACCACCTACGACATCGAGATGATGCAGCAGGTCGGCACGTGCGCCGGCATCGAGAATTACTCGCGCCACATGGACGGGCGAGCTCCGGGAACGGCGCCGAACTGCCTGCTCGACTACTTCCCGGAGGACTTCCTGCTGGTCCTGGACGAGTCGCACGTGACCGTGCCGCAGATCGGCGCGATGTACGAGGGCGACATGTCGCGCAAGCGCACGCTCGTCGAGCACGGGTTCCGCCTGCCCAGTGCCATGGACAACCGGCCCCTCACGTGGGGCGAGTTCCTGGAGCGGATCGGGCAGACCGTCTACCTCTCGGCCACGCCGGGCACCTACGAGATGGAGAAGACCGGCGGTGAGGTCGTCGAGCAGATCATCCGGCCCACCGGCCTGGTCGACCCCGAGGTGATCGTCAAGCCGACCCGGGGCCAGATCGACGACCTCATCGCGCAGATCCGTGACCGGGTCGAGAAGAACGAGCGCGTCCTCGTCACCACCCTCACCAAGAAGATGTCCGAGGACCTCACCGACTACCTGCTCGAGGCCGGCATCCGCACCCGCTACCTGCACAGCGAGGTCGACACGCTGCGCCGCGTCGAGCTGTTGCGCGAGCTGCGCATGGGGGAGTACGACGTGCTGGTCGGGATCAACCTGCTGCGCGAGGGACTCGACCTGCCCGAGGTGAGCCTGGTGGCCATCCTCGACGCCGACAAGGAGGGCTTCCTGCGGTCGGGGCGCTCCCTGATCCAGACGATCGGTCGTGCCGCGCGCAACGTCTCCGGCCAGGTGATCATGTACGCCGACCGGATCACGGACTCCATGGCCCTGGCGATCGACGAGACCAACCGACGTCGCGAGAAGCAGGTGGCCTACAACCTCGAGCGCGGGGTCGACCCGCAGCCGCTGCGCAAGAGGATCGGTGACATCACCGACATGCTCGCGCGCGAGGACGCCGACACCGCGACCCTGCTCGCAGCCACGGGCGACCACAAGCGACGCGGTGCGCCCGTGCCGCTCGGACAGCACACCGCCGGTCTCGCGGACCTGCCGTCGGCCGACCTCGCCGCCCTCATCGAGCAGCTCAGCGAGCAGATGCACGCCGCGGCGGCCGACCTGCAGTTCGAGGTCGCGGCTCGCCTGCGCGACGAGATCGGGGAGCTCAAGAAGGAGCTGCGCGGCATGCTCGAGGCGCACGCGTGACGGTGCGGGCGGTCCAAGGACCCCTCGCGGTCGAGATCGATCCCGACCACGGGGCTCGGCTCGTCTCGTTCACGGTGGCCGGGCTGGAGCTGATCGCGACGGAGTCGGTGCCCGGGGTCCCCGACACGATCACCCGGGGCAGCTATCCCATGGTGCCGTGGGCGGGCCGGATCGGGCACGGCGTCGTGGAGCACGAGGGCGTGCGGCACCGGTTGCCGACGGCCGACGACGGCAACGCGCTGCACGGTCTCGGCCGTGACGCCGTCTGGACGCAGGTCGATGACCTCACCTTCGAGGCCGAGCTCGGTGATCCGTGGCCGGTCTCGGGGACGGCGAGGCTCCACTACGCCCTCACCGCATCTGGACTCACCTGCACGCTCGGGTGGGACGGCGCAGGGCCCGGTGCCTCGCTCGGGTTCCACCCCTGGTTCCGCCGCAGGCTCGCCGACGGCTCGGAGACGGTCCACGACGTCGCCCCCGAGCGCATGGTCGAGCGGGGCGAGGCGATGCTGCCCACAGGTCGGCTCGTCGAGCCGGCGGCCGAGCCGTGGGACGACTGCTTCGCGCTGCAGCGGCCGCCGTCGATCCGTTGGGGCGACACGCTCACCCTGCGGCTCGGCAGCGACGCACCGTGGTGGGTCGTCTACACCCGACCCGAGCACGCCGTGTGCATCGAGCCGCAGACCGCCCCGCCCGACGCCTTCGCCCACCCGTCCTGGCACCGGTACCTGGACGCGTCGTCGATCACCTTCACGCTCGACGTCGAGCTGCACGGTGCGGCGGGTCGTCCTGCGGGGGTTGCCGCAGCCCCGTAGCGTCGAGGCGTCGGAAGGTCCCGGGCGAGGGACACGAGCCCAGGGAGCCGCCATGCAGCAGACGGAGGACACGCCCCGGCCCCGCCTCGAGCCCGGCCCGGGGGGCGCCAGTCGGCGAGTCCTGCTCGGGGGCGCGTTGGCGGCGACCGCCACCATCGGGGGCCTGGCCCTCCTGGACCGCATGCCCTACGTCCGCGACCTGCCGATCCCCGGCCGCCGCAAGGTCGAGCTGACGTGGCTGCCCACTGCGCTGCGTGACGCCGGGCTGCAGGTCGAGGCCACACCGGGCTGGGCGGACCGTGGCCGCCCGTGGGCGTTCGACCCGTCGGGCGTCCTGGTGCACCACACGGCCTTCCGGGCCACCACCGCCGACCCGCACCCGGCGCTGGACACGGTGGTCGACGGCAGGACCGGCTTGCGCGGCCCGTTGTGCCACCTGCTCATCGACCGCGACGCCGTGTGCCACGTGATCGCGGCGGGGCGGGCCAACCACGCGGGGGAGGCCCGAGCCAGCGGTCCCATGCCCGCCGGGGACGGCAATGCGTCGTACGTCGGCATCGAGATCGACTACGCGCCCCAGGAGCCGTACGGCCAGCGACCCACCGCCCAGCAGGGTGAGGCGGCCGTGCGCGCCGCGGCGGTGATCGTGGCGCGCTTCGGAACCGGTGCTGACCACGTGCGCTACCACTCCGAGACCAGCACCGCCGGCAAGTGGGACCCCGGGAACACGGTCGACGCCGACGAGTTCCGTCGCCGTGTCGCGACCGAGCTGGGCGACCGGTCCTGAACGTCTTTCTCGGGTCCCCGCGCGCGCCGCGGTGCCAGGGGGCAGGATGTGCCCATGAGGTGGCGTGACGAGCTCGACGCGCTGACGTTCGAGTCCGTGAGCCGCATGATCGCCGGCGGCATCGTGCTGGGGGGCCTGGTCGGCGCGACCCTGGTGGGGACGGGCACGATCGGGGAGCGTTCGTCGGTGTCCGCCGCAGCCGAGCCGGTCGTCGAGACGAAGGAACGCTCGCCCGTCTGCCTGCGGGTCGACCCGCAGGAGATCGGCCTCAGCACACCGCTCGAGGCGGCGGTCGTCCAGGCGTTCCCGACCGCCGGCGACGACCTCTTCTCCGGCTGGCCGCAACGGGTCGACGGTCGCTGGCGCTGGGACCGGAGCACGCCCGACGACTCGGGCGAGGCGACGTCGGTCGACGTCGGTGCCACCGCCAAGGACTCCCGCGGTGTGGCCTGGACCTCCCTGGGCTATGACCTGGCCGACGGCCCGGCGGGACTCACGAAGAACCTGCGACTCGTGGTGCCGGCGAGCTACGTGGGCGACGACCCGCCGTCGTCCGGCCTGCCCGTGGCCGACGACCCGGCGCAGATCCCTCCGGGCGGATCGCTGGTCCTGGAGGCCGACGCGTTCGAGGCGGCCGGGGACACGTCGACGCTGCGCCGGCTCGCCGCGGAGCTGCCGGGCGGTGGGGGCGACGAGGTGGCTGCAGCGATCACGCCGATCGGCTCCGACGACGTGGTGGTGACGATCGGTACCGAAGCCGCTGTCCAGCGGAGTGCCGTGCTGTGGCCGGCCGTCACCGACGTGCACGCGGAGATCGCACCGGACGAGGACCTGCCCGCCTTCGCCCTGCGGCAGCTGGTCCTCGACCTCTCGTCGGACCGCGGACGGCAGGCGTACGCGTCGCTGCTCGACGGTGAGCTGCCGGCTCGGACGTCGGAGGCGGTGCGCTCCACGTCGCTCGTCACGGGCGGCGCCCCTGCCACGGCGCGTGCACGGACGCTGGACGCCGACCCCGTCGCCGTCCCGCCCTCCTTCTTCGCTGCGGGGGTCGAGCGGACGGTTCGTGAGGACGGTGACGGCGTCGTCACCCTCACCCGCTCGATCGATTCCCGCCAGGGTCGGCTCCGCTTCGGCGAGGTGTTCGGAGCCGACGGGCGACCCCGCGGCATCGAGGCCGCCATCCGCGTGCGCGACGTGAGCTCGGCCGTCGCCTCGACGTACAACCGCTCCTTCGCCGGCCGGCCGGCGGAGGTCTCGGGCTCGGTCAACCTCGTGCTCACCCTGGACTCCGAGGACCTGGCCACCATCCGTTCGGACTCCCTCCAGGTCGCGGCCGACTGGTTCAACACCGACGGCGACGGCCGACGCTTCGCGCGCGACGTCCTGCGGCTGAAGGGTCTTGCGGAGGCCGACGACGTGGCGGCGTGGATGGAGCAGGCCCAGCCCGCCCTGGTCGACCGCATCGCGGGCACCATGGCCGCCGGCGGCGGCGGGACGCCCGACCATGCGGCGGGCGAGGTCCTGCGGGCCACGTCCGCGGACGGCGAGGACCCGTGGGCGACGTATGTGGCCTACACCGGCGCCATCGACGACGCCGCCGCCGGTGTCCCGACCGCGCTGAGCCAGTGGGGAGCCGCGGTGCAGCGGGGGAGCCGGTCGAAGTACGCCGGCTTCGGCGACGCGACCTGCACGAGCGTGAGCTAGCTCGACCGCGGGACGTCACACCGACTCGGCGTGCGTCCCGACGCGTGCTGCTGCAAGAATGATCGGCGGAGGGGAGTATTCCTTCGCTGCAGTGTCGTCATCACGGTGGTCTCTCGACCGTCCGGTGCTGTGGGCTCCGGGGGCTCCCCGGGGTGGAAGAGACCTCCGGTACACGTCTGTCGACCGGAGGAACCTGAGTGAACGTCTCGACCATGGAGTGGTCCATCACCGTCGGTGTGACCATCGCCATCATCCTGTTCGACGTGTTCGTGGTGGCGCGCAAGCCGCACGAGCCGTCGATGAAGGAGTGCGCCACCTACCTGAGCATCTACGTCGGGCTGGCGATCGCCTTCGGCATCTGGACGTTCACCTACCACGGGTCCCAGTACGGCGTGGAGTTCTTCGCCGGCTGGTTGACCGAGTACAGCCTGTCGATCGACAACCTGTTCATCTTCATCATCATCATGGCCAGCTTCAACGTGCCGCGGAAGTACCAGCAGGAAGCGTTGCTGGTGGGCATCATCATCGCCCTGGTCTTCCGCGCGATCTTCATCGCCGTCGGTGCCGTGGCGATCAACAACTTCTCGTGGGTCTTCTACCTGTTCGGCGCGTTCCTCATCTACACGGCCATCCAGCTGATCCGCGACACCGACCACGACGACGACGCCGAGAACGCGGTCGTCCGGCTGGCCCGCCGCCGGTTCAACCTGACCGACCGCTGGGACGGCCTGAAGCTCGTCGTGAAGGAGAACGGCAGGCGCGCCCTCACGCCGATGGCCCTCGTGATCATCGCCCTCGGCACCACGGACCTGCTGTTCGCACTGGACTCGATCCCGGCGATCTACGGCCTGACCCGTGAGCCGTACCTCGTGTTCACGGCCAACGTCTTCGCCCTGATGGGCCTGCGCCAGCTCTACTTCCTGCTCGGCGACCTGCTCAAGCGACTGGTGTTCCTGTCGCAGGGCCTGTCGGTGCTGCTGGCCTTCATCGGCGTGAAGCTGCTGCTGCACGCGCTGCACGAGAACGAGCTGCCGTTCATCAACGGCGGCGAGCACGTCCCCGTGCCCGAGATCCCGACCCTGGCGAGCCTCGGCGCGATCATCGTCATCCTCGGCACCACTGCGGCGGCCAGCCTCTGGTACGCCAACAAGTACCCGGAGCGCGTCAAGGAGCACGCGGCCCCCAAGGCCGACGGCCACGAGGCGCACGAGCAGGCGACGCCCGACGTCGACGAGACGCCGGAGAAGGACGCCCGGCGCGGCGACCTGTAGCCACACGCAGCACGTCGCGGGGAGGGTCCGGCTAGGCCGGGCCCTCCCCGCTCACGTGGTAGCGCCGCACGCGGGCGTCCAGCACGTCGGGAAGAGTTGTCCCGCCGCCCGCGCCATCGTCGGGGAGTGCTCGGAACGCCATCAGCGAGGACTCGTCGGTCCACTGCTCGTGCACCACGACGAGGCCGGGGTCGACGCTGTCGGCCGTGACCGCGAAGGCCAGGCACCCGGGTGCACGCCGGGCGAGCTCGACGGCGTGACGGCACGCGTCGACGTACGCGTCACGATGGTCGGCCCCGACGCGGAGCCAGCCGGCGACGACGAGGGTGGTGGACCCGTCAGCCACCCAGGCCCTCGACGTCCTCGAACGAGCTGTCGGCCGTGCCGGTGGCCTTGTTGATGAAGTACGTGACCACCCACAGGGCGATGCCGATGAGCATGAGCGCCCCGGCGATCTTGTAGACCTCGGGGTCGCGGTCGACCCACGGGCCGGCGAGGAAGAGGCACAGGAACGCGGCCACGGCGGGCAGGACCCCCGGCGACATGAAGTGGTTCTTCTCGGCGCCGGTGGTGTCGCGCCGCAGGATGAGGCACGCGACGTTGACGATCGCGAACACGCACAGGAGCAGGAACGCGGTCACGTTGGAGAGGTTGGCGACGACGTTGCTCTCGGCGTCGCGGGTGACGTAGAAGATCAGGCCCAGCGCCAGGACGGTGGAGAACCCCACGGCGACCCACGGGGTGCGGCGTCCGGGCAGCACCGATCCGAGCTGGCGGGGGAGCACGCCCTGCTTGGCCATGCCGTAGAGGAGCCGGCTCGCCATGAGCATGTTGATCAGGGCGGTGTTGGCCACGGCGAACACGGCCAGGAACGGGAACACCCGGTCGATCGGGAAGTCGGGTGCACCCTTCGACACGACCTCGAGCAGGGCACGCCCCTCGGAGTCGGCGATGTTCTTCAGCTCGGGGGCGGTCAGCACCGCGACGACCGAGACGGCGACCAGCATGTAGAGGATGACGGCGATGCCCAGACCGGTGAGCATGGTGCGGGGGAAGATCTTGTTGGGCTCCTTGACCTCCTCGACCATGTTGACCGCGTCCTCGAAGCCGACCATGGCGAAGAACGCGATGGAGGTGGCGGCCGTGACCGCGAGGAAGAGCCCGCGATCCTCGTAGTCGCGGAAGGTCACGATCTCGCCCAGGTCGGCCCCGTTGCGGGTCATGGCGTAGAAGCCGACGCCGATGACGATCGACAGCGCGGCGAGCTCGACGATGGTCAGGACGACGTTGAACTTCACGCTCTCGCCGACGCCGCGCAGGTTGATGATCGCCAGCAGGACCATGAAGCCCATGGCGATCGCGACGATCACGCCGCTGCTCGGCGTGCCGTCGATCCAGCCGTTGACCTCGAGACCGCCGGTGAAGTTGTCGGCGAGCGTCTTGGCCGACGTCGAGGCGCTCGTGATGCCCGAGCACACGACCGCGAAGGCGATGAGGAACGTGACGAAGTGGATCCCGAACGCCTTGTGCGCGTACAGCGCGGCGCCCGCGGCCTGCGGGTACTTCGTGACCAGCTCGAGGTAGGAGAGCGCCGTCATGGAGGCGACCACGAAGGCCAGGAGGAACGGCAGCCAGACGAGCCCGCCGACCTTGCCGGCCATCTGGCCCGTCACCGCGTAGATGCCCGCACCCAGGATGTCGCCGACGATGAAGAGCAGCAGCAGCTTGGGTCCCATGACCCGGCGCAGCTCGGTCGGCCCCTGGACTCCAGCGGTGTCGGTGCTCATGTGGCTCCCTCGCGTCGTCACCCCCCGGAGCACTGCGCCCCGAAGCAGAGTTTGGAGGACACCTTCCTCCGGCTCCGCCTCCAGCGCAACACCAGTAGTAGGTTCTGTGGGGTGATCGACGTACGCGCACGACTCAGCTCGTGGTTGGGGAGTGTCGTCGTCCGTCGCATCCGGCGCAAGGGCATCGACCTCTCACGCATGTCCTTCATCCCCGAGGAGACCAAGGTTCCCCTCCAGCGCGACGGCACCGACCCGCTGCCACGGCTGGCCGAGATCCGCGGCCAGGAGCGCCTGCACAAGCTGGCCCTGCCGTTCTCGTTCAACGCCTACCTCGTCTCGGGGTACGACGAGACTCGCACCGTGCTCACCGACCGCGGCGCCTACTCCAACGACATCCGGCACCTGTTCCACGGCGACGGCCCGGCCACGTCCGACGACATCGGCGGGCTGGGCTTCACCGACCCGCCGCTGCACACCCGGCTGCGCAAGATCGTCACGCCCGAGTTCACGATGCGGCGGCTCTCGCGGTTGGGGCCGGTCATCGAGGACATCGTCGACGACGCACTCGACTCCTTCGAGGCCTCCGGCTCACCCGGCGACCTGGCGAAGCACCTCGCCTTCCCGGTGCCCTTCCAGACGATCTGTGCCCTGCTCGGTCTCGACTACGAGGACCGCGAAGCCTTCGCCGCGCTGGGCAGCGCGCGCTTCGACGCGACGAACGGAGCGGCCGCCGCCTTCGGTGCGGTGTCGGCGCAACGGGAGTTCCTCTTCGAGGCCGTCGCCCGCCAGCGGCTCGAGCCCGGCCCCGGGCTGATCGGCCAGATCATCCGCGCCGAGGGCGACGCCATCAGCGACGTCGACCTCGCCGGGCTCGCCGACGGCGTGTTCACCGGTGGCTTCGAGACCACCGCCGGCATGATCGCGCTCGGCACGATCGTCCTGATGCGCGACGAGAAGCACGCGGCCCTGGTGCGCAACGGCACGTCGCAGGACGTCGAGAAGGTGGTGGAGGAGCTGCTGCGCTACCTCGCCGTCGTCCAAGTCGCCTTCCCGCGCTTCGCCAAGGAGGACATGACGCTCTTCGGTCGGCGGATCCGCAAGGGCGACGTGCTGCTCGCGTCGCTCAGCGCGGCCAACCGCGACCCCGCCGGTGCCGGCGAGTCCCCGGAGGAGTTCGACCCCTTCCGGGTGCCGCGGAGCGGCCACCTCGCCTTCGGGCACGGCATCCACCGGTGCATCGGCGCCGAGCTGGCCCGCATCGAGCTGCGGACGGTGTTCCCGCGCCTGCTGCGCCGCTTCCCCGACCTCGCCCTCGCGGTGCCGGAGTCGGACCTGTCGTTCCGGCAGCTGTCCTTCGTCTACGGGGTCGACGAGCTGCCGGTCACCTTCTGAGCGACCGCGGGTCCCGAGGTCACGCCTCGGACTCCTGACCGGGGGAGTCCTCCGGCTGCGCGTCGCCGCACTGGCCGAGCGTCGTGGCCTGGTGGCGCTTGAAGTTCGGTGAGCTCTCGAACGCCTCGCGGTAGTCCTCCGCGGGCAGGGCTGCGTAGTACTCGACGGCCTCGAGCAGATCGTCGGCACGCTCGTCGTCACTCACCTCTGCGAGGTCCCGGGCCGGCTCCAGCGCCGCCTCGAACCGCTCGACGGTCTCGGCGTAGTCGTTCTCGTTGAACGCCGCCACGCCGGAGCGCACCAGCGCGCACGTCCGGTCGAACGCCTGCTGCGACGCGTCGGGCCCGTCGGCGCCGCCACCGATCGAGCACGCGCTCGCCAGGACCAGGACCATGGACGCGGCGGCGATCGACCTCATCGCACGAGCCTAGGCAGCGCGGAGCGTTCCCGCAGGGGAGCGGGGGGCGATCGGATCAGCCGCGGGCCCCGTCGCGTCGGGCGAGCCGGTGCCCCACCACCCCGGCGAGCAGCAGCGTGGCGACCCACACCGCCGTGGCGCCGGCGACCACGCCCGGCGTCAGGACGAGGAACGTCGCGTCGTCGAGGAACGAGAGGCCGTCGTTCGGCGCGTACGCGAACCAGCCGAACTCGTCCGGGCTCTCGCTGCCGAGGAGCAGCAGCGACCCCGCGGCCAGGAGGATCGCCGCAAGGGCGAGGAGGACGCGTGACGATCGCATGCGTCGAGTGTGGGCCATCGCCAAGCGTGGTCGTCGGCGAACCGCTCAGGTCGGACCGCGCCCGGTCTCACCAGCCGCGCTCGCGCCACTCCGGGAGGTGGGGGCGCTCGGCGCCGAGGGTCGTGTCGTTCCCGTGGCCGGGGTAGACGTGCGTGTCGTCGGGGTGACGGCCGAAGATCTTGGTCTCCACGTCGTCGATCAACGTGGTGAAGTCCTCGGGCGACCAGGTCTTGCCGACGCCGCCGGGGAAGAGGTCGTCGCCGACGAACAGGTGCACGACGCCGTCGGGGTCGTCGTAGGCCAGCACGATCGAGCCGGGGGTGTGGCCCACGACCTCGGTGACCTCCAGCTCGCACGAGCCGACGCGGACCCGCGCGCCGGTCGAGACCAGCCGGTCGGTGGGCACGTCGATGCCCTCGGCGTCGTTCTCGCCGGCCACGGTCTCGGCTCCCGTCGCCTCGACGACGGCGGCGAGCGCCTGCCAGTGGTCGCCGTGGCGGTGGGTCGTCACGATACGGGCCAGGCCGTCGTCACCGACCAGCTCGAGGAGCCGATCCGGCTCGGCGGCGGCGTCGACGAGGACCTGCTCGCCGGTCAGCTCGCACCGCAGCAGGTAGGCGTTGTTGCTCATCTCGCCCACCGCGAGCTTCGTGATCCGCAGGTCGCCTGCGTGCTGGACGTCGGCCGGACCGCCGACCTCGACCTCACCCGTGTACGTCATGCTGTGATCCTAGGCGGACGGGGCTCTTCCGCCCGCGGGACGAGGGGGAGACGTGGACGGCGCAGAGCTGGTAGGACGACTGATCGGGCTCGTGCTCTTCCTCACCATCCCGATCGCGATGGTCGTCGTCGGGCGACGTCGCAAGACGGCGTCGGCGGGGCAGAAGGGCGGCGTGCTCCTCGCCGTCGGCATCGTGCTGCTGGTGCTCGTGGTGCTGGGCATGCTCGCGCAGGCCGGCCAGGTCAACCAGGTCTGACCCCGTGGGTGAGGTCACCGTCGCTCGAGGTGTTTCTGTCGGCGGTCGCCACTAGGCTCGAGACGTATGCCTACACCTGCTGCCGGAACCTCGGAGGGATGTCCGTGACGTCGGACCGCATCGTCGTGCGCGGAGCGCGCGAGCACAACCTCAAGGACGTCTCCCTCGACCTCCCACGTGACTCGCTCATCGTCTTCACCGGCCTCTCGGGCTCGGGCAAGTCGTCGCTCGCCTTCGACACCATCTTCGCCGAGGGGCAGCGTCGGTACGTCGAGTCGCTGTCGGCGTACGCGCGCCAGTTCCTCGGCCAGATGGACAAGCCCGACGTCGACTTCATCGAGGGTCTGAGCCCCGCGGTCTCGATCGACCAGAAGTCCACGTCGAAGAACCCGCGATCGACCGTCGGCACCATCACGGAGGTCTACGACTACCTGCGTCTGCTCTACGCGCGTGCGGGTCGTGCCCACTGCCCCGACTGCGGCGAGCCGATCTCGCGCCAGACGCCGCAGCAGATCGTCGACCGCATCCTCGCCCTCGAGGAGGGCAGCCGGTTCCAGGTGCTGGCTCCGGTGATCCGCGGGCGCAAGGGCGAGTACCTCGAGCTGTTCAAGCAGCTCCAGCAGCAGGGCTTCAGCCGCGCGCTCGTCGACGGTCAGGTGCACAACCTCGCCGACGAGCCGCCCAAGCTGGCCAAGCAGAAGAAGCACACGATCGAGGTCGTCGTCGACCGTCTGCAGGTCAAGGCCTCGATGCAGCAGCGGCTCACCGAGTCCGTCGAGACCGCGCTCGGCATCGCCGACGGCCTGGTCCTGGCCGACTTCGTGGACCTGCCCGAGGACGACCCGCACCGCATCCGTCGCTTCTCCGAGAAGCTGGCCTGCCCCAACGACCACCCCCTCGCGGTCGACGAGCTGGAGCCTCGCTCGTTCTCCTTCAACGCACCGTTCGGCGCGTGCCCGGAGTGCCACGGCCTGGGCACCCGCATGGAGGTCGACCCCGAGCTCGTCGTGCCCGACCAGTCCGCGTCGGTGGCCGACGGCGCCATCGCGCCGTGGAGCTACAACCAGGTCTCCGAGTACTTCCTGCGCATCACCCAGGCGCTCGCCGAGGAGATGGGCTTCTCCACGTCCACCCCGTACGGCGACCTGCCCCAGAAGGTGCAGGACGTGCTGATGCACGGCCACCCCGACAAGGTGCACGTCACCTACAAGAACCGCTACGGCCGTCAGCGCTCGTACTACACGGCCTTCGAGGGCGCGATCGCGTTCATCGAGCGTCGGTACGCCGAGACCGAGTCCGAGACCAACCGCGAGCGGCTCGAGGGCTTCATGCGCGAGGTCGCGTGCGGCGAGTGCGGCGGCAGCCGGCTCAAGCCGGTCATCCGCGCCGTCCTCGTCAACCACCCCGAGCTCGGGCCCAAGAACATCGCCGAGGTCAGCAACCTCTCGATCGCCGAGGCGGCCGAGTACCTGTCCGGCCTCGAGTTGACCGACCGGGAGCGCCAGATCGGCGAGCGCGTGCTCAAGGAGATCCACGAGCGACTGCGCTTCCTGCTCGACGTCGGTCTCGACTACCTCAGCCTCGACCGCGCGGCCGGGTCGCTGTCCGGCGGCGAGGCCCAGCGCATCCGTCTCGCCACGCAGATCGGTGCGGGCCTGGTCGGCGTCCTGTACGTCCTCGACGAGCCCTCCATCGGCCTGCACCAGCGCGACAACCACCGGCTGATCGAGACGCTCGTGCGGCTGCGCGACATGGGCAACACGCTCATCGTCGTCGAGCACGACGAGGACACCATCCGCGCCGCCGACTGGGCCGTCGACATCGGTCCCGGTGCCGGCGAGCACGGTGGCCAGGTCATCGTCTCCGGGCCCGTCAAGGACCTGCTCAAGAGCAAGGACTCGGTCACCGGCAAGTACCTGTCCGGTCGTGAGGCCATCCCGCTGCCCGAGGTGCGGCGCCCGCGCGAGAAGGACCGTGAGATCACGATCCACGGCGCACGCGAGCACAACCTCAAGGACATCGACGTCACCTTCCCGCTCGGGCAGCTCGTCGCCGTCACCGGCGTGTCCGGGTCGGGCAAGTCCACCCTCGTCAACGACATCCTCTACACCTCGCTGGCCCGCCAGATCTACGGCGCGCGCACGATCCCGGGTCGGCACCGCTCCATCAGCGGCGCTGAGCAGATCGACAAGATCATCCACGTCGACCAGTCGCCCATCGGCCGCACGCCGCGGTCGAACCCCGCCACGTACACCGGGGTCTTCGACCACGTGCGCAAGCTGTTCGCGCAGACGCCCGAGGCCAAGATGCGCGGGTACCTGCAGGGTCGGTTCTCGTTCAACGTCAAGGGCGGTCGCTGCGAGGCGTGCTCGGGCGACGGCACGATCAAGATCGAGATGAACTTCCTGCCCGACGTCTACGTCCCGTGCGAGGTCTGCCACGGCGCCCGGTACAACCGCGAGACGCTCGAGGTCCGCTACAAGGGCCGCACCATCGCCGAGGTCCTCGACATGCCGATCGAGGAGGCCGTCGAGTTCTTCGAGGCGATCCCCGCGATCGCGCGGCACCTGCGGACCCTCGTCGACGTCGGCCTCGGCTACGTGCGCCTGGGCCAGAGCGCGCCCACGCTCTCCGGCGGCGAGGCGCAGCGCGTCAAGCTGGCGTCGGAGCTGCAGAAGCGGTCCACGGGCCGCACGCTGTACGTCCTCGACGAGCCCACCACGGGCCTGCACTTCGAGGACATCCGCAAGCTGCTCCTGGTGCTGGGCCGGCTGGTCGACTCCGGCAACACGGTGGTCGTCATCGAGCACAACCTCGACGTCATCAAGACGGCCGACTGGCTCATCGACATGGGCCCCGAGGGCGGCTCCGGCGGCGGCACCCTCATCGCCGAGGGCACCCCCGAGCACGTCGCCACGGTGAAGGCCAGCCACACCGGCCAGTTCCTCGCCCCCCTCCTCACCTGAAGGTGTTCGCGATTCCCATCACCTGATGGGAATCGCGAGCTCACCATGGTTCTTCCCCACTCACCACGGGACGCCCCTGAGGGTGAGTGGGGGATTCCCATGGTGAGTTCGCCGTCGGGTCAGGCGATGTAGGTGCGAGAGTGCGTGTAGAGCCGGCGGGACCGTTCGAGGTCGCGCCGGATTCGCGTGGCGGTGGCAGCCGACCCCTCCGGCTGGACCTCCACCCACGTCGCGCGGCTCAGCCCGTTTCCCAGGTCGCGGATCGCGTCCTCACGGATCTTCTCCCTGACGACGACGTCGCTGGCGTCCTCGCCCCGTCGAAGGTCGCGCCAGTACTTGCGCAGTCCGTCGAACTCCCCGAAGTGACAGTAGAGCTCCCAGCCCAGGTCCGTGCGCGCGACGAAGGATCCATCCGGCCGAACGACCACGACCTGGGTGTCGGGGGCGGGAAGCCCGTTCTCCCAGCAGAGGTAGCGCATCAGCGTCTCGCCCGGGTTCTCCGCGCCCCCGTCTGCCAGACACCCCATCAGGCGCGCAACGCGTGATCGAGGCCAACGCTGGAAGCGCTGGTCGGGATCGGAGAGGTCGTGCTTCGTCAGGAGTCGATGATGCAGTGCGGAGTCCATGACGACGAGAGCTCCCCGCCGGGTGCCGCTGCAGGCCACCTCCCAGACGGCGCGCTCCGGGTCGACGACGACCCGCCCGTCGAGCTGCACGAGCTGGTCGTCGTCGGGCCGGGCGTCATGGTGGATCACACCGGATTCACCACGACCGCAGCCGCCGTCGAGACGCACGAGGTGCACCACGCCGAGGTCCACCCCGTAGACGTCGAGCCCGTGGGCGAGGGCCGCACTGTGGTGTGAAAGTGCGACCGACCCAGGCTCGAACTTGTCGATGACCGACCTCGCGAGGACCATGTGCCTTTCCTCTGGTGTCAGGGAGTCGTGGACGTCTCGAAAGACGTAGGTCCCGACACGAATGCGGCGCAGTGTGCCCGTGGCGAGTGCGGAGGCGATCATCGCGTCGGTCCCGCCGAGATCGAGGATGTGCTTGCGGTGCAGGTACCCGCCGAGAAGGGTTGCGAGGCGGCGAAGGCTGTCGTCCATGGTCCGAGACTGGATGCAGGACGCGGTCTTCGGCAGACCCCCTCCGAAGGTTGTGGACGGAACTCGAGGTGGCTGCCTCGTCTGTGGATGGCACCACTCACCATGGGTTTCCCTCACTCACCTCGGAGGGCCCTCCATGGTGAGTGGGGGAAACCCGAGGGGAGCTCGCGATTCCCATCAGGTGATGGGAATCGCTGGGACGGAGGCGAACGGAGGGGAGTGTCGGTGGGGGCTCGTAGGGTGGGGGCGTGGCGGATCCAGCGACCTACCGGCCGGCGCCGGGGGAGATACCGGTCGAGCCGGGGGTCTACCGCTTCCGCGACGCGCAGGGCCGGGTCATCTACGTCGGCAAGGCCAAGTCGCTGCGGGCGCGGCTCAACAGCTACTTCCAGGACGTCGCGGGGCTGCACGAGCGCACGGCGCGCATGGTCACGACGGCCGCGTCGGTCGACTGGACGGTGGTCACCACCGAGGTCGAGGCGCTCCAGCTCGAGTACACCTGGATCAAGGAGTTCGACCCGCGCTTCAACGTCAAGTACCGGGACGACAAGAGCTACCCGTGGCTCGCGGTCACCGTCGGCGAGGAGGTGCCGCGCGTCCAGGTGATGCGTGGTGCCCAGCGCAAGGGCGTGCGCTACTTCGGTCCCTACGGCCACGCGTGGGCCATCCGCGACACCGTCGACACGCTGCTGCGGGTCTTCCCCATGCGCTCGTGCTCGGCCGGCGTCTACCGTCGCGCCCAGGGCATCGGTCGGCCGTGCCTGCTCGGCGACATCGGCAAGTGCGCGGCACCGTGCGTCGGACGGGTCACGCCCGAGGAGCACCGCGGCATCGTCGAGGACTTCATGGCGTTCATGGGCGGGCAGACCGCCGGGTTCACCCGCTCCATCGAGCAGCGCATGAAGGAGGCTGCGGCGAACCAGGAGTACGAGCTCGCCGCGAAGTTCCGCGACGACCTCGGGGCCCTGAGCCGTGCGCTCGAGAAGCAGACGGTCGTGCTCGGCGACGGCACCGACGCCGACGTGCTCGGCTTCGTCGACGATCCCCTCGAGGTCGCCGTGCAGATCTTCTCGGTCCGCGGCGGGCGCATCCGCGGCCAGCGCGGCTGGGTGGCCGACAAGGCCGACGAGGCGGGCTTCCCCGAGCTCGTCCAGCGGGCCGTCATGACCCTGTACGAGAACACCGCTGCCGAGGCGATCCCGCGCCAGGTGCTGGTGCCGCGGCTGCCGGCCGACGTCGAGGCGGTCACCGAGCTGCTCACCGAGCTGCGCGGGGGACCGGTCCGCATCCGCGTGCCGCAGCGGGGCGACAAGAAGCGACTGCTCGAGACGGTGGAGCAGAACGCCCAGCAGGTCATGGCGCGCCACAAGCTCAAGCGCGCCGGCGACCTCACGGCCCGGAGCAAGGCGCTCGAGGAGATCCAGGAGTACCTCGAGCTGCCCACCGCGCCGCTGCGCATCGAGTGCTACGACATCTCCAACCTCCAGGGCACCGAGATCGTCGCCTCGATGGTCGTGTTCGAGGACGGTCTGCCCCGCAAGGCCGAGTACCGCCGGTTCACCATCCGCCACGAGGGCCAGAGCGACGTCGCCGCCATGCACGAGGTCATCACCCGACGCTTCCAGCGGCTGCTCAAGGCACGCAAGGAGGGCGACGAGATCCCGGGCATCGACCCCGAGACCGGTCTGCCGCGCAAGTTCGCGTACGCCCCGGGCCTGGTCGTCGTCGACGGCGGTCCGCCGCAGGTGGCGGCCGCGCAGGCGGCGCTCGACGAGCTCGGCATCACCGACGTCGCACTGTGCGGCCTCGCCAAGCGGCTCGAGGAGATCTGGGTGCCGCACGACGCTGACCCGGTCATCTTCCCGCGCACCAGCGAGGCGCTGTACCTCCTTCAGCGCGTGCGCGACGAGGCGCACCGCTTCGCCATCGCCCACCACCGCCAGCGTCGGGCCAAGGCCATGACGGGCAGCGCCCTCGACGACGTCCCCGGCCTCGGCCCCACGCGGCGCAAGGCGCTCATGGCCGCCTTCGGATCCGTCAAGAAGATCCGCGCGGCCACCGGCGACGAGGTGGCCGCGGTGCCGGGCTTCGGCCGGGCTACGGCAGAATCCGTCGTGGCGGCGCTCGCCGCCGACACCCCAGGGCCCGCCGTCGACATGGCGACGGGCGAGATCGTGGAGGACCGATGACGCCGTTGACCACGTTCGTGCTCGTGACCGGCATGACCGGCGCCGGGCGCGGCACGGCCGCCAAGGCGCTCGAGAAGCTCGGCTACTACGTCATCGACAACCTCCCGGCCAGGATGATCGAGGGCGCAGTCGACGCCGCGGAGGGCGCCGACGTCGCCCGGCTGGCCGTGGTCGTGGACTCCCGCTCCGGTGCGTTCTACTCCGGGCTGGTCGACGCGCTCGAGTCGCTGCGCGAGCGCGGCATCCGCGCCCGGGTGCTCTACCTCGAGGCCGCCGACGAGGTCCTCGTCCGACGCCAGGAGGCCGCGCGCCGGCCGCACCCGCTCAGCATGGAGGGCCGCCTGCTCGACGGCTTCGACCGCGAGCGCGAGCTGCTACGTGCGGTTCGTGGCCGGGCCGACATCGTCGTCGACACCTCGAACCTCAACGTCCACCAGCTCGCCCGCCGGGTGCAGGCCGCCTTCGAGGAGCCCGGGGCCACGGGTCTGCGCGCGTCCGTCATGTCGTTCGGCTTCAAGTACGGCATCCCCATCGATGCCGACATGGTGGCCGACATGCGCTTCCTGCCGAACCCCTACTGGGTCGACGAGCTGCGACCGCTGAGCGGGCTCGACGCCGCGGTGAGCGACTACGTGCTAAGCCAGCCGAAGGCCCCGGAGTTCCTCGCCGCCTACGAGAACCTCGTGGACATGCTGACCGACGGCTTCCTGCACGAGGACAAGCGGTTCCTCACGATCGCCATCGGCTGCACCGGCGGGCGACACCGCAGCGTCGCCATGTCGGAGGCCTTCGCGGAGCGCCTGAGGTCCCACGGGGTCCGGACCCTCGTCGTGCACCGCGACCTGGGGCGCGAGTGAGCGGGTCGGCCGCTCCGGTCCCACCGACAGCCCCGGACGACGGTGTCAGGGTCGTCGCGCTCGGGGGTGGTCACGGGCTGGCGGCCAGCCTGTCGGCCCTCCGGCTGCTGCACACGCGGCTGACCGGCATCGTGACCGTGGCCGACAACGGTGGTTCGTCCGGTCGGCTCCGCGAGGAGCTGGGCGTGCTGCCCCCCGGTGACCTGCGCATGGCCCTGGCGGCCCTCTGCGCCGACGACCAGTGGGGCCGTCAGTGGGCCACCGTGCTGCAGCACCGGTTCCGCAGCGGCGGCGCGCTGCACGACCACGCCGTCGGCAACCTGTTGATCGCCGCCATCTGGGACATCCTCGACGACCACGTGGCCGGACTCGACCTGGTCGGGGACCTGCTCGGCGCACGCGGTCGGGTGCTGCCCATGGCGGCCGTCCCGCTCGACATCGAGGCCGACGTGCGCCTGCACGCCTCCCCGGACCACGTCACGGTGGTGAGGGGCCAGTCGCAGGTCGCCTCGGTCGACGGGCAGGTCCTGGCCGTTCGGCTCGACCCCCAGGACCCGCCGGCCTGCCCGGAGGCGGTGCGCGCCGTCGAGGACGCCGACTGGGTCGTGGTGGGTCCCGGTTCCTGGTTCACGAGCGTCATGCCGAACCTGCTCGTCCCGCAGCTGCGCGACGCCCTCGAGCGCACCCCGGCACGCCGTGCCCTGGTGCTCAACCTCCAGGAGCAGGAGGGCGAGACCGAGGGGCTGTCGCCCACCGACCACCTCGACGTGCTCGCCGCCCACGCGCCCGACCTGCGCATCGACGTGGTGCTCGCCGACCACTCGCTGGTCGACGACGGCGGTGTCCTGGAGCGCGCGGCGCGCGCCCTGGGGGCCCGCGTGGTGGCCGCGGAGGTGGCTGCCCGCCCCGGCGCCGACCAGCACGACCCGAGCCGCTTGGCGGAGACCTTCGAAGGGTTCTTGCACCCGGGCATACAGTGAGGGCTGACTGCCCGCGACGACGTTGGAGGACGCCCGGATGGCGATGACGGCCCAGGTCAAGTCGGAGCTCGCGAGCACGACGATCTCGAAGGCGTGCTGCCGCAAGGCCGAGGTGGCCTCGATGCTGCGGTTCGCCGGCGGTCTGCACATCGTCGCAGGACGGATCGTCGTCGAGGCCGAGCTCGACACCGGGGCGGTGGCGCGTCGGCTGCGGCGTGACATCCAGGAGGTCTACGGTCACGACAGCGAGGTGCTGGTCGTGCAGGGGACCAACCTGCGCAAGGGCAACCACTACGTGGTGCGGGTGGCCAAGGACGGCGAGGCGCTGGCCCGACAGACCGGGCTCGTCGACGCCAGCGGTCGCCCCGTGCGTGGACTGCCGCCGCAGGTCGTCTCCGGTGCGTCGTGCGACTCGGTGGCGGCCTGGCGCGGCACGTTCCTCGCGCACGGGTCCCTCACCGAGCCGGGTCGGTCGTCCGCCCTCGAGGTGAGCTGCCCCGGACCCGAGGCCGCCCTCGCCCTGGTGGGCGCTGCCCGACGTCTCGGCATCAGCGCCAAGGCCCGTGAGGTGCGTGGTGGCGACCGGGTCGTCATCCGCGACGGCGAGGCGATCGGGGCCCTGCTCACCCGCCTCGGTGCCCACGAGACGCTGCTCGCGTGGGAGGAGCGCCGCATGCGGCGCGAGGTGCGCGCCACGGCCAACCGGCTCGCCAACTTCGACGACGCCAACCTGCGCCGCTCCGCACGAGCCGCGGTCGCCGCCGGCGCACGCGCCCAGCGCGCGCTCGAGATCCTGGCCGAGGACGTGCCCGACCACCTCAAGATGGCCGGCGACCTGCGCGTGGAGCACCGCCAGGCCAGCCTCGAGGAGCTCGGCCAGCTGCACGTGCCGCCGCTCACGAAGGACGCGATCGCCGGCCGGATCCGCCGCCTCCTCGCCATGGCCGACAAGCGTGCGTCCGACCTCGGCATCCCCGACACCGAGGCCAGCGTCAACGAGGACTCCCTCCCTGAGGCCTGAGTCCGAGACCGGGCCCACGGTCGAGGCGCTCGCCGCGCGGCTGCGCGCCGCGGGCTGCGTCTTCGCCGAGGACGAGGCATGCCTGATCCTGCAGGCCACCGACGACGGAGCCCGGCGCGACGAGATGGTCGAGCGACGTGCTGGCGGCGCCCCGCTCGAGGTGCTGCTGGGCTGGGCCGAGCTCGCCGGCGTTCGGGTGAGCCTGCGACCGGGAGTGTTCGTGCCGCGTCGACGGTCGTCGCTCCTCGTCACGCAGGGGCTGGACGCGCTGGGCCCCGACGGCGCCGTGGTGGTCGACCTCTGCTGCGGCTCGGGCGCCCTGGGCCTGGCGCTGGCGCGCGCCCGGCCCGACGTCGAGCTCCACGCGGCCGACCTGGACGAGGTGGCGTGCAGGTGTGCGGCCGAGAACCTGCGCGGCGTCGGCGAGGTGCATCGCGGTGACCTGTTCGAGGCCCTTCCGGTCGACCTGCGCGGCCGGGTGGACCTCCTGCTCGTGAACGCTCCCTACGTGCCGAGCGACGAGGTGGCGCACCTGCCGCGTGAGGCGCGCGACCACGAGCCGCGCGTCGCGCTCGACGGAGGGGCCGACGGCGTCGACGTGCACCGCCGGGTGGCCGACCGGGCGGGGGAGTGGGCCGTGCGCGGTGGGACGGTCCTCGTCGAGACCTCCGAGCGCCAGGCCCGGAGCACCGCCGGGGCCTTCGACCCGGACCGGTGGACCGTCGAGGTGGTCACCGACGACGAGATCGGGGCCACCGCCGTGCGGGCGACTCGCCGGTAGCCACGGCGACTCGATAGGCTGCAGACGATCATCACCTCGACCCCAGTAGGAGCAGGTTTCATCGTGACCGTTCGCGTGGGCATCAACGGCTTCGGCCGCATCGGCCGCAACTTCTTCCGGGCGGCCCGTGCCGCCGGCGCCGACATCGAGATCGTCGCCGTCAACGACCTGACCGACAACAGGACGCTCGCGACGCTCCTCAAGTACGACTCGATCCTGGGCCGCCTCGACGCCGACGTGTCCTTCGACGACACCTCGATCACCGTCGGCGACCAGAAGATCGCCGCCTTCGCCGAGCGCGACCCCGCGAAGCTGGACTGGGCCTCCGTGGGCGTCGACGTCGTCGTGGAGTCCACCGGCTTCTTCACCGACGCCACCAAGGCCAAGGCCCACGTCGACGGCGGTGCGAAGAAGGTCATCATCTCCGCGCCCGCGAAGAACGAGGACGCCACGATCGTCATGGGCGTCAACCACGAGACCTACGACGCCGACGCGCACACGGTCATCTCCAACGCCTCCTGCACCACCAACTGCCTCGCGCCGATGGCCAAGGCCCTCAACGACGCGCTCGGCATCGAGCGTGGCCTGATGACCACGATCCACGCCTACACGCAGGACCAGAACCTCCAGGACGCGCCGCACAGCGACCTGCGCCGCGCTCGCGCCGCCGCGCTGAACATCGTCCCCACGTCGACGGGTGCCGCCAAGGCCGTGAGCCTGGTGCTCCCCGAGCTCAAGGGCAAGCTCGACGGCTACGCGCTGCGCGTCCCCGTGCCGACCGGCTCGGCCACCGACCTCACGTTCACCGCCTCGCGCGAGACGTCGGTCGAGGAGGTCAACCAGATCCTCAAGGACGCCGCCGAGGGCCCCCTCAAGGGCTTCCTGACCTACACCGAGGACCCGATCGTCTCCACCGACATCGTCACCGACCCCTCGTCGTGCATCTTCGACTCGGGCCTGACGAAGGTCATCGGCGACCAGGTCAAGGTCGTCGGCTGGTACGACAACGAGTGGGGCTACTCCAACCGTCTCGTCGACCTCGTCAAGCACGTCGGCGCCTCCCTCTGACGTGGCGGTCCAGACGATCGACGGCCTGCTCGACGAGCACGGCGGCGACCTCTCCGGCACGCGGGTGCTGGTGCGCAGCGACCTGAACGTCCCGCTCGACGGCAGCACCATCACCGACGACGGTCGGGTGCGCGCCAGCGTTCCCACCGTCCGTCGTCTGGCCGAGGCCGGCGCGCGGGTGCTCGTGATGGCCCACCTGGGTCGTCCCAAGGGTGCGCCGGACCCGGCGTACTCCCTGGCCCCGGTGGCCGAGCGGCTGGCCGAGCTGCTCGGCAGCCCGGTGCTGTTCGCCAACGACACCGTCGACGTCGAGGCGCAGCGGATCTCCGCGGCGCTGCAGGACGGGCATGTCGCCGTGCTGGAGAACGTCCGGTTCAACGAGGGCGAGACGAGCAAGGACGACGCAGTTCGTGGCGCCTTCGCCGACCAGCTCGCGGCGTTGGCCGACGTGTTCGTCTCCGACGGCTTCGGCGTCGTGCACCGCAAGCAGGCCAGCGTCTACGACGTCGCCACGCGGCTCCCGGCCGTGGTCGGTGGGCTGGTGCAGGCCGAGGTCGAGGTCCTGCAGCGGCTGACCGAGACCCCCGAGCGGCCCTACGTGGTCGTGCTCGGCGGCTCCAAGGTGTCCGACAAGCTGGGCGTGATCGACAACCTCATCGACAAGGCCGACAGCCTGCTCATCGGTGGTGGCATGGTCTTCACGTTCCTCAAGGCCGCCGGCCACGACGTCGGCTCCTCGCTGCTCGAGGCCGACCAGCTCGACGTCGCCCGTGAGTACGTGGAGCGCGCCGAGGCCAAGGGTGTCGAGCTCGTGCTGCCGACCGACGTGGTCGTGGCGCCGGAGTTCTCCGCCGACGCGCCGGCCACCGTCGTCGCCGCCGACGCGATCCCCTCCGACCAGATGGGTCTGGACATCGGCCCCGACAGCGCGGCCCGCTTCGCCGAGGTCGTGCGGGGTGCGCACACGGTCTTCTGGAACGGCCCGATGGGCGTGTTCGAGTTCGACGCGTTCGCCGCGGGCACGAAGGCCGTCGCCCAGGCGCTCACCGAGGTGGACGGCCTGTCGGTCGTCGGGGGTGGCGACTCCGCCGCCGCCGTGCGTCGCCTCGGCTTCTCCGACGACCAGTTCGGCCACATCTCCACCGGGGGTGGAGCGAGCCTGGAGTACCTGGAGGGCAAGACGCTCCCCGGTCTCGACATCCTGGAAGGGAACGCGTGATGGCACGGACTCCGCTCATGGCGGGCAACTGGAAGTCCAACCTCAACCACCAGGAGGCCGTCGTCCTGGTGCAGAAGCTGGCGTGGACCCTGCAGGACAAGAAGCACGACGGCACGCGCTCCGAGGTCGTGGTGATCCCGCCGTTCACCGACATCCGCAGCGTCCAGACCCTCGTCGACGGGGACCGCCTGTCCCTGCGCTACGGCGCGCAGGACGTCTCCGAGCACGACGGCGGTGCGTACACCGGTGAGATCACGGCGGCCATGCTGGCGAAGCTCGGCTGCTCCTACGTGGTCGTCGGGCACTCCGAGCGTCGCGAGTACCACCACGAGACCGACGCCGTCGTGAACGCCAAGGCCAAGCGCGCGCTCGCCGCCGACCTCACCCCGATCGTCTGCGTCGGCGAGGGACTCGAGGTGCGGCAGGCCGGTGAGCACGTCGCCCACACGCTCGCGCAGGTCGACGGCTCGCTGGCGGGCCTCACCCCGGAGCAGGTCGCCGGCCTGGTCGTCGCGTACGAGCCCGTGTGGGCGATCGGCACCGGCGAGGTCGCCACGCCCGAGGACGCCCAGGAGGTGTGCGCAGCCATCCGTGCCCGCGTGGCGGAGACCTGCTCGTCGGAGGCTGCGGACGCAGTGCGTATCCTGTACGGCGGATCGGTCAAGGCGGCCAACATCGCCGCGATCATGGCGAAGTCCGATGTGGACGGCGCCCTGGTCGGCGGTGCCAGCCTCCAGGCGGAGGAGTTCGCCGCCGTCGCCCGGTTCTACGACATGCCGGCCCTGCCCTCCTGACGGAAGACCCACACTGTGATCATCCTGTTCTCGTCCGTGCTGACGATCGCGAGCCTGCTCATGATCGTGCTGATCCTCATGCACAAGGGGCGCGGAGGCGGCTTGTCCGACATGTTCGGCGGCGGCATCTCGAGCTCGCTCGGAGGCTCCTCGGTCGCCGAGCGCAACCTCGACCGCATCACGGTCGGCATCGCCGTCATCTGGGCGATCTCGATCATCGCCCTCGGGCTGCTGCTGAAGGTGAGCAACTGACATGGCGGCAGGAGCCATCCGCGGCAGCCGCATCGGGTCCGGGCCCATGGGCGAGGCGGAGCGCGGTGAGGCCGCGCCCCGCAAGGCCGTCACGTACTTCTGCATCAACGACCACCAGACACTGCTGCACTTCGCCCTCGAGGCCGAGCCGCCGGAGTCCTGGGACTGCCCGCGGTGCGGCATGCCGGCCAGCGCCGACGCCGAGAACCGCCCGACGGCGCCCAAGACCGAGCCCTACAAGACGCACCTGGCCTACGTGAAGGAACGTCGCAGCGAGGACGAGGCGCAGGTGATTCTCACCGAGGCCCTCGACTCCCTGCGCGCGCGCCGCAAGTCCGGCGACGTCATCTTCTGATCCGCCTCCGGCACGGTCCGACCTCGACGCCCTCGTCCCACGGGACGGGGGCGTCGGCGCGTACCGGGCTCGAGCTACCGCAGCGCGCTCGCTGCCGCCTCGTCGAGGAACCAGAGGGTCTCGTCGAGGCCGTGGGCGCCCCGGGCGGGGGTCTCGTCGACCGTCCCCTCGGGAGCAAGCGCGCGGGCCACGGCATCGGCCTTGCCGTCACCGGACACGAGGAACCACGTGGCCCGAGCGTGGTTGAGGGCGCCGAAGGTGAGGCTGATGCGCTCCGGGGGCGGCTTCGGCGAGCCGAACACCTCGACGCACCGGCGCTCCTGCTCGTGCAGCTGGGTGAAGCCGGGGAACAGCGAGGCCACGTGCCCGTCCGGGCCCAGACCCAGGAGCACGACGTCGAAGGGCTCCTCGGGCAGGGTGGCGCCGTAGGCGTCGGCCGCCTCGGCCATGGAGGTGGAGCAGCCGTGCGCCGGCATGGACCGCACGTTCTCTGCCGGGACGCTGCACCGGTCGAGGAAGCTGTCGCGCGCCTGTTGGTCGTTGCGGTCGTCGTGTCCCTCCGGGACGAACCGCTCGTCACCGAACCAGTAGACAACGTCGGCCCAGCGCGCGGCGTCGACGTCGAGCCGCTCGTAGATCTCGATGGCGATGGTGCCACCGGTGAGCACCACGTGCGGGACCCGTCCCTCCGCCTGGGCCGCGGCCACCCGTTCGGCCAGCCGGGTCGCCACCGCCTCGGCCAGGGTCGTGGCGTCGGGGTGGACGTGGGTGACGGGCTCGGGTGCCGTGGGGCTCATCAGGACTCCAGCAGGTGGGTGATCGTCTCGTGGTACACGTCGTCGGCGTCGAGCCGGCGCAGGTCCTCGGCGAGGAGCTCGGCGAGCGAGCGGGCGCCGAGCGGCACGTGCCGGGGTGCCGATCCCGGGATGGAGAACAGGCACGACTCGGCGTCGATCCGCTCGATGGTCACGTCGCCGGTGGCCGTCTCGAGCACGACCCGTGAGATCTGCTCGGTGTCGCTGCGTCGCTGGGTGATCGGGACCCCGAGCCGACTCTGGAGCCAGGCGGTCAGCAGCGTGGCGGCGGGGTTGCCGGAGCCGGCCTCGACGACGCCACGCTCCACCGTGCCGGTGGCCTGGTCCAGCGCGGCGGCCAGCAGGGCGCGCCAGGGCGTGAGCCGCGTCCAGCTCAGGTCGGTGTCGCCGGGGGCGTAGTTCCGAGCCGTGCTCTTCAGCGTGCGCACCGGTGAGTCGGTCGCCTCGGCATCGGTCAGCCGGCGCTGGGCCAGCCGGCCGATCGGGTCCTGCGAGGGGGCGGCAGGGGGCTTGCCCGGCCACCACACCACCACCGGGGAGTCAGGGAGCAGCAGTGGCAGCACCACGGACTCGGCATGCCGGGTGAGCGGCCCCGACAGGCGCAGCAGGATCGACTCGCCGGCGGCGTTCTCGCCCACCCGGACGGTGGCGTCGACCCGCGGGTGCCCGCGCCCGTCGCCCAGGACGATGCCGATGACGCGAGAGGGGTGCTCGCGCGAGAGCACCGCGGCCGTGCGGAGCGCGTCGCCCACGGTCTCGTCGTCGGTCACGACCAGGGCCGTGAGCACCATGTCCATGGCCGGGCTGCCGGAGTCGACTCGCGCACGCACCATGGCGCGTGCGATCTCCGGTGAGGTCGTGTCGTCGAGGTTGATCTGCATCAGGGTCGCCTCCAGACGCGGCCGTCACGTTCCATCATGGCGTCGGCGGTCGGCGGTCCCCACGTCCCCGACGTGTAGGTGTCGATGGAACGCTGCCGCGTCCAGTGGGCGATGACGGGGTCGAGGATCTTCCAGGACAGCTCGACCTCCTCCTGCTGCGGGAACAGCGGTGGATCTCCGAGCAGGACGTCGAGGATGAGCCGCTCGTAGGCCTCCGGGCTGCTCTCGACGAACGCGCCACCGTAGGCGAAGTCCATGAGCACGTCGCGGATCTCCATCGTGGTGCCCGGGACCTTGGCGCCGAAGCGCAGCGTGACCCCCTCGTCGGGCTGGATGCGCATGACGAGGGCGTTCTTGCCGAGCTCCTCGATGTCGTTCTTGCTGAACGGCTGGTGCGGTGCGGCCTTGAACACGACCGCCACCTCGGTGACGCGTCGACCGAGACGCTTGCCGGTCCGCAGGTAGAACGGGACCCCGGCCCAGCGGCGTGTGGCCACGTCGACGCGCACCGCTGCGTAGGTCTCCGTGCGCGACTCCTGCGGGATGCCCTGCTCCTCGAGGTAGCCCACGACGTGCTCGCCGCCGGCCCAGCCGGCGGTGTACTGCGCCTGCGCCGTGTGGTCGGCCATCGGCGTGGCCGGGCGGGCGTTGGCCAGGATCTTCTGCTTCTCGATCCGCAGACTCTCGGCGTTGAAGGACACCGGCTCCTCCATGGCGATGAGGGCCATCAGCTGGAGCAGGTGGTTCTGGATCACGTCACGCGCGGCGCCGATGCCGTCGTAGTAGCCCGCACGCGTGCCGATGCCGATGTCCTCGGCCATGGTGATCTGCACGTGGTCGACGTAGTGGCTGTTCCACAGCGGCTCGAACATCCCGTTCGCGAAGCGCAGCGCGAGGATGTTCTGCACCGTCTCCTTGCCGAGGTAGTGGTCGATGCGGAACACGCTCTCGCGGGGGAACACCTCGGAGACGAGGGAGTTGAGCGTCCGTGCTGACTCGAGGTCGTGGCCGAACGGCTTCTCGATGACGACCCGACGCCACCCGCCCGACTGGTCGGCGAGTCCGTGCTGCTTGATCTTGCCGACGACCACCGGGAAGAGACCCGGGGGGATCGAGAGGTAGAAGGCGTGGTTCCCGCCGGTGCCCTGCTGCTCGTCGAGCTCGGCCATGGTGGCGGCCAGCTGGAGCCAGGCTGCATCGTCGTCGAACTCACCGGGCACGAAGCGGATGCCCGCCTCCAGCTGCGTCCAGACGGTCTCGCGCCAGGGTGTGCGGGCACCCGCCTTCGCCGAGTCCTTGAGCATGTCGGCGAACTGCTGGGTTCCGAAGTCGTGCCGGGCGAAGCCGACGAGCGCGAACCCCGGCGGCAGGAGACCGCGGTTCGCGAGGTCGTAGATCGCCGGGATCAGCTTCTTGCGGGCGAGGTCGCCCGTGACGCCGAACATGACGACGCTGCAGGGCCCGGCGATCCTCGGGAGCCGACGGTCGCGCGGGTCCCGCAGCGGGTTGGTACCGGTGCTCGTCCCGCTCATGCGAGCAGGTCGCGCACCGTGGCGGCAGCGGCCTCGGGGTCGGCGAGGTGGAGTCGGAGCACGGGCCTGCCGTGGTCCTGGAGCACCTGCGCGTCGCCGGCGGCCTGGGACGCGATGAACTCACCGAAGGTGAAGTCGCGACCGGGGACGGCGAGGTCCTCCGCGGGATCGCTCGTGAGCTGCAGGTAGACCCCCGTGGCCGGGCCACCCTTGTGGTACTGCCCGGTGGAGTGCAGGAACCGCGGACCCCAGCCGAACGTGACGGGGCGCCCCGTCCGGCGGGCCAGCAGCTCGCGGAGACCGGCGTACGCGCTGAGCTCCCAGCGGTCGAGGTAGGCGTGCACGGCGACGTACCCGTGCTCAGGGTCCAGCTGGTCGAGGAGCGCCTGGACCGCGTCGGGCAGCGATCCGGCGCTCGTGCCGAAGGCGCTGACGGGTCCGTCCGTGACGTCGGCCGCGCCCTCGTCGTCGGAGCCGCCGCTGAGCTTGTCGCGCGCAGCCTGCTTGGCGCTCTCGACGTCGGGCTGGTCGAAGGGGTTGATGCCGATGAGGGCACCCGCCACGCTGACCGCGACCTCCCAGAGCAGCATCTGGGCGCCGAGCCCGCCGGTCACCCCGGCGGACCAGCCCGAGGTGCTCGTGGGGGGCTGGGCGGAGCCCGTGACGACCAGGAGCGAGTCGGGCGTGCTGGGGTCGACGTTGACCGCGTGCGTGCTGGGCACGACGACGGGCAGGATCCCGCGACCCTGCTTGCCGGTCGACTCGGCCACGAGCTGCTCGATCCAGTCGCCCACGCCCCAAGCCCCGGAGGTGCCGGCGTCGTGGTCGAGCAGGACGAGCTTGTCGACCGAGGCCCGGTTGGCGACGCCGAGTGCGGCCCCGAGCCGGAGAGCAGGGTTGGCGGCGTCGTCGGCGAACAGCGCCGCTCCGGCAGCCTCCGCCTCGTCGAGCAGGGCGCCGACGTCGGCTCCGGCGAGGCCGCTGGGCACCAGCCCGAAGGCGGTGAGCGCCGAGTACCGGCCGCCGACCTCGGGGTCGGCGTGGAAGACGCGGTACCCTGCGGCCGTGGCCTGCTCGTCGAGTGGCGAGCCCGGGTCGGTGACCACGACGATGTGGTCGGCGGGGGAGAGGCCCGCATCGCCGAGAGCCTGCTCGTAGGCACGACGCTGGCTGTCGGTTTCCACCGTCCCGCCGGACTTGCTGGAGACGACCACGACCGTGCGCTCCAGACGGTCCGCGAGCGCGGACCGCACCATGTCGGGCTGTGAGGAGTCGAGCACGGTCAGCTCCACGCCTGCGGCGGCGCAGATGACCTCGGGCGCCAGCGACGACCCGCCCATGCCGCAGAGCACGACGTGATCGAGGCCGCGTGCGTGCAGCTCGGAGCGCAGAGCCTCGACCTGCGCGACGAGCGGACGCGACGTCTCGGCCAACGTCGTCCAGGACAGGCGCTTCGAGGCCTCGGACTCGGCGTCCGGGCCCCACAGGGTGGCATCACCGGCGAGCAGGCGGGAGGCGAAGCGCTCGGTGACCAGGTCGCCGAGCGCCGCCTCGAGGCCCGCCTCGTCGCCGACGGTCAGCGTGACGTCGGGTCGGGACACGGCTCAGGCCTTCTCGAGCTCGGCGGTGACGGTCTCGAGCAGCTCGGCCCAGGACGCGTCGAACTTCTCCAGCCCCTCGTCCTCGAGGACCTTGACCACCTGGTCGTAGGAGACGCCGGCCTCCTCGAGCGCGGCGATGACCGCCCGCGAGTCGTCGTAGGTTCCGTGCACCGTGTCGCCGGAGACCTCGCCGTGGTCGCTGAACGCCTGGAGCGTCTTCTCCGGCATGGTGTTCACCGTGCCGTCGACGACCAGCTCGCTCACGTAGAGCGTGTCGGGCAGGGCGGGGTCCTTGACACCGGTGGAGGCCCACAGCGGCCGCTGCGGGTTGGCGCCCTTGGCTCGGAGTGCCGCGAAGCGCTCGCTGCCGAAGACCTCCTCGTACGCCTCGTACGCCAGACGGGCGTTGGCCAGCGCAGCCTTGCCGCGCAGCTCGTGTCCCTCGCCGAGCTGCTTGTCGACCTCGGAGTCGACGCGGCTGATGAAGAACGACGCGACCGAGTGGATGGCCGACAGGTCACGGCCCTCGGCCGCCGCCGTCTCGAGACCCTCGAGGTAGGCGTCCATGACCCCGCGGTACCGCTCGAGGGAGAAGATCAGCGTGACGTTGACGCTGATGCCCTGGCCGATCGTCTTGGCGATCGCGGGCAGGCCCTCGACCGTCGCGGGGATCTTGATCAGCGTGTTGGGGCGGTCGACCCGGTCCCAGAGCTTGCGCGCCATGGCGACCGTCGCGTCGCTGTCACGCGCCAGTCCCGGCTCGACCTCGATCGAGACCCGGCCGTCGACGCCGTTGGTCGCGTCGTACACGCCCGTGAAGATGTCGCACGCCTGCTGCACGTCGGTCGTGGTGATCTCGAAGACCGCCTCGTCGACGTCGGCGCCGGCGGCCTTCAGCTCCTTGACCTGCTCGGCGTACTTCTCGCCCTTCGACAACGCCGAGGCGAAGATCGTCGGGTTGGTGGTGACGCCGACGACGTTCTGGTCACGGATCAGCTCGGCGAGGTTGCCGCTCTCGATCCGTTCGCGGGACAGGTCGTCGAGCCAGATGGACACTCCGGCGTCGCTGAGGTTCTGCAGTCGCTCGTTCATGGTCGTCTCCCGATCAGGGTTGAGGTCTCGTGACGTGCTCAGGACTCCCGGTGGCTGCCGCCACCGGGTGCGTCCGGGTTGTCGCCCGGTCCCACCGGTCCGGAGGGGCGGGCGAAGAACGGGACGCCGCCGGTGTGCTGCGACGCCTCGATGGACTCCTTGGCCGAGGCCACGACGGCCTCGGCGGTGATGCCGAACTTCTCGTACAGCGTCCCGGCGGCGGCCGAGGCACCGAAGTGCTCGATGCCGACGAACCGGCCGGCGTCGCCGAGGACGTCGCGCCAGCCGAAGGACACGCCGGCCTCGACGGCGACACGGGCGCGCAGCTGCGGGGGGAGCACGCTGTCGCGGTACCCGGAGTCCTGCTGCTCGAACCACTCGCGCGACGGCATGGAGACCACGCGGGCCTGGATGCCGTCGCCCGCGAGGAGCTCGCGCGCCTTGACGGCGAGCTGGACCTCGGAGCCGGTTCCCACGAGGACGACGTCGGGCTCACCGTCGGTGTCCAGCAGCACGTAGGCGCCACGGGCGGCGCCGTCGGCAGCTGCGTACCCCTCGGTGCCGCGGGGGAAGGTCGGCACGTTCTGGCGGCTGAGCGCGAGGGCGACCGGTCGGTTGGTGATGCCCATGAGCGTGCGCCACGCGACCGCGACCTCGTTGGCGTCGGCAGGTCGCACGACGTCGAGGCCGGGGATGGCGCGCAGGGCGGCCAGGTGCTCGATCGGCTGGTGGGTGGGACCGTCCTCGCCGAGGCCGATGGAGTCGTGCGTCCAGACGTAGGTGACCGGGAGCTCCTGCAGTGCCGCGAGGCGGACCGCGGGACGCATGTAGTCGCTGAAGACGAGGAACGTGCCGCCGTACGGGCGGGTGAGCCCGTGCTGGACCATCCCGTTCATGATGGCGCCCATCGCGTGCTCACGGATGCCGAAGTGCAGCACGCGGCCGTACCAGCCGCCCTGGAACTTCTCGGTGGACCACTCCGGGGGCAGGAACGACGGCTCGCCCTTGGGGGTGGTGTTGTTCGAGCCGGCGAGGTCGGCCGACCCGCCCCAGAGCTCGGGGAGCTCGGGAGCGATGGCCGTGAGCACGTCGCCGGACGCCGCGCGGGTGGCCACGCCCTTCTCGCTGGTCTCGAAGGTCGGCAGTGCCGACTCCCAGCCGTCGGGCAGGACCCGGTCGGTGAGGCGCTGCAGCAGGGCGGCGCCGTCCGGGTTCGAGGTGGCCCAGGCGTCGAAGCGCTGCTGCCAGTCCCCGCGCGCAGCGGCGCCGCGGTCGCGTGCGGACTGCGTGTGGGCGATGACGTCGTCCGCGACCGCGAAGGTCTGCTTGGGGTCGAAGCCCAGCAGCTCCTTCGTGGCCTTGATCTCGTCGGCGCCGAGGGCGGACCCGTGCGAGGCGCCGGTGTTCTGCGCCGACGGGGCCGGCCACGCGATGATCGTGTGCAGCTGGATGAAGGACGGCTTGTCGGTGACGGCCTCGGCGGCCTGGTAGGCGTCCCACAGCGCCTGCAGGTCCTCCTCGTAGCCCGTGCCGCCGTTGGTCCAGTCGACGGTCTGCACGTGCCAGCCATAGGCGGCGTAGCGCGCGGCGACGTCCTCGGTGAACGCCACGTCGGTGTCGTCCTCGATGGAGATCTTGTTGGCGTCGTAGAGCACCGTCAGGTTGCCGAGCTTCTGGTGACCGGCCAGCGACGAGGCCTCGGCGGAGACACCCTCCTGGACGTCGCCGTCGGAGGCGATGACGTAGACGGAGTGGTCGAAGGGGCTCTCGCCGGCGGCGGTGTCGGGGTCGAGCAGCCCCCGCTCACGACGGGCGGCCATGGCCATGCCCACGGCGTTCGCGATGCCCTGGCCGAGCGGGCCCGTGGTGACCTCGATGCCGGGGGTGTGGCGGTACTCCGGGTGGCCCGGGGTCTGGCTGCCCCACGTGCGCAGGCTCTTGAGGTCGTCGAGCGTCATCGGGTAGCCGGCGAGGTAGAGCTGGATGTACTGCGTCAGGCTCGAGTGGCCGCACGACAGCACGAAGCGGTCGCGGCCGACCCACTGCGGATCGCTGGGGTCGTGGCGCATGAGCTTCTGGTAGAGCAGGTAGGCCGCCGGGGCGAGGCTCATGGCGGTGCCGGGGTGGCCGTTGCCGACCTTCTCGACGGCGTCCGCCGCGAGCAGTCGGGCGGTGTCCACCGCCTTGGCGTCGAGCTCGGTCCAGTCCAGGGTGGTGGAGGTGCTGGTCACGGTGTGTGGCGCTCCTGCGATCGGGTTCGGATCAGGCTGTCGGGGCCCTGCGGAGCCCTCGGTTCGACCCTACTCGCGTGCGACTAGACTCTGCTACGTGAGTGCCCCGAGGTTGAGACGACGCGACATGTCCTCGGCCACCCCTCCCTCCGGAGTCCCCCCGGTCGACGGTTCCGTCGACGGTTCGGCCGACGCCGACCCCGTTCTCGGCCAGGGCCCCCGCAGGGTGACGTCGGCCCAGGTGACCCGCTCCGGTCCGGTCGACGTGGTCAACGCGTACGTGGCGCTCATGAAGCCGCGGATCATCGAGCTGCTGCTGCTCACGACCGTCCCGGTCATGTTCCTCGCCGCACGCGACGTGCCCTCCTTCTGGCTGATCGTGGCCACCGTGGTGGGTGGCACGCTCTCGGCCGGCAGCGCCAACGCGCTCAACAACGTCTTCGACGCCGACATCGACCAGAAGATGCGCCGCACGGCACGACGTCCGCTCCCGCGGCACGGCGTGTCGACGGCCGGTGCGCTGTGGTTCGGTCTCGCGCTCGCCGTCGTCTCCACGCTGGGGCTCGGTCTGCTGGTCAACTGGCTGTCCGCCTGGCTGTCACTGGCCGCGAACGTGTTCTACGTCGTGGGCTACACGATGATCCTCAAGCGCCGCACGCCGCAGAACATCGTGTGGGGCGGGGCGGCCGGGTGCTTCCCGGCCCTCATCGGCTGGACCGCCGTCACGAACGAGCTCGCGTGGCCGCCAGTGGTGCTGTTCCTGGTGGTCTTCTTCTGGACGCCGCCGCACTTCTGGTCGCTCGGTCTGCGCTACCGCGACGACTACGCCGCGGCGGGCGTGCCGATGCTGCCGTCGGTCGCCAGTGCTGCGGTCGTCTCGCGCCAGATCGTCGCCTACTCGTGGGTGATGGTCGCGACGTCGCTGGCCCTGTGGCCGGTTGCCGGCATGGGCTGGTTCTACCCGGGTGCGGCGATCGTGCTCGGCATCGTCTTCCTCGTCGAGGCCTACGACCTCCGCTCGCGTGCGAAGGAGTCCGAGGAGCTCTCGGTGATCAAGCCCATGCGGCTCTTCCACTTCTCCAACGCGTACCTCGCCCTGCTGTTCGTCGCCGCCGCGGCCGACCCGTTCCTGCGATGATCCCGGCGGCCTGGGAGCCGTACCACCGACCGGACGACGGCGAGCACGTCGGCTACCTGCGTCCCGACGGCGACCTGGTGGTGCCGTGCACCCTGCTCGGGACCGCCCTGGCGGAACCGCTCGAGCGCGACGACGCGGAGACCGTTCTTGACGACGTCGGGCTGTCCTACCTCGCCGAGACCTGGTTGCTGATCGACGACGACGGCACGCAGCGACGGGTGGTGCTCGTGGAGGTCGACGCGGCGCGCGCCGTCGTGACCGACGCCGGCTCGGCACTCGTGGTCGGTGCGCCGGCCGACGAGCGTGGCCGCAGGGAGGTCTCGCTCCCCACCGACCGGCTGCGACTTCGGTGACCACGACGGTCGAGCGGCTCGGGCCCGACGACTGGGCACGGTTCCGCGCGGTGCGGCAGGCCTCGCTGCGTGGCGACCCCTCCGCCTTCGCGGCCTCTGCGCACCGCTGGCTCGACGAGCTCGACGTCGAGCAGCACTGGCGGGCGCGCCTCGGCGACGTCCTGACGCTCGTGGCCACCCGGTCCGGGGTGGACGTCGGCACGGCAGGGCTCGACCGGTCCGGGCAGCTGATCGGCATGTGGGTGGACCCCGCGGTGCGGGGCACGGGGATCGGGTGGTCGCTGGTGGAGGCCGTGCTGGCGCTCGCGCCGCCGGAGGTGCCGGTGCACCTGCGGGTGATGGCCGACAACGGTCCCGGCGTGCGGTTCTACGAGCGCTGCGGCTTCCGCCTGGTGACGGTCGACGCCGACGCCGAGGGCTGCCTGGCGATGACCTACGCGCCGCAGCCCGACCACGGCTGAGCCGCGGAGCCCGGCGGGACCACGGTCAGGCGGTCAGCCGCCAGCCCGCGACGTCGATCACGAAGTGGGCGAGCACGAGCGCCCCGAGGTAGAAGGTCGAGACCGCCAGGGCGCCCGCGACCCGGTGCGCGAGCGGTCGTCCGCGGGTGAGCAGGAAGGCCGTGGCCGTGGCCCACCCGAGCGCCGCCTCGGCGGGCAGGACGTAGAGCGCGACACCGAGCACGCGGGTGGTCGCACCCGTCGGCTCCCACAGGCCGACCACCGGAGCGAGGAGCTCGGCGCCGGCGAACACCGCGAGCGCCGCCAGTGCCGACCTGCCGGGCCTCAGGCCGGCCAGGACCACGGCAAGGAACAACGGGGCGATCCACATCGCCGCCATCGCGAGCGGGATGACGTCGTCGACCCGCGGACCACCGCGATCGGGGAACGCCAACGTCCCCACGAGGTCCGCGAGCACCCAGTCGGGCAGGACCTGGAAGACGGAGACCGGCACCAGGAAGATCGCCAGCGCCGCCCAGTCGGCTCGGCCGACTGCCCGGCAGACCAGCGGGAGCGCCACCGCGTACGCCACGACGACGACGAGGACGCCCCACCCCTGCGCAGGGACGGGGAGCGACAGGGCCACGCCGCCGCCGACGAGCAGGGCTGCGTGGACGAGCACGAGGCCGCGGAGGGCCCCGGCGTCCGGGGCGACGAGCTCGTCGGCCGGTGCGGGGGTGGGGGACACGCGGTCAACCTAGGGTCGGCGCGCTGCACCGTCAACGGTCGCGCCGGGAGCTACGTCCTCAGGCCGGGCGGCCGACGACCGCGTCGTGCTCGAGCGGCCGCGGCGAGGCGGGGGACGGGTGGACGGTCACGACGAGCCGCGTGGCCACGGCCACCAGCACCGCCGCACCGACGAGGTGCACCGCCACCAGGGCGACCGGCAGGTCGGTGAAGTACTGCACGAACCCGATCACCCCCTGCCCGAGCTCGGCGACGAGCAGCCAGACGGCGGCCCTCAGCGCCGGCGTCCGCGACGTCACGTCGCGGCCGCGGCGCAGCAGGACGATCGTCGCCGCGGTCAGTCCGACGAGCAGGTAGACGGCCCAGGCGTGCACGTGGCTCCACAGCTGGGGGTCGAGGCCGTTGCGCGGCACGTCGAGGTCACCGGCGTGCGGGCCGCTGCCGGTGACGACGGTGCCGAGGTAGACCACGACCCAGAGCGTCGCGTACACCGCCAGCACCAGCCGCCGGACCAGCACCGAGGAGGTGGAGGCCGTCTCGGCACGCACGCGCAGGAGCAGCCAGGTGGACCCCGCGACGAGGAAGAGCGAGAGCACGAGGTGCAGCGCCACGATCCACGGGTTGAGGTCGGTGAGCACGGTGATGCCGCCGATGACCCCCTGGAACGGGACACCGGCGGCCAGCACGACCGCGTGCCGGCGGAGGCGACGACCCTCGCTCCAGCGCCAGACGGCCACGAGGGTCCCGATCGCGATCGCGATGAGCACGTACGTCAGCAGCCGGTTGCCGAACTCGATCAGACCGTGCAGGCCCAGCTCGCTGTGCGGCACGAAGGACTCCTCCGTGCAGCGCGGCCAGGTCGGGCAGCCAAGCCCTGACGCGGTGAGCCGGACGAGACCCCCCGTGAGGATGATGACCGTGTTCGCGACGAGGCTCGCCCAGGCCCACCGCTGCACGACGGCGCGGTCAGGGTGGCGCAGACCCAGGGTCGGGTAGCCGGACGGCGTGGAGGTCATTCCCATCGGAAGGTCCTAGCGGTGAGGGCGGTGCCGACGGCAGCCCACGCCGCGAGCACCACGAGGGGGAGCAGGTCGACCGTGCCGCCCTCGAAGGCCGAGCGCATGCCCTCGCCGAGAGCGCCCGACGGAAGCAGGGCGAGCACGCCCTGGGCGCCGTCGGGGTAGCGGGACAGGGGGACCAGCAGGCCCCCGCCGACGAGGAGGAGCACGTACACCAGGTTGGCCACGGCGAGCGTGGCCTCGGCACGCAGCGTTCCTGCGATGAGGAGACCGAGCGAGCCGAAGGCGGCCGTGCCCAGCACCGCGAGCAGCACGAGCAGCGCCCACGGGGCGAGGCCACCGGCCGGGTCCCACCCGAGCAGCAGGGCGACGCACGCGAGCACGAGCAGCTGGAGGAGCTCGACGACCACGACCGCCGCCGACTTGCCGGCGAGCAGCCCCCACCGGGGCAGTGGAGAGGCGCCGAGCCGCTTGAGCACGCCGTAGCGGCGCTCGAAGCCGGTCGCGATCGCGACCGACGTGAACGACGTCGAGAGCACCGCGAGGCCGAGGACGCCGGGGGTGACGACGTCGATCGGCCGTCCTGCGCCGAGGTCGACCACGCGGCCCGACCGGGTGCCCGCGACGAGCAGGAGCAGCGGGATGACCAGCGTGATCAGCAGCTGCTCGCCGTTGCGGGCGAGCAGGCGCAGCTCCATGCGGGTCTGCGCCGCCACCATGGCCGCGGTCGACGCGGCGCCGGGGCGGGGGGAGAGGTCGAGACTCATCGCAGGGCACGTCCCGTCAGGTCGAGGAACCGGTCCTCGAGCGTCTGGCGCTCCACGAGCACCGAGTCCGCGAGGACGCCCTGTCCGGCGAACCACGCGGTGAGCGTGGCGAGCAGTGACGGGTCGACGGCGCCGACGACGACGTACTGGCCCGGGGCCTGCTCGTGCACCTTGCTCTCCGGCGGCAGCGCCGACATGAGGGCGTCGACGTCGAGCGCCGGCCGCGCGGTGAACCGCACCGTGTTCTCCGCCCCCGAGCGCGAGAGCTCGGCGGGGGAGCCGCTCGCGATGACCCGGCCGGCGTCGACGATGTGGACGACGTCGCTCAAGGCCTCGGCCTCGTCCATGAAGTGGGTGGTGAGCACCGTCGTGACGCCACCAGACCGCAGCTCGTCGATCAGGTCCCACGTCGCGCGTCGGGCCTGCGGGTCCAGGCCGGCGGTGGGCTCGTCGAGGAAGACCAGCTCGGGACGCCCGACCACGGCCATGGCCAGCCCGAGTCGCTGCTGCTGCCCGCCCGACAACCGGCGGTAGGCGGTGCGACCGCACGAGCCCAGGCCGAGCCGCTCGCTGAGGGCGTCGACGTCGAGGGGGTGGGCGTGCAGCGACGCCATGTGGCGCAGCATCTCCTCGGCTCGCACGCCCGACCAGGCGCCACCGGCCTGGAGCATGACGCCGACACGGGGACGCAGACGGACGGCGTCGCGGACCGGGTCCAGGCCGAGCACCCGGACGTGCCCAGAGGTGGGGCGTCGGAAGCCCTCGCACGTCTCGACGGTGCTCGTCTTGCCGGCGCCGTTGGGACCGAGGATCGACGTGACCGTGCCGGCCTCGACCTCGAGCGAGAGTCCGTCGACCGCGGTGACGTCGCCGTAGCGGACCACCAGGTCGGTGACGGCGACGGCGGGCTGGTTCACCAGGACAGTCTAGTGATCGGGTGCCACGCCGGCGGCCCCGACCCGGCCTAGGGTGGGCCCGTGGACCTGCCCGTCATGCCGCCGCTGCGACCGATGCTCGCCAAGTCCGTGGCGGCCGTGCCGTCGGCGGACGGGGACTACCTCTTCGAGCCCAAGTGGGACGGCTTCCGGGCCATCGTCTTCCGCGACGGCGACGAGGTCGAGATCGCGAGCCGTTCCACCAAGTCGCTGACGCGTTACTTCCCCGACGTCGTGGCGGCCGTCCTGGAGCAGCTTCCCGACCGGTGCGTCGTCGACGGAGAGATCGTCACGGCCGTCGGTGACCGGCTCGACTTCGACACGCTGTCGCAGCGCATCCACCCCGCGGCCTCGCGCGTCGAGATGCTCGCCCGGGAGACGCCGGCCAGCCTCGTGGTCTTCGACCTGCTGGCCCTGGGCGACACGTCCTTCGTCGACGCGCCGCTCGGCGAGCGTCGGGCGGCCCTGGAACGCGCACTGTCCGACCTGTCCGCCCCCGTCCACCTCACGCGCACCACGGGGGAGTCGGCCGAGGCCATCCGCTGGTTCCACCAGTTCGAGGGGGCGGGCCTCGACGGGGTCATGGCCAAGCGCCTCGACGGGTCGTACGTGCCCAACGGCCGCTCGATGCTGAAGATCAAGCACGCGAGGACGGCCGACGTCGTGGTCGCGGGATACCGGTTGCACAAGACCTCCACGCCCGAGCAGCCGCTGCTCGGATCGATGCTGCTGGGCCTGTTCACCGAGGACGGCCGCCTCCAGCACGTGGGTGTCTGCGCCTCCTTCTCGGCCGCCCGCCGGGCCGAGCTCGTCGACGAGCTGGGCCCGTTGCGTGCGGATATCGACCAGCACCCCTGGGGCGCCTGGCAGAGCGAGGAGGCACACGCCGACGGACGGCTGCCCGGTGGCCAGAGCCGCTGGACGGGCACCAAGGACCTGTCGTTCGTGCCGCTGCGGCCCGAGCGGGTCGTCGAGGTCGGGTACGAGCACATGGAGGGCCGGGGCGAGCAGGGTCGCTTCCGGCACACCGCGCAGTTCAAGCGGTGGCGCCCCGACCGCGAACCCGGCTCGTGCACCTACGAGCAGCTCGAGGAGGTCGTGGCCTACGACCTCGGTGACGTCCTGACGTAGTCGACCGCCGGGGTGGCCGGTGCGAGCGCCGCGATCAGTCCGTCGCCAACCTGCGCAGCTGCTCGAGCAAGGCCTCGGACGGGACGAGCTCGTCGCCGGTCAGCAGGTCCTCGCGCACCTGTCGGGGGAGCGTCTCCACCCCGTCCTCGCCCAGGTGGCGCACCTCGTCGTGGAGTGCCTCCATGCGTGCGTCGAGCGCGTGTGCGGAGTCGGCGGCGTCGCACAGGCGCTCGGCCAGGTCGTCGGGCACGGCGCCGCGGTACTTGTAGTGGATCTTGTGCTCGAGGCTCGCCCAGAAGTCCATCGCGATGGTGCGCAGCTGCACCTCGACCGTCACCGGCACCGGCCCGTCGGACAGGTAGACCGGGACCTCCAGGAGCGTGTGCAGGCTGCGGTAGCCGTTCGTCTTCGGGGCGGCGATGTAGTCGCGGACGTCGAGCACCGTGAGGTCGTCCTGGGAGGTGAGCAGGTCGTGCACGCGGTACACGTCGGACACGAAGCTGCAGGTGACGCGCACCCCGGCGATGTCGGTGATGGTCTCGCGGATCGAGGCGTAGGTGGGGCGGGTGCCCTTGCGCCGCATCTTCTCGGCGAGGCTGTCGGGCGACTTCAGCCGCGAGGCGATGTGCTCGATCGGGTTCGTGTCGTGCATGAGGTCGAACTCGTCGCGCAGGATCGTCAGCTTGGTGACGACCTCCTCCATGCCGAAGCGGTGGCGGAGCATGAAGCGGCTGAAGTCCTGGCGGAGCAGCTTCGGGTCGCCGACGTGCAGGACGTCGTCGTCCAGGGGCACGGTGGCTCGGCTGCTCAGCTCCACCCGGTCAGCGTACGTCCCCGGCCTCGCGTCGATCCGTGGCTAACCTGTGACTCGTGGGAGTCATGGACGACGCCGAGCGTCTCGCGCCGGGGTCGAGGTCACGCTGGGGTGCCTGGTTGTCCGCCCACCACGCCGACACGCGCGGTGTCTGGCTCGAGGTGCCGGACCGGGTCGCCGACGGTGACGACGCCCTGTCCTACGAGAACGCGGTCTGCGAGGCGCTTTGCTGGGGCTGGATCGACGGGCAGGCCCGCTCAGGCGGTGAGGTCGGCGGCTCGGTCATCTGGTTCTCGCCGCGCCGGCCGGGCAGCCCGTGGGCGGCGTCGAACCGGGCGCGGGTGGAGCGGCTCGAGGCGGAGGGCCGGATGCGACCCCCAGGGCGGGCCCTGGTCGACGGAGCGCGCGGCGACGGATCGTGGACGGTCCTCGTCGGTCCCGAGAACGGGGTGGAGCCCGATGCCCTGCGTCGGGGTCTGGATGCCCATCCGGAGGCCCGGGCCTTCTGGGAGGCCCTGCCCCGCAGCGCCAGGCTCTACGCCCTCACGCAGGTGGCCACGGCCAAGCGCGAGGAGACGCGGCTGACGCGCATCGAGAAGCTGGTGGCGCAGTGCCGCGTGGGGACGCGACCGGACCGCGCTTGAAACGACATGAACAAATGTCCCGGTTTCGCGTCCGGCGACGGCTGCGTCACCTAGGATTTCGTCTGAAGCAGCGCAGAGGACGCGCGTCAAAGCGGCTCGGGGTCCCCCGTGTCCTGCACACACAGGGGTTGAGGACATGAAGTCTCGTGCCGTCGCGCTCGGCGTGGCCGTGTTGTTGATCACCGGGACATGGGCGGCAGCTGGCGCCACGCACGTCTACGAGCCCGCCCTCGAGGCCAAGGAGGGCCTGGTGTTCGTGGGCGGGCCGATCCGACTGGGCACCAACTTCGCCCTGCACGCCAATGGAACCCATGCCGTGCCTGGCGTCAAGAGCGTCAAGCGACGCGCCAATTGCGACATCGACGTCCATGTCGACTCCAGGAAGGGCGACAAGGTCGTCTCGGTCCTCGTCGACGAGGACGAGACCGTGTCGCGGCTCGGCATCACCGCAGGAGCTAGTGGAGGCTTGAACAAGATCAGCATCCAGATGTGGCGCAACGGCAAGAGGATCTGCCCCAACGACAAACGATTCGGGGCGTACGGCAACCTCTGGCTGCAGATTCTCATCTTCCGCCCGTCCGCGGCGGTCGACGAGTCCGAGTCGCGCTCCGACCTCCCGGCGGTTCCGGAGCGGAGCCCCGAGTCCGAGCGCGTCGACGCAGACTCCGAGGCGGATCCGCGGCTGCCGCCGGAACACGGCGACGTCCCGGCCCCCCAGGCCCCGGGTGAGGACGTCGAGGCACCCACGCCTTGAAGCCCGTCAGGTCGCGGCGTCCTTGGTGACCTTGTTCCGCGTGTCCTTGCTCGGCTGCACCCGCTTCGGCTCGCCCGGCATCTTCGGGTACTCCGGCGGGTAGGGCATGTCGCCGAGTCCACGCTCGAGGTCGGCGCGCCAGAGGTCGAGCAGGGGCTCGAGGGAGTGCGGTTGCGCGTCGATGTCGGCCCAGGCGTCGCCGCCCTGGGACGTCAGCAGGTCGGGGACGGTCCGGAGCGTGAAGGCCATCGGGTCGTCCACCGCGGCGAGTCCTTCCCACGTGAGGGGGAAGGAGACCGGTGCGCCCTGCTTCGGACGCAGGCTGTAGGCCGACGCGATCGTGCGGTCGCGGGCGTTCTGGTTGACGTCGACGAAGATGCGGTCGCCGCGCTCCTCCTTCCACCAGGCGGTGGTGAGCCGGTCGCTACGGCGTTCGAGCTCACGGCCCAGCGCGATCGCCGCGTGGCGCACGTCGGTGAAGGTCCGGCGTGGCTCGATGCGCACGTACACGTGCACGCCGTTCTTCCCGCTGGTCTTGGGGAACCCGCGCAGTCCCAGCTCCTCCAGCAGGGCCCGCACGTGCTCGGCCTCGCGGACGGCGTCGGCGAAGCCGGTGGCGCCGTGCGGGTCGAGGTCGATGCGCAGCTCGTCGGGGCGGTCGACGTCGGCGCGACGCACGGGCCACGGGTGGAAGGTGACCGTGCCCATCTGTGCGGCCCAGGCGACGACCGCGACGTGGTCCGGGCACAGCTCGTCGGCGACCCGGCCGGACGGGAAGTGCACGCGGACCGAACGGGCCCACTCGGGCATGCCGCGCATGAGCCGCTTCTGGTAGAACGCATCACCCTGCGGCCCACGACCGTGCGTGGCGTCGCGCGCGGTGAGCGTCATGCCGGGCAGCACGCCCTTGGGCCAGCGCTCGAGCGCCGTCGGACGGTCCCGCAGCGCTCGGACGATGCCGTCGGCGACCGCGACGTAGTACTCGACGACCTCGCGCTTGGTGATCTCCGGACCGTGGTCGGAGGCAGGGAAGATCACGCGCTCCGCGCTCGAGACACGTACCTCTCGTCCGTCCGCGTCGACCAGCACCGCGGGTGCCTTGGCAGCCATGTCGGTCAGCGTAGGCCCAGGTCGCGCGCTCCGCGGTGCTCCGGGGCCGGAGTGAGGCTGACCTTCGTTGAACGCCGGGAATCATTAACGGCACACTGGTGTTGTGAAATACATGCGTGCGGAGGAGATGTCGGCAGTCGTCGACGACGCCCCCACGCGCGAACGCGTCGCGACGTCGATCCTGGAGCACGGTCCGTCGACCGCCGCGGACCTCGCGCGGCGCCTCGGGCTCACGCCCGCAGCGGTGCGTCGCCACCTCGACGTGCTCCTGGCCGACGGGGTCGTGGCCCAGCGCCAGCCCCGCGCCACCACGGGTCGTGGGCGAGGCCGTCCGGCCAAGGTCTTCATGATCACCGATGCCGGACGCGACACCTTCGCGCACGCCTACGACGACCTCGCGGTCGACGCCCTCGGCTTCCTCGCCGAGACCGCCGGTGACGGCGCGGTCGTCGAGTTCGCCGCACGACGTCTGCGTGGTCTCACCGAGAAGTACCGCCCCCTCGTCGACGCCGCACCGGTCGACGAGCGCCCCCGCGTGCTGGCCGAGGCGCTCAGCGCCGACGGCTTCGCCGCGTCGGCAGGCACCACGCCGGCGGGCGCCCAGATCTGCCAGCACCACTGCCCGGTCGCGCACGTGGCCGCGGAGTTCCCCCAGCTGTGCGAGGCCGAGACGGCGATGTTCGCCGAGCTGCTCGGCTCCCACGTGCAGCGGCTCGCCACCATCGCCCACGGCGACGGCGTGTGCACGACCCACCTGCCCCATCCCCCTTCCCAAGCCACTGGTCCCACCACAGAGAGGGTGTCGTCATGACGACCAACTCGATCGAAGAGCTCAACCCCGGGCTCAAGGACGTCGGACGCTACGAGTTCGGCTGGTCCGACGCCGACGACAAGGGCGCGAACGTCCAGCGCGGTCTGTCCGAGGAGGTCGTGCGCAACATCTCCGGCCTCAAGGACGAGCCCGAGTGGATGCTCGCCCAGCGCCTCAAGGGTCTGCGCCTGTTCGGCCGCAAGCCCATGCCCGTCTGGGGCGCCGAGCTCGACGGCATCGACTTCGACAACATCAAGTACTTCGTGCGGTCCACGGAGAAGCAGGCCGCCACGTGGGACGACCTTCCCGAGGACATCAAGAACACCTACGACCGGCTCGGCATCCCCGAGGCCGAGAAGCAGCGTCTCGTCTCGGGCGTCGCCGCGCAGTACGAGTCCGAGGTCGTCTACCACTCGATCCGCGAGGACCTCGAGGAGAAGGGCGTCCTCTTCCTCGACACCGACACCGCGCTGAAGGAGCACCCCGAGCTCTTCGAGGAGTACTTCGGCACCGTCATCCCCGTCGGTGACAACAAGTTCTCGGCGCTCAACACGGCCGTGTGGTCCGGTGGCTCGTTCATCTACGTGCCCAAGGGCGTCCACGTCGATATCCCGCTGCAGGCCTACTTCCGGATCAACACCGAGAACATGGGCCAGTTCGAGCGGACGCTGATCATCGCCGACGAGGACTCCTACGTCCACTACGTCGAGGGCTGCACCGCGCCGATCTACTCCAGCGACTCGCTGCACTCGGCCGTCGTGGAGATCGTCGTCAAAAAGGGCGCCCGCGTCCGGTACACGACCATCCAGAACTGGTCGAACAACGTGTACAACCTGGTCACCAAGCGCGCCGTCTGCGAGGCCGGCGCCACCATGGAGTGGGTCGACGGCAACATCGGCTCCAAGGTCACCATGAAGTACCCGGCCGTCTACCTGATGGGCGAGCACGCCCGCGGCGAGACGCTGTCCATCGCCTTCGCCGGCGAGGGTCAGCACCAGGACGCCGGCGCCAAGATGGTGCACGCCGCGCCGCACACGTCGAGCTCGATCCTGAGCAAGTCGGTGGCGCGCGGTGGCGGTCGCACCTCCTACCGCGGCCTGCTGCAGGTCATGGAGGGCGCGCACGGCTCGGCCAGCACCGTCAAGTGCGACGCGCTGCTGGTCGACCAGATCAGCCGGTCCGACACCTACCCGTACGTCGACGTCCGCGAGGACGACGTGACGCTCGGCCACGAGGCCACGGTCTCGAAGGTCAGCGACGACCAGCTCTTCTACTTCATGCAGCGCGGCATGGAGGAGGACGAGGCCATGGCGATGATCGTCCGCGGCTTCGTCGAGCCCATCGCGCGCGAGCTCCCCATGGAGTACGCGCTCGAGCTGAACCGTCTCATCGAGCTGCAGATGGAGGGAGCCGTCGGATGACCCTCACCGACACCGACCGCACGGTCGAGAACATCGAGCAGGCGCTGGAGCTCGACCACGTCCAGTCCCACCTGCACCCCGTCCCCTCCTACGACGTCGCCACGCACCCGGTGCCGACGGGTCTCGAGGAGATCTGGCGCTTCACACCGCTCAAGCGGCTGCGCGGACTGCTGGAGGGCTCGCCGTCCGACGCGTCGCTCACCTGGGACGAGCAGCTGCCCGAGGGCGTCACGCTCACCCGCATCAGCACGCAGGAGGCGCAGGCCCTCGCGGTGAACGCCCCGTTCGACCGTCTGGGAGCGCTGGCCGTGGCCAACGCCGGGGGAGCGGTGCTGCTCGACGTCCCCGCCAACACCGAGCTGAGCGAGCCGGTACGTCTGCGGCTCACCGGTGACTCGGTCGAGTCCACCGTCTGGGGCCACGTCGTGGTCCGGGTCGGTGCGCACGCGAAGGCCACGGTCGTCATGGACCACGCCGGCAGCGCCACGTACGACGCGTTCACGCAGGTCGTGGTGGCCGACGGCGGTTCGCTCGACCTCGTCACCGTCAACGACTGGGCGGACGACGCCGTCCACGCCGGCCAGTACAACGTGCGGGTCGGGCGTGACGCCTCGGTGCGCGCCTTCGAGATCTCCCTCGGTGGAGACCTCGTGCGCACCAACGTCAACGTCGACTACGCCGGTCCCGGCGGCAGCGCCGAGCTGCTCGGCGTGTACTTCGCCGACGCCGGCCAGCACATCGAGCACCGTCAGTTCATCGACCACACGGCGCCCCGCACGCGCAGCAACGTCGAGTACAAGGGCGCGCTGCAGGGCCAGGACGCCCACACGGTGTGGGTCGGCAACGTGCTGATCCGCAAGGTCGCCGAGGGCATCGACACCTTCGAGCAGAACGACAACCTCGTCCTGACCGACGGCGCCAAGGCCGACTCCGTGCCGAACCTGGAGATCGAGACCGGTGACATCGCCGGTGCCGGTCACGCCAGCACCACGGGCCGCTTCGACGACAACCACCTGTTCTACCTGCAGAGCCGGGGGATCGAGGAGTCCGAGGCGCGTCGTCTCGTCGTCCACGGGTTCTTCAACGACATCATCCGTCGGATCGGCGTGCCCGAGCTGCAGGAGCGGCTCGTCGCGGCCATCGAGGACGAGCTGTCCGGTGCGGACCTGTCGAAGCTGGACCGCCGCCCGGAGGCCCCGACCGAGGCCGGTGCCTGAGCGATGAGCGAGCAGCAGACCGACCAGCAGGTGGGCGGACCGCAGTTCGCCGCGCCCCTCGACGTCCTCGTCGAGGGGGCGGCGACGCCGGTGACCGTCGACGGCGTCGACATCGCCCTCGTGCGCGACGGCGACGACGTCTACGCCATCCGCGACGAGTGCTCGCACGCCGCCATCCCTCTCTCCGAGGGAGAGGTGGAGGGCTGTGAGATCGAGTGCTGGCTGCACGGGTCGCGCTTCGACGTGCGCACCGGCTCGCCGCTCAACCTGCCGGCCACCGAGGCCGTGCCCACCTACCCCACGACCATCACCGACGGACGCGTCCTCGTCGACGTCTCCGCCCCCACCAGGAGCTGAACCACATGAGCACCCTCGAGATCAAGAACCTGCACGTCACCGTCAAGACCGAGGAGGGCGACAAGGAGATCCTCCGCGGCGTCGACCTCACGATCAACAGCGGCGAGGTCCACGCCATCATGGGCCCGAACGGGTCGGGCAAGTCCACGCTCGCCTACTCGATCGCCGGTCACCCGAAGTACACCGTGACCGAGGGCGAGGTGCTGCTCGACGGCGAGAACATCCTCGAGCTCAGCGTCGACGAGCGTGCGCGGGCCGGCCTGTTCCTGGCCATGCAGTACCCCGTCGAGGTCCCGGGCGTGTCCGTCGCGAACTTCCTGCGGACCGCCAAGACCGCCATCGACGGCGAGGCCCCCAAGCTGCGCACGTGGGTCAAGGACGTCAACGCGGCCCTCGAGCGCGTCACGCTCGACCCGACGTTCGCGCAGCGCAGCGTCAACGAGGGCTTCTCCGGTGGTGAGAAGAAGCGTCACGAGATCGCCCAGCTGGAGCTGCTCAACCCGAAGTTCGCCGTGCTCGACGAGACCGACTCCGGACTCGACATCGACGCCCTGCGGGTCGTCTCCGACGGCGTCAACCGGTACACCGGCCAGGGCGACCGCGGGCTGCTGCTCATCACGCACTACACGCGCATCCTGCAGTACATCAAGCCCGACCACGTGCACGTCTTCGTCGCCGGCCGCCTGGCCGAGTCCGGCGGCCGCGAGCTGGCCGACCAGCTCGAGGCCGAGGGCTACGACAAGTACGTGAAGGCCGCGGCGGTCTGAGCATGACGGTGAGCACTGCCGTGTCCTCGGTGGCGAACGGTGCGGGCTACGACGTCGAGGCTGTCCGCAGGGACTTCCCGATCCTCGAGCGCACCCTCGCCGGCGGTCTTCCGCTGGTGTACCTCGACAGCGCCAACACGTCGCAGAAGCCGCGCCAGGTCGTCGACGCCATCGAGCAGCACTACCTGCAGCACAACGCCAACGTCGCCCGCGCCATGCACCAGCTGGGTGCCGAGGCGAGCGAGGCGTTCGAGCTCGGTCGAACCAAGGTGGCCGACTTCATCGGTGCCCCCCGGCGCGAGGAGGTCGTGTTCACCAAGAACGCGTCCGAGGCGCTCAACCTGGTGGCGCGCGTGCTCGGCGACGCCGGTCCGGGGCACGAGCACGGTGTCGGGGAGGGCGACGAGGTCGTCATCACCGAGATGGAGCACCACTCCAACATCGTCCCGTGGCAGCAGCTCACCGAGCGGACCGGCGCCACGCTGCGCTGGTTCGGCGTCACCGACGAGGGTCGCCTCGACCTCGACGACCTCGAGTCGCTCGTCACCGAGCGCACCAAGGTCGTCTCGCTCACGTGGGTCTCGAACATGCTCGGCACCATCAACCCCGTCGAGCGCGTCGTCGCCCGCGCCCACGAGGTGGGCGCCCTCGTGGTGGTCGACGCCTCGCAGGCCGTGCCGCAGATCCCGGTCGACGTCGCCGCGCTCGGGGCCGACCTCGTGGTCTTCACCGGCCACAAGATGGTCGGACCCACCGGCATCGGCGTCCTGTGGGGCCGCTACGACCTGCTCGCCTCGCTTCCCCCGTTCCTCGGCGGTGGCGAGATGATCGAGACGGTCACCATGGCCGGCTCCACCTTCGCCGCCCCGCCGCACCGCTTCGAGGCCGGAACGCCGCCGATCGCCCAGGCGGTCGGCCTCGGTGCCGCGGTCGACTACCTGTCGTCCCTCGGCATGGAGAACGTGGCCGCGCACGAGCAGGCGATCACGGCGTACGCGCTGCAGCGACTGCAGGAGGTCGACGGTCTGACCGTGGTCGGACCCACCGAGGCGGTGCAGCGTGGGGGAGCGATCAGCTTCACCCTCGACGACGTGCACCCGCACGACGTCGCCCAGCTGCTCGACTCCCGTGGCGTGGCGGTCCGCGCCGGGCACCACTGCGCCAAGCCGGCGCACCAGAGGTTCGGTGTCCAGTCGACGACTCGCGCGTCGTTCTACCTGTACACGACCGAGGCCGAGATCGACGCGCTCGTCGACGCGGTTCGGCACACCCAGCGCTACTTCGGAGGGCGGTGACCCATGAGCGACGCCACGCAGGTCGACTCGCTGTACCAGGAGATCATCCTCGACCACTACAAGCAGAAGCACGGCGCGGGACTCCGTGACCCGTTCGAGTCCCAGGTGCACCACGTCAACCCCACGTGCGGCGACGAGGTCACGCTGCGGGTCCACCTCGACGGCAGCACCGTGTCCGACGTGTCCTACGACGCCGTCGGCTGCTCGATCAGCCAGGCCTCGGCCTCGGTGATGAACGACCTCGTGGTCGGCAAGCCCGTCGACGACGCCCTCGCCGTGCTCGACGCGTTCCAGGCCCTCATGCAGGGCAAGGGCGCCGTCGAGCCTGACGAGGACGTGCTCGAGGACGGCATCGCCTTCGCCGGTGTCGCCCAGTTCCCGGCGCGCGTCAAGTGCGCGCTGCTCTCGTGGATGGCGTTCAAGGACGCCACCAGCCAAGCTCTCATCACGCAGGAGGACGCATGAGCGACCCCGTCACCACCCCTGACCACTCCGACCTGCCCGACGTGTCCGCACCGGCCGGTGCCACCACGGCCGAGGACGTGCTGGAGGCCATGAAGGACGTCGTCGACCCCGAGCTCGGGATCAACGTGGTCGACCTCGGCCTCGTCTACGGCGCCGACGTCGACGAGCACAGCAACACCGTGCTCTCCATGACGCTCACCTCGGCCGCCTGCCCGCTGACCGACGTCATCGAGGACCAGACGCGCGCCGCGCTCGACGGGATCGTCAACGACTTCCGCATCGAGTGGGTCTGGATGCCGCCGTGGGGTCCGGACAAGATCACCGACGACGGCCGCGAGATGCTCCGCGCCCTCGGCTTCAACGTCGGCTGAGGCGCACCGCTCGTTCCTCACGGCACCGGCGGTTCGTTCCTCACCGCCGTCGGGCTGACGCCCGGGCGCCAGCCTCGCTTCGCTCGGCCCATGGTCGGGGTCGTGCATGTCACGCCCTCACGACGCCACCTTGTCGGACGGACGCCGTAGACTCCTCGGGTGAGCTACTACCAGCGGGAGTGACGACCGGACCACGTCCGGCGTTCTCGCACTCCCTCTGACCTCGTAAGGCTCCCCATGATCACCGTCCACGACGTGACGCTGCGCTTCGGCGCCCGCGTCCTCATGCAGAACGTCTCCTTCCGCGTCGACAAGGGCGACAAGGTCGGTCTGGTCGGGCGCAACGGCGCCGGCAAGACCACCCTCACGCGGATGCTCTCCGGTGACGGCCAGCCCGCCGAGGGCTCCATCACCAGCTCCGGGAAGATCGGCTACCTGCCCCAGGACCCGAAGTCCGGCGACCTGTCGATCACCGCGCGCGACCGCATCCTGGGTGCCCGTGGCCTCGACGAGGCGCTCTCCACGATGCGCAAGGCCGAGCTGGACATGGGGTCGGCCGACCCCGACGTCGCCGAGCGCGCCATGAAGCTCTACGGCCGTGCGCAGGACGTGTTCTCCGCCGGTGGCGGCTACGCGGCCGAGGCGGAGGCCGCGACCATCTCCAACGCGCTCGGTCTTCCCGACCGCGTCCTGGACCAGCAGCTCCAGACCCTGTCCGGCGGTCAGCGTCGACGTATCGAGCTCGCGCGGATCCTGTTCAGCGACGCCGACACCCTGCTGCTGGACGAGCCCACCAACCACCTCGACGCGGACTCCGTGACGTGGCTGCGCGGCTTCCTCAAGACGTTCTCCGGCGGGCTGGTCATCATCAGCCACGACGTCGAGCTGGTCGAGGAGACCGTGAACAAGGTCTTCTACCTCGACGCGAACCGCGCCACGATCGACATCTACAACACCGGGTGGAAGCACTACCTGCGCCAGCGCGAGGCCGACGAGGCCCGACGCAAGCGGGAGCGCGAGATCACCACCAAGACCGCCGAGCGACTCGTCGCCCAGGGCAACCGGATGCGGGCGAAGGCCAGCAAGGCCACCGCGGCCCAGCAGATGCTGCGCCGCGCCGAGCAGATGATGTCGGGCCTCGACGACGTGCGCCAGGCCGACAAGGTCGCCAAGATCGACTTCCCGAAGCCGGCCGCGTGCGGCAAGACCCCGCTCATGGCCGAGGGGCTCAGCAAGTCCTACGGCGCGCTCGAGATCTTCGCCGGCGTCGACCTGGCGATCGACAAGGGCAGCCGCGTCGTCGTGCTCGGGCTCAACGGTGCCGGCAAGACGACCCTGCTGCGGATGCTCGCCGGGACCCTGGAGTCCGACACCGGAAAGCTCCTGCCGGGCCACGGCCTGAAGATCGGCTACTTCGCCCAGGAGCACGAGACGCTCGACATGGACCGCACGGTCCTCGAGAACATGCAGCGGACGGCTCCGGAGCTGACCGACACCCAGGCACGCAGCGTGCTCGGCGCCTTCCTGTTCTCCGGCGACGACACCGCGAAGCCCGCCCGGGTCCTGTCCGGTGGAGAGCGGACGCGACTGGCCCTCGCCGGCCTCATCGTCTCGAGCGCCAACGTGCTGCTGCTGGACGAGCCGACGAACAACCTCGACCCCGCGTCCCGCGAGGAGGTGCTCGACGCGATCCGCCGCTACGAGGGCGCGATCGTCCTCGTCTCGCACGACGAGGGTGCCGTCCGCGCGCTCGACCCCGACCGGGTGCTCCTGCTGCCCGATGGCGACGAGGACCTCTGGAACGACGGCTACGCCGAGCTCGTGTCCCTGGCCTGATCGTCGGTCCTGGCGTCCGGCCGGCGCCGTTCGAGCCACTCGGCGCGGGCGAACCAGACGAAGCCGCCGATCGCCAGTGCGGCGAAGAACCACCACTGCAGGCCGTAGAAGAAGTGCGGCCCGCCGCCGAGATCGGGCTCCGGCTCCAGCTCCAGGCCCCCGGTCCCACCGGTCTGGCCGCGCAGGTTCAGGTAGCCCGAGCGGACCGGGTACGGCAGCGTGCTGCCGACGCCGACGCTCGAGATCGACCGGACCTGCCCGTCCACGGGGACCACGGCCTCGTCGCCGGCGCCGTTGTCCGGACGCAGCCAGCCCTCGACCTCCACCCGGCCCGTGGGAGGCGCAGGGACGTCCTCGGGGGCGGCCGACGTGTTCGCGGTGGGCACCCAGCCGCGGTCGACCAGGACGGCCGTCCCGTCCTCGAGCAGGAGCGGCGTGACGACCTCGGCACCCGGCCGGCCGTCGCGGGTGCGGAACTTCACCGTGACCTGGGACGTCGGGTCGTACCGGCCCTCCACGAGGACCCGGGTCCACTCCTGGTCCTTCGCGACCTTCCCACCGGCCGGGACCACCTCGTCGAGCGGGACGGGGGCGATCGCGAGGTGCTTCTCGACGAGCTCGTTGGAGGCGTGGCGCACCTCGCGCTTCTGCCACTGCCAGTCGCCCATGAGCACGCAGACGACCGCGAAAGCCAGCACGGCGAGGAAGAACCCGATCCATCGGGGTGTGAGCAGGAACCGCACGACCCGAACCTAGCCGGGCGGACCGAACGCCCACCGGCAGGGCTGGGCTGCGAACCCTAGGATGGAGCGATGGACCTCGGTGATCGGCACGGACGTGTGGCCACGGACCTGCGCGTCTCGCTCACCGACCGGTGCAACCTGCGCTGCCAGTACTGCATGCCGGCCGAGGGGCTCGACTGGATGCCCACCGCGGAGGTGCTCACCGACGACGAGGTCGTGCGCCTCATCCACGTCGCGGTGACCAGGCTCGGCGTCACCGACGTGCGCTTCACCGGCGGAGAGCCGCTGCTGCGACGCGGCCTCGCCTCGATCATCGCCGCCACCAAGGCCATGCCCGGCTCGCCGCGCACCGCGATCACGACGAACGCGCTCGGCCTGACCCGCACGGCGAAGGCCCTGGCCGCCGCCGGGCTCGACCGGGTCAACGTCAGCCTCGACACCACCGACCCCGAGATGTTCTCGAAGATCACCCTGCGCGACCGGTTCCGCGACGTGGTGGCCGGCCTGGAGGCGGCGGCCGAGGCCGGTCTCGCACCGGTCAAGATCAACGCCGTGCTGCTGCGGGGCCTCAACGAGGACGAGGGTCCCGACCTGCTCCGCTGGGCCATGGAGCGGGACTACCACCTGCGCTTCATCGAGCAGATGCCGCTGGACGCCCAGCACGGCTGGGACCGCAGCCGGATGATCACGGCCGACGAGATCCTCACGCGGCTGTCCGAGCACGTCACGCTCACGCCGCTCGACGGACGCGGGAGCGCTCCGGCGGAGCGCTTCCTCGTCGACGGCGGCCCTCACACGGTCGGCATCATCGGCTCGGTCACCCGGCCGTTCTGCTCGGAGTGCAACCGCGTGCGGCTCACGGCCGACGGCCAGGTGCGCACCTGCCTGTTCGCCCGCGAGGAGTCGGACCTGCGGGGCCCGCTGCGCGACGGCGCCGACGACGAGGAGCTGGCGCGCCGGTGGTCGGAGGCCATGTGGGGCAAGCGCCCCGGGCACGGGATCGACGACCCGACCTTCCTGCAGCCCACGCGACCGATGTCGTCGATCGGCGGCTGAGCAGCACGAGCGACCGAGCGACCTGGCGACTCAGTCGAAGCCGCGGCCCTCGGTCCAGGTGATCGTGCCGCCCGACCCGTCGAAGTCGACGCGGCTGCCGTCGTCGGCCACCGTCACCGACTCGAAGTCGTCGACGTCGTCGATCGTGCGCACGTCCCACGCGTCGGTGACGCCCGCGAGCGCCGCAGCCACGACCTGCTGCGGGGGCTCGCCGTCGTAGCAGTAGAGGCCGAACCCTGCGGTCAGCGCCACCGTGCCGCCGGCCTGCTGCAGCTCGACGCCCTGGCACGGGTCCTCGGCCGACTCGACGAGCGTGGCCGGTGCGCTCCAGTCGTCCTGCCCAGCGGGCCGCACCTGGACCACCAGACCGGTCCCGGCGACCAGGTAGGCGGCCACGCGCGCGCCGTCGTCCAGCGCGACCTCGGCCCGGAAGTCCTGCGGGTCCTGCCCCTCGGGGACGACCGGGGAGCCCAGCGGCTCTCCCGCTCCGGGGCTCGAGGTCTGCGACGGAGCGGCGGACGACGTGCCAGGCGACGTCGGCGCGGCCGCGGGATCGTCGTCGCCGCCGCACCCGGCGGCGAGGGCGGCGATCAGCAGCAGGGCCGCGGCACGGTGGGGGAGCGGACGCATGCTCCGACCCTAGGTGACGAGCAGCGGGTCACCCGGGGGTGACGTCGTCCTGCAGCGGCAGCGTGTCGCGGTAGAAGTCGCGCGCCGACAGGAACGACCTCAGCGTCGGCTCGTGCTCGTCGCACGCCAACCAGGTCTTGCGCCGGTCCGGCGTGTGGATCTTCGGGTTGTTCCACTCGATCCGGTGCACCGCTGCGGCCGTGCATCCCTTGGACGAGCAGATCAGCTCCTCACTCACGAGGGGCGCCGTCGCCGATCTCGCCGAACGGGGACGGCTTCATCAGGTCGCTCCCGTCGGCCTTGCTGCGCACGCCGGCGTTGGCGAGGATCACCGAGGTGTACGGCAGGAAGACCGCACCGACGAAGAGCAGGACGCCGAGCCACAGCACGTGGTTCCAGACCAGGACGCCGCCGATGAAGCACAGCGTGCGGAAGCCCATGCTCAGCGCGTACCGCAGCTCGCGTGCGCCGAGCTCGTCGCTGTGGCCCGTGCTCGCCGACGTGATGGAGTAGACCTGCTCACCGCGGCGCTCGGCCGCCTCGTCGCGGCGCTGGGCAGCATCACCGCGGCGCTGTCCTGGGCCTGCTGACGAGGAGTCCGACGGTGTCTGGTTCACTCCTCCAGCGTACGTCGGTCCCGGTCGTCCCGCCGGGCAGGCATGATGTCCCCATGAGCAACCGCACCTACCGCGTGACCGAGATCGTCGGCACCTCCCCGGACGGCGTCACCGAGGCCATCGAGAACGGCATCGAGCGGGCCGGAAGGACGCTGCGCCACCTCGACTGGTTCGAGGTCGAGGGCATCCGCGGCCAGATCACCGACACGTCCGTCTCCCACTACCAGGTGACGATGAAGATCGGGTTCCGGCTCGAGGACGACGAGTAAGGTCCGAGACCCTTCAGGAGCCGTCGGCGTGGTCCTCGTCCGCGTCGGCGGCCTCGACCTCCTCGCGCGTGATGCCGAGCAGGTAGACGATGGAGTCGAGGTACGGCGAGTTGACCGACGTGCGTGCCTGGTCGCGCACGACGGGCTTGGCGTTGAACGCGATGCCGAGGCCCGCGGCCGCCAGCATGTCGAGGTCGTTGGCGCCGTCTCCCACGGCGACGGTGTTCTTGATGCCGATCCGCGCCTCGGCGGCGAAGCGTCGCAGTGCCTCGGCCTTCCCGGCGCGGTCGACCACCCGGCCGACGACCCGGCCGGTGAGGCGCCCGTCGACGATCTCGAGCTCGTTGGCGGCCACGTAGTCGATGCCGAGGTCCGCGGCGATCCGCTCGATGATCTGGGTGAAGCCGCCGCTCACGAGGGCGAAGCGGTAGCCCAGTCGCTTGAGGCTCCGGATCATCGTGCGCGCGCCCGGCGTGTAGGTGAGCGCGGCGTGGACCTCCTCGAGCGCCGAGGCGGGCACGCCCTCGAGGCGCGCGACGCGCTGACGCAGCGACTCCTCGAAGTCGATCTCGCCGCGCATGGCGGACTCGGTGACCGCCGCGACCTCGTCGGCGCACCCTGCGTGCTCGGCCAGCATCTCGATGACCTCGCCCTGGATCAGGGTGGAGTCCACGTCCATGACGACCAGCCGTTGGGCATGGCGCAGGATCCCGCGCTCCTCGACCGCGATGTCGACGCCGTGCTCGTACGCAGCGGCCGCCAGGTCGGCCTGCAGCACGTCGGGGTCGGCGCCCGAGACCTCGAGCCGCAGGGCGGTCACCGGGTAGCGGGCGAGGCGCAGGATGCGGTCGATGTTCCCATCGGCGGCCTTGATGCGGCTGGTCAGCGCCGTCATGGCAGCCGGCCGCAGCGGGTGGCCGAGCACCGTCACCTGGCTGCGCCCGACGCGGCGCGGGCGGTTGTCACCCACCCCGTGCTCGAGTTCGACGTCCATCCCGAGCTCGGCGGCCACCTCACGCAAGGACCGCTCCATGGGGGTGGGGTCCTGCTGCACAGGCTCGCTACCGGCCGCGTCGCTCGCCAACGAGACCAGGACGCTCAGCACCAGGCGTCCTCGCACGACCAGCTGCTCGACGTCGACGACCTCGACGTCGAACGGCTCCAGGCACGCGAAGAGCCGGGTCGAGACGCCGCTGCGGTCGGGGCCGGTGAGCGTCACGAGCAGGGTCGGCGAGGTCAGGTGCACGGCTGGCACATGGGGCGTCATCGAGGACGAGGCTATCGTCCGGCCGCCGCTTCGGCGCATGGGACGTCGCGATAGGTTGGACGCATCGTGGCCGCGGACGAACGGCCGCGGTCGACCGCCGGCGAGAACAGTGCAGGAGACCCACTCATGGCCACCGCGTTCCAGCTCGACTCGGTGAGCGTGGTGAGGCCTGGCAAGGTCCTGCTCGACGACGTGTCCTGGACGGTCGGCGAGGACGAGCGCTGGGTCGTCCTCGGCCCCAACGGAGCAGGCAAGAGCACGCTCCTGCAGGTCGTCGGCGCCCACCTGCACCCCACCTCCGGCACCGCGGAGATCCTCGGGCAGCGTCTCGGCCAGACCGACGTGTTCGACCTGCGGACCCGCATCGGGCACAGCGCCACGGCGATCGCCGACCGCATCCCTGCTGGCGAGCGCGTCGAGGACGTGGTGGTGTCCGCCGCGCACGCGGTCACCGGCCGCTGGAACGAGTCCTACGACGAGGACGACCTGACCCGCGCGCACCAGATCATGGGCGAGCTCGGGATCACCCGGCTCGCCGACCGCACCTTCGGCACGCTGTCGGAGGGTGAGCGCAAGCGCACGTTGATCGCCCGCGCGCTCATGACCGACCCCGAGCTGCTCCTGCTCGACGAGCCGGGCGCCGGCCTGGACCTCGGAGCGCGCGAGGACCTGCTCGCGAGCCTGGACCTGCTCTCCTCCACCGAGGGCGCCCCCGTGCTCGTCATGGTGTCCCACCACGTGGAGGAGATCCCGCAGGGCTTCACGCACGTGCTGCTGCTGCGTGACGGCAGGATCGTCGAGGCCGGCCCGCTCGAGCAGGTCCTCACCGCCGAGTCCCTCGGACACACCTTCGGCATGCGCCTCGAGCTCGACCACGTCGACGGCCGGTACGCCGCGCGTCGCGCCCAGTACGGGCGCCGTGCGTTGCGGTGATTGCACGACGATCCGACTGGTAGCGTGACGCACCCGGTGGGGGGCCAGGTCCAAGATCGACGGGCCGCCCCGACGACAGGAGGGCACCGATGATCGAGTGGATGACGGACAACGCCTGGGTGACCTGGGTCGGGATCGCGGTGCTGCTCGCCGTGGCCGAGCTGCTCAGCCTCGACCTCGTCCTGCTGATGTTCGCCCTCGGCGCGCTGGCCGCGGCCGTCGCCGCAGCGGTGGGGGCGCCCTTCTGGGTGGCCATGCTGCTGTTCGGTGTCGTGTCCGTCGGGCTGCTCTTCCTGGCCCGGCCGCCGATCGTCGCACGTCTGCACGCCGGGCCCACCCTGACCACGGGCCATCACGCCCTCGTGGGCCGCACCGGCGTCGTGCTCGAGCCGGTCGGCCCGTTCGGCGGTCGCATCACCCTCGCCAGCGAGGTGTGGTCGGCCCGCACCACCGACGACCGGGAGCTCGAGCCGGGCGCCGAGGTCGTCGTGACCAGCATCGACGGTGCCACCGCCGTCATCACCTCGAAGGAGCCCACCGCATGACCGCCTTGACCATCTTCCTGGTCCTGCTGGCGATCCTCGCCGTCGTCGTCGTGTCGATGACGGTCAAGATCGTCCCGCAGGCCCGAGCCGGCATCGTGGAGCGGTTCGGCAAGTACCGCACCACCCTGACGGCCGGCCTCAACATCGTCATGCCCTTCATCGACAAGGTGCGCTACATGATCGACCTGCGTGAGCAGGTCGTGTCGTTCCCGCCGCAGCCGGTCATCACCGAGGACAACCTGACGGTCTCGATCGACACCGTCATCTACTTCCAGGTCACCGACCCGGTGGCCGCGACCTACGAGATCGCCCACTACATCCAGGCGATCGAGCAGCTGACCATGACGACGCTGCGCAACATCATCGGTGGCATGAGCCTGGAGCACGCCCTGACGAGCCGCGACCAGATCAACTCCGGCCTGCGCGGCGAGCTCGACGGCGCCACCGGCAAGTGGGGCATCCGCGTGAACCGCGTGGAGCTCAAGGGCATCGACCCGCCGCCGTCGATCATCGACGCCATGGAGAAGCAGATGCGCGCCGAGCGTGACAAGCGCGCCGCGATCCTGACCGCCGAGGGTGACCGCCAGAGCCGGATCCTGTCGGCCGAGGGCCAGAAGCAGGCCGCCATCCTCACGGCCGAGGGCCAGAAGCAGGCCTCGATCCTGTCGGCCGAGGGCGAGAAGCAGGCGGCCATCCTCACCGCACAGGGCGAGGGCCGGGCCATCGAGACCGTCTTCCAGGCGATCCACGACGGCAACCCCGACCAGAAGCTGCTGTCGTACCAGTACCTGCAGACCCTGCCGAAGATCGCGAGTGGCGAGAACGCCTCCACCTGGATCATCCCGGCCGAGCTCACCAAGGCGCTCGGCACCCTCGGCGGGACGGTCGGCACCGTGCCCGTCGACGGCGGCGGCAGCAAGAAGCGGGTCGACCTCGACGAGCCGATCGAGACGGGGACCTCGTCCTCGGGCACCGAGGCGGCCGTCCAGGCGGCTCTCGAGGCCGCACGGGCCGCCGAGAAGCCGGGCGTCAGCCCGTCCAAGGAGCCCGACGTCCCGACCTTCGGTGGCGACGAGCCCCCGGCGGAGCCCCCCACCCCGACGTCCTGACGGACCCGCAGCACGACGACGGCCCCGGAGCACCTCGCTCCGGGGCCGTCCTCGTCGGTGTCAGTGCTGGTACGTGCCGTGCAGGATGGCGCGACCGAGCGTCTTGAAGGCCAGGTTGAAGCCGACGACGGCGGGGGAGGCGTCGCCGTCGACGCCCAGCGTCGGCTCACCCACGGCGTGCACCACGAAGAAGTAGCGGTGCGGCTGGTCGCCCTCGGGCGGGGCCGCACCCATGAAGGCCTTGGTCCCGCCGTCGTTGCGCACGTGGAAGGCGCCCTCCGGGAGCGAGGCGTCGTCGGCGCCGGCACCGGCCGGCAGCGACGTCACGTCGGCGGGGACGTCGACGACCGTCCAGTGCCAGAAGCCCGAGACGATCGGCGCGTCGGGGTCGAAGCACGTGACGACGTACGACTGCGTCCCCTCGGGCGCACCGCTCCACGAGAGCTGGGGCGAGGTGTCGCCGTGCGCGTTGACCTGGTCGTCCTTCAGCGGGGCGCCGTCGGTCACGTCGTCACTGGTGACGGTGAACGGCGCAGCGGCCGGGAGCAGCGGGTAGGGGTCCGGGGTGACGGGGCGTTCGAGGCTCATGCCTCCACGCTAGCGACGACGCCTGAGTCGTGCAGGGCGGTCGTGCGGGGCGATCGGGGCGGGGCGCACGGCCTAGGGTGGGGCGGTGGCCAGGATCGAGCACGTCGAGGACCTCGACGACCCCCGTCTCGGCGACTACCTGGACCTGCGGGACGTGCAGATGCGGCTGGCGCACGAGAGCGAGCACGGCATCTACCTCGCGGAGGGGGAGAAGGTCGTGCGCCGAGCCCACGAGGCCGGGCACGAGGCTGCCTCGTTCCTCATGGCACCGCGCTGGCTCGACGGCCTCGCCAACGTGCTCGACGCGAGCGACGCGCCGTGCTTCGTCATGGACGAGAAGCGGATCGAGCAGGTGACGGGCTTCCACGTGCACCGCGGAGCCTTGGCCGCGATCCGTCGCCCCGCGCCCGTCTCGCCCGAGGTCGTGCTGGCCGACGCCCGCCGCGTCGTGGTGCTCGAGGACCTCGTCGACCACACGAACGTGGGGGCGGTCTTCCGGGTCGCGGCCGCGCTCGGCTTCGACGCCGTGCTGCTCTCGCCGCGGTGCGCGGACCCGTTCTACCGACGCGCCGTGAAGGTGGCGATGGGTGCGGTGTTCTCGGTACCCCACGCCCGTGCAGACGACTGGTACGCGACGCCGGCCCTGCTCGCCGAGCACGGCTTCACGACCTACGCCATGACGCTCGCCGACGACGCGGTCTCGCTCGAGGACGTGCACGAGGTGCCCGACCGGCTCGCACTCGTCGTGGGCTCGGAGGGCCCGGGGCTGACGGCGCACTGGCAGCGCAGCAGCGACGTGCGCGTGACGATCCCGATGGCGGCCGGCATCGACAGCCTGAACGTGGCGACGTCCGTGGCGGTGGCGTGCTGGCACCTGCGCGGTCGGTGACGGACCGACGGGGGAGCGGTCAGTCCTCCTCGATCGACGCCGGGGTGACCGGCCAGTCGTCGGGGTAGGCGTCGGCCAGCTCGTCGTGCCGCTTGTGGAGCTTCTTGCGTGCCTTGGCCGGCACGCGGTCGCCGAAGACCGTGCCGAACAGGTGGTCGGTCTCGTGCTGCAGGCAGCGGGCCAGCAGTCCGGTGCCGTGGAACTCCACCGGCCGCCCGGTCTCGTCGAACCCGGTCACGCTCGCGACGTCGGGACGCGAGCACTCCGTGAAGGCTCCCGGGAGCGAGAGACATCCCTCGTCCGCGGTGTCGAGGTTGCGGTCCGCCGTGGCGGGCAGCGTGAGCACCGGGTTCACCACCACGCCCGTGACGCGCACGTCGTCGTCGTCCGGACAGTCGAAGACGAACACCTTGAGGTCGACGCCCACCTGGTTGGCGGCGAGACCGACGCCGTTCGCGGCGTGCATGGTCGCGGTCATGTCGCGCACGAGCGTGGCGAGGGCGTCGTCGAACTCGGTGACGTCCTTCAGCTCGTGGTGCATGACCGGCGTGCCCCACCGGGTGATCGGCAGGACGGTGCCGCCGTCGGGAAGTGGACGGGAAGAGGGGTGCGATGCCACGCGTCACAACGTATCGCGGACACGCTGGCGCCGATGCGTGGACTCCGACCTGTGACGTCGGATACGATCACCACATCGTACTGCAACTCACAGTTACAGTACGGTCGGATGCAGCACCACCGGCACGACCCCCACCAGCACCACCCCCAGCCGTCCTGGGCGGGAAACCCTCTCGACCCGATCCACCCCTTCGTCCCTGTCAAGGAGACCCCGTGGCGAACCGACCAGACCCCATGGGCATCGGTCTTGCGGTGCTCAACCGCATCGCGAGCTCACCGGCCATCGACAAGCTCGGCCTGCGCAAGGCCACCGAGCGCGCCGTCTACCAGGGCGCCAAGTCCGGCTTCCAGGTCGCGGCCAACGCCAACCGCACGTTCAAGCGGGTCAAGGGCTCGGGCAAGCCGAAGCGCCTCGACGCCACGAGCGACAGCGGTCTGTTCGACCTGACGCCCACCGAGGACCAGCAGATGATGGTCGACGTCATCGGCGAGTTCGCGTCCGAGGTCCTGCGCCCCGGTGCCGAGGCCGCCGAGAACGCCGACGACACCCCGAAGGAGGTGCTCGACCAGACCACCGAGTTCGGCCTCACGCTGCTGAACGTCCCCGAGTCCCTCGGCGGGCTCTCCGAGGAGCGCTCGGCCGTCACGGGCGTGCTCGTCAACGAGGCGCTCGCCTACGGCGACATGGGCCAGGCCGTCGCCTGCCTCGCGCCCGCCTCCGTCGCCACGGCCATCTCGCTGTGGGGCACGGACGAGCAGCAGCAGACGTACCTCCCGGCCTTCACCGGCGACGACGTCCCGGCGGCCGCCCTCGCGATCGCCGAGGCGCGCACGCTGTTCGACCCGTTCGAGCTGCAGACCACGGCGACCGCGACCGACGGCGGCTACCGCCTCGACGGCATCAAGTCCGGCGTGGTGCGCGGCACCGAGGCCGAGCTGTTCGTCGTGGGGGCCGTCCTCGACGGCAGCCCGCGGCTGTTCGTCGTGGAGTCCGGCACCAGCGGGATCTCGCTGGCCGCGGACCCCTCCATGGGTCTGCGTGCGGCCGGGCTCACCCGCCTGCGCCTGGACGGCGTCGTGGTCCCCGAGACGGCGCTGCTCGGCACGACCGACGACTACCGCGAGTGCGTCCGGCTCTCCCGCCTCGCGTGGGCGGCCCTGGCCGTCGGCACCGGACGCGCGGTGCTCGACTACGTCAAGGAGTACGTGAAGACCCGCGAGGCGTTCGGCGAGCCGATCGCCCACCGTCAGGCCGTCGCCTTCATGGTGGCGAACATCGCGATCGAGCTCGAGGGCATGCGCCTCGTGACGCTGAAGGCCGCCTCGCGCGCCGAGCAGGGTCGCGACGCCTCCCGCGAGATCGCCCTCGCCCGCCGACTGGCGAGCGAGTACGGCATGAAGATCGGCACCGACGGCGTCCAGCTGCTCGGTGGGCACGGCTTCGTCAAGGAGCACCCGGTGGAGCGGTGGTACCGCGACCTGCGGGCCGTCGCAGTCCTGGAAGGAGCAGTCCTCGTCTGAGGGCGGACCACATCATGATCAATCTCGACACCCCCAAGAAGTTCCGCGGGTTCGTCCAGCAGGCCCACGAGGTCGCCGACAACTTCCTGCGCGCCAACTCCCGCAAGTACGACCTCGCCGAGCACTCCTACCCCAAGGAGCTCGACCTCCTCGCCTCGTTGATCGACGGCATGGGCGACTCCGGCCAGGGCCAGGGCGCCGGTGCGGCCGGCGTCCGCCGCACCGAGGACGAGGAGATCAAGGGCAAGGGCAAGAACGCCGTCAAGAACGGCACCAACCTCTCGTCGGTCCTCTCGGTCATCGAGATGTGCTGGGGCGACGTCGGACTCCTGCTGTCGATGCCGCGCCAGGGCCTGGGCAACTCCGCGATCGCGTCCGTCGCGACCGACGAGCAGCTCGAGAAGTTCAAGGGCACGTGGGCCGCGATGGCCATCACCGAGCCGGGCTGCGGCTCGGACTCCGCGGCCATCCGCACGACGGCGATCAAGGACGGCGACGAGTACGTCCTCAACGGCGAGAAGATCTACGTGACGTCCGGCGACCGGGCCGACTCCGTGGTCGTGTGGGCCACGCTCGACCCCAAGCTCGGTCGCGCCGCGATCAAGAGCTTCGTGGTGCCGAAGACCCTGCCCGGCATCCGGGTCGAGCGTCTCGAGCACAAGCTCGGCATCCGGGCGTCCGACACGGCCGTCATCGTGCTGGACAACTGCCGTGTGCCGGCCGCGAACATCCTCGGCAACGAGGAGATCGACACCAAGCAGGGCTTCGCCGGTGCGATGGCGACGTTCGACAACACCCGGCCGCTCGTGGCCGGGATGGCCGTCGGCGTCACGCGGGCCGCGTTGGAGCTCACCCGTGAGCTCCTCGAGGACGCGGGTGTGGTCGTCGACTACGACCGTCCCGCGACGTCGCAGTCCTACGCGGCGGCGACCTTCCTGCAGATGGAGGCCGACTACGAGGCGGCGCTGCTCCTGACCCTCGAGGCGGCCTGGCTGGCGGACAACCGCAAGCCGAACTCCATGGAGGCCTCGATGTCCAAGGCCAAGGCCGGTCGGGTCGGCAACGAGATCACGCTGCGCTGCGTCGAGCTCGCCGGCACCCTGGGCTACGGCGAGACCGAGCTGCTCGAGAAGTGGTCGCGCGACTCCAAGATCCTCGACATCTTCGAGGGCACGCAGCAGATCCAGCAGCTCATCGTCGCTCGACGACTGCTGAACCTCACGTCGTCCCAGCTGCGCTGAGACCCGACGTCCCCAGGTCCGAGGCCCCGTCACCGCGGTGACGGGGCCTCGGCGTGTGCGGGGGAGGCCGCGGTGGGACCCCCACCTAGGATGTGCGCATGGATCGGGAGCTGCCGCCGGACTTCGACGTCGACTACCAGCTGACACGGCTGGTACGGCAGGTCCGTGCGCGCTCGCTGCGCAGCCTGGCCTCGATCCACGAGGAGCTCGACTACAGCACGTTCGTTCTGCTGCTCGCCGTCGTCGACGCCGGCACGGGAGAGGGCGAGGGGGTGCGAGCCTCCGAGCTCGCGGACTCGCTGCACGTGCACAAGTCGACCGTGAGCCGCGCCGTCCGGCTGCTCGAGACGATGCAGCTGGTCGACCGCACGCCGCACCCGGAGGACGGACGCGCCCACGTGCTGAAGGCGACGCCGGAGGCCACGCGCCGCGTCGACGCCTACCGCGAGAACAGCCACGCGCGCCTCGCGGCAGCGCTGGAGCACTGGGAGCCCACCGAGCTGCGCACGTTCGCACAGCTCCTGGGCCGGCTCAACGACGCCCTCGGCGCGGAGGACTGACCGTCCCACGGGGCCGGCGGGCGGCCGCGCAGCGGCGCCGGCACGGTGTGCGAGGATCGACGGCATGACCTCCAAGCCTGAAGTGGACTTCATCGAGGGCCCCGCGCCCACCGAGCTGCAGATCAAGGACCTCGTCGTCGGCGACGGCGCCGAGGCGACGCCCGGCGGCGTCGTCGACGTGCACTACGTCGGCGTCGAGTTCGACACCGGTGAGCAGTTCGACGCCTCCTGGGACCGCGGCCAGTCCGCGCGCTTCCCGCTCACGAGCCTCATCGGCGCCTGGCAGCAGGGCATCCCCGGCATGAAGGTCGGCGGACGCCGCCAGCTCGTGTGCCCGCCCGAGCTCGCCTACGGTCCCGCCGGTGGCGGCCACCGCCTGTCGGGCAAGACCCTCGTGTTCGTCATCGACCTGATGGGCGTCGGCTGACCGACCGTCCCCACCCGATCCACCACGACGCCCCGCGACCACCTCGGTCGCGGGGCGTCGTCGTCAGACGGCGAGGTCGTCGAGCATGCGCCGCAGCCGCTTGACCGAGACCGGCCGGGACGTCCCGAGGTTCTGCGCCACGACGCTCACGCGCAGCTCCTCGAGCGCCCAGCGCACCTCCTGGACGTCGACAGCGTGCCGACGCAGGTCGCCGAGCCCGTCGGTGCGGTCGTGGAACTCGGCCTCGAGCTCCTGCACGCGCAGCAGCTGCTCGCTCGCAGGGGTGGCCAGCCGACGCCGTGCCGCCTCGAGGTAGACGTGCAGACGCCGCACCTGGGCGACCCCGAGCTCGCGGACGAACCCCGGGTGGACGAGCCAGCTGAGCTGCACCCGCACGTCCTCCGCGGCCTCGCCCGGACCCTGGGGCTGCACCTGGGCGAGCTTCTCGAGGGCGCGCAGCACGTCGCGGAGCACCGCGGCGGTCGCGTCGTGCACCTCGGACCGGGCCGTCTCGCGCAGCGCCACGAACGCGGCCTCGTCCCACACCGGGCCACCGTGCCGGGTCACCAGGTCGTCGAGAGCCGCGAGGCGGCAGTCGTCGAGCACGGCTGCGGCGTCCTGGTACGGGGAGGAGGCGAGCAACAGCTTCTGGCGCAGGTCGAGGGTGCGACCGAGCGACGGCGTGGTCGTCGGCGTGCCCAGGGCCAGCAGGCGTGCCTGGGCACGCACCATGGCCACCTGCTGCTCGGCCTCGGTGTCGAGCACCGTGAGCGTCACCGAGGCACCGGCGTCCACCAGCGCGGGGTAGCCGGTCACCTGGCCCGCGGGAACGGTGCGCTCGATCGTGCCGACGTCCCACGACGTGATGCCCGTGCGCTCAGCCGCGGCCGCCACCTGCTCGAGGTCGCGCCGCACGACGTCGCTCAGCTCGGCCCGCAGCGTGCCCAGGTCGCGACCCCGCGCGATCTCGGTGCCGTCGTCGACCACGCGGAACGTGACCAGCAGGTGCTCGGGGACGGCGGAGAGGTCGAAGTCGCCGGGGGTGACGAGGGTGCCCGTGCGCTGCCGGATGCCGCGCACCAGCTGCTCCAGGAGCGGGCCATCCGAGGGGTCCAGCACCTCGACCAGCGCAGCGGCGTGGTCCGGGACCGGCACGAGCTCGCGGCGTAGACGCTTCGGCAACGAGCGGACGAGCGCGACCACCAGCTCGTCGCGGTGTCCGGGCACGTTCCACAGGAACTCGGCCGGGTCCACCGACAGCAGCGCGTCGACCGGGACGTCGACGATCACGCCGTCGGTGTCGCTGCCGGGCTCGAAGGCGTAGGACACCTGGTACTCGGCCGACTGCGACGTCCACGTGGTGGGGAAGTCCCGCTCCAGGTCGCCGACGTCGGCCAGGAGCGAGTCCGGGTCGAGGTCGAGCAGGTCCGGGGTGTCGCGCGAGGTCTGCTTCCACCACGCGTCGAAGTGCCGCACGGAGACGACGTCGGCCGGGACCCGTTCGTCGTAGAACGCGAACAGGGTCTCGTCGTCGACCCGCAGCCCACGTCGACGCACGCGGTCCTCGACGGCCTCCGCGGCCTCGATGCGCTCGGCGTTCCGTCGCACGAACCCGTGCTGCGTGCGCCACTCGCCCTGCACCAACGCGTGCCGGACGAACAGCTCGCGCGCCAGGACCGGGTCGTGGCGCCCGAGCGGGACCAGCCGATCGACGACGAGCGGGATCCCGTAGAGCGTGACCCGCTCCTTGGCCATGGCCGCACCACGGCGAGCCGACCAGTGCGGCTCCGCGTACTGGCGCTTCACCAGGTGCGGTGCGGCCTTCTCCACCCACTCCGGCTCGACGCGAGCTACGGTGCGCCCCCACAGACGTCCGGTCTCGACCAGCTCGCCGGCCACCACCCAGCGTGGGGGCTTGCGCGCCAGCGCTGAGCCCGGGAACACCATGAAGCGTGCGCCGCGAGCGCCGAGGAACTCCTTGGAGTCCTCCTGGCGCACCCCCACGTGCGAGAGCAGGCCGGTGAGCAGTGCACGGTGCACGTCGGCGGGGTCGGCGCCCACCTTCCCGGGCTTCATCCCGAGGTCGCGAACCGTACGCCGCAGCTGGGCGTGCACGTCCTGCCACTCGCGGATCCGCAGGTAGTGCAGCAGCTCGTCGCGGCACAGGCGGCGGAACGCGCTGCTGCTGAGCTCGTCACGTCGCTCGCGCACGTACTCCCAGAGCACGAGCCAGGACAGGAAGTCCGAGTCGGGGCTGCGGAAGCGGGCGTGCAGCTGGTCGGCCCGTGCCTGGTGCTCGGCCGGTCGCTCGCGCGGGTCCTGGATGGACAGTCCGGCGACGATCACCAGCACGTCGGCGAGGCAGCCCTGGCGGTCCGCGGCCAGGAGCATGCGTGCCATGCGAGGGTCCGTCGGCAGGCGCGACATCGTCCGCCCGAGCCGTGACAGGCGCGGGCGTCCGTCCCGGCCCTCCTGCAGCGCGCCCAGCTCGGCCAGCAGCGCACGTCCGTCACCGACGGCACGGCGGTCCGGCGGGTCGAGGAACGGGAAGTCCTCGACGTCGCCGAGGTCGAGGGCGGCCATCTGCAGCAGGACGGATGCGAGGTTGGTGCGCAGGATCTCGGGGTCGGTGTACTCGGGCCGCCCGTCGTGGTCGTCCTCGGCGTAGAGCCGGATGCAGATGCCGTCCGCCACACGACCGCACCGTCCGGCGCGCTGGGCCGCGCTGGCACGCGAGACCGGCTCGATCGGCAGCCGCTGGACCTTCAGCCGCTGGCTGTAGCGGGAGATGCGGGCGTAGCCGGTGTCGACCACGTAGCGGATGCCCGGCACCGTCAGCGACGTCTCCGCGACGTTCGTCGCCAGCACGATGCGACGCCCCGGGTGCGAGGCGAAGATCTTGGCCTGGTCCTGGGCCGCCAGCCGCCCGTAGAGCGGCAGGATCTCCGTCTGGCGCCAGCGCAGACCCTCGAGGTGCGCCGCGGCGTCGCGGATCTCGCGCTCCCCGGAGAGGAAGACCAGCACGTCGCCCTCGCGAGGGAGCTCCGTGATGGCCGCGGTGATCCCGTCGAGCATGCCGTCGTCGGGATCGGTGAGAGGGCGGTACCGCACCTCCACCGGGTACGTGCGGCCACTGACCTCGACCACGGGCGCGTCGTCGAACATCGCCGAGAACCGACCGACGTCGATCGTCGCCGAGGTGACCACGACCTTCAGGTCGGGACGACGGGGGAGCAGCTGCTTGAGGTATCCCAGCAGGAAGTCGATGGCGAGGCTGCGCTCGTGGGCCTCGTCGACGATGACGGTGTCGTAGCGGCGCAGGTCACGGTCGTGGTGGATCTCGCTCAGCAGCAGGCCGTCCGTGACCAGCCGGATCTGCGTCTCGTCGCTCGTGCGGTCGTCGAACCGGACGGCGTAGCCCACCTCCTGGCCCAGCCCGACCTCGCACTCCTGCGCGATGCGGGCCGCCACCGAGCGGGCCGCGATCCGTCGGGGCTGCGTGTGCACGATGCGTTCGCGGCCGAGGAGCCGCGCGATCTTCGGCAGCTGTGTGGTCTTGCCCGACCCGGTCTCCCCGGCGACGACCACGACCTGGTGGTCACGCAGGGCCTGGGCGATGTCGTCGGCCCGGTCCGCGATCGGCAGGCCGGGAGCGACCTCGATCTTCATCCCCCCGCCCATCAACGGAGTCCCAGCCGGTCGCCGAGCAGCAGGACACCGACGAAGGCGAACACGTCGAGCAGCGTGTGGGCGACCACGAGGGGCGCGAGGCGGCGGGTCCGGTGGTACCAGTAGCCGAACACCAGACCCATGACGAGGTTGCCGAGGCCCTGGCCGAAGCCCTGGTAGAGGTGGTAGCTGCCGCGGATCACGGCGCTCGTCCAGATGACGGCCCAGGGCCCCCAGCCGAGCTGGCGGAGCCGGGTGAAGAGGTAGCCGACCATGACGACCTCCTCCAGCACGCCGTTCTGGAAGGCGGCCAGGACGAGCACGATCGCCGTCCACCAGTACACGTTCTCGGGGACGGTGAGCACCTCGGCGGTCACGCCCAGCGCACGTCCTGCCAGGTAGAGCCCGATGCCGGGGAGCCCGATGACGGCCGTCAGGCCGATGCCCTCCGCCGCCACGCGACGTCGGCTGCTGCCGGTGAGCCCCAGCCTGCGCAGCACGCCCGGGCCGTCACCGGCGAGAAGGAAGAGGGCGAGCGCGACGGGGACGAGCGCGAAGCCGATCCCGAGCAGCTGGTAGGTCACGTCCAGCCACTCGCGGTCGCTGCGCGAGGAGTTGAGGGTGGCGGTCGCGTCGCGCAGCGGCCCGCGGGTCAGGGTGGCCACCAGGCTGAGCACCGCGTAGACCGCGGACTGTCCGAGGGACAGCCCCAGGACCAGCCAGACCTCGGCCCGGATCCGCGAGCGGCCCGGGGTGTGCGCCGCGGTCACAGGTCGTCGGTGGCGAAGGTGTCGCACTGGTTGGCGGTACCGCCCTCGTAGCCCCGCAGGAACCAGCGCTGGCGCTGCTCGCTCGAGCCGTGCGTCCAGGAGTCGGGGTTCACCGTGGCGCCCGAGGACTGCTGGATGTGGTCGTCACCGACGGCGGCAGCGGCCGACAGCGCCGACCGGACGTCGGCCTGCGTGAGTGGCTTCAGCAGGGTGTTGCCGTCCGTGTCCTCGGTGGTCGCGGCGTGGTGGGCCCACACCCCGGCGAGGCAGTCGGCCATGAGCTCGACCCGCACCCCGCCGCCCGTCGCGCCGCTGCCCTCCTGCGCGCGTCCGAGCAGGCCGAGGACGTGCTGCACGTGGTGGCCGTACTCGTGCGCCACCACGTACTCCTGGGCCAGGGCGCCGTCGTCGGCCCCGAAGCGGCTCGAGAGCAGCTCGAAGAAGGTCGCGTCCATGTAGACGCGCTCGTCGGACGGGCAGTAGAACGGCCCCGTCTGGTTCGAGGCGGTGCCGCACGCGGACTGCGTGCTGCCGGAGTAGATGACCGTCTGCGCCGCTCGGTACTGACGGCCGACGTCGGCGGGGAGGGCGTCGTTCCAGTAGTCCTGGACGCTGTTGACCGTGCCGATGATGCGGCAGGTGTCGTCGCGGTTGGCGTCGGCGCCGGTCCGGCACTGGCTGAAGTCCTCGGTGGACTCCTCGCCCTGGGCGGCGACCTGGCTGGTGTCGAACGGGTTGCTCGAGCCGCCCGTGACGCTGCTCAGGTCGACGCCGAAGAAGAGACCGATGAGCAGGACGACGATGCCGCCGACACCCCCGCCGATGACGGCCCCGCCGCGGGCCCGGCCCCCGGTGACCTGGCTGGTGTCGAGGCGAGCGCCCTCGTTGAAGCTCATGGCAGAAGTCTACGCAGCGTGATCAGCGACTCGGCGCTCTCGACCGGCCGACGCCCTCGCGCTCACCTACGCTCGGCCCGTGAGCACCTCCCTGACCGACCCCACCGGACCCGGCCCCGCCCGGTCGTCGGGTCCCGACACGGCGTCCGGACCGGCCCTGTCGTCGGACCCCGCTGCCGACGAGGAGCGCCGTCGTGGCCTGCGCCGGATGCGGGTCGTCGCGACGTCGCTGCTCGTGGTCGCCGCGATCGTGTTCCTGCTGACGCGGGAGCGCGACGGCGCGTGGGGCTACGTGAACGCCGCGTCCGAGGCGGCCATGGTCGGCGCGATCGCCGACTGGTTCGCCGTCACGGCGCTGTTCCGTCACCCGTTGGGGCTGCCGATCCCGCACACGGCGATCATCCCGCGACGCAAGGCGTCGCTCGGGGCCAGCCTGCAGGAGTTCGTCACGGAGAACTTCCTGCGCCCGGAGGTCGTCAAGGAACGACTCGAGTCCGCCGAGCTGACCCGACGCACGGGTGTCTGGCTGGCCGACGGCGACCACGCGGCCCGGCTCGTGCGCGAGGGGTCGAAGATCACGGCCCACGCCCTCACCCGCGTGCGACCGGAGGACGTGGCCGCGCTCGTGGAGGAGGCGATCATCCCGCGTCTCGTCGAGGAGCCGCTCGCCCCGGTCGCAGGCAAGCTGCTGGGCGACGTCCTGGCCGAGCGCGCCCACGTGGGCATGGTCGACCTCGTCCTCGACGAGCTGCACGCGTGGCTGCTCGACAACGCCGACGAGGTGAGCGCGCTCGTGGGGGAGCGGGCACCGTGGTGGACCCCGCAGTGGGTCGACGAGCGCGTGGGCGCCCGCCTGCACCTCGAGGCCGTCTCCTGGGTGAGCGAGATCCGCAGCCAGCCCGACCACCGCGCCCGCCGCGCGTTGGACGGCTGGCTCGGCCGCCTCGCCGACGACCTGGAGGACGACGCCGAGACCCAGCAGAAGTTCGAGCGGCTCAAGACCCGCATGCTCAACCAGCCGCAGGTCACCCGCACGGGCCTCGCCGTGTGGGACGCCCTGCGTCGCGCCCTCATCGACACGCTGCAGGACGAGGAGGGGATGCTGCGGCGCCGCGCTCTGCAGGAGCTGCAGAACCTCGCCGTCCGCCTCCAGGAGGACGAGGCCCTCCAGGCACGCGGCGACCGGGTCGTCTCCGAGGCCGTCGCCTACATGGTCGACCACTACGGAGGCGAGGTCGCGACGATCATCTCCGCCACCGTCGACCGCTGGGACGGTGACGAGACGGCCCGCAAGGTCGAGCTGCACGTGGGCCGCGACCTGCAGTTCATCCGGATCAACGGCACCGTCGTCGGCGGTCTCGCGGGCCTGGTCATCCACACGGTCTCCCACCTCGTCTGAGCGGGGGTGGGGGTGCTGAGCGCTCCCGGACCGGCTGGTACAGTTCCTGACTGCACCACGGATCCTCAGGGTCCACGTCCGGGTGGCGGAATTGGTAGACGCGCTAGCTTGAGGTGCTAGTGGCCCGATAGGGCTGTGGGGGTTCAAGTCCCCCCTCGGACACGTTGAAGGGACCGGCCGACAGGCCGGTCCCTTCGTCGTTCCAGAGGCGCCGGAGACGCCGGTCAGCCCTTCGAACGGGACGCGATCTCCGAGCGCTGGTCCACGATCTCGGCCGCCACCTCGCTGAGCTTGACGTTGCGGCCCTGCGAGAGACGCGTCAGGTAGGCGAACGCGGACTCGGCGTCGATGTCGAAGACCGTCATCAGGACCCCTTGGGCCTGGCCGATGACCGTCCGGTTGTCGATCGCACGCATGAGGTGCGCACGCTCCTGCGCCGCGGCCAGGGCCACGGACGCATGGGCCCCGAGGACGCTCAACGTGTCGGCGTCGCTCGAGGTGAAGGCGTCGCGGCGCCGGGAGTAGACGTTCAGCGAACCGTATCGGCGGTCGCCGACGGCCAGGCGCACGCTCAGGGAGCTGGGAAACCCGCGATCCTCGGCGTACGCGCCCCACTGCGGCCACCGGGGGTCGCGAGCCGCGTCACCGGTGAACAGGACGGAGGTGTCGGTGCGCACGACGTCGAGGCACGGTCCCTCGTCGAGCTCGGCCTGTCGGGCGTGCGCCTCGTTCACCACGCGTGAGGTGCTGACCGGCGTCTCGATCCGTCCGCGTGCTCGCAGGAGCAGGATGCCCGAGTCGTCGGCGTCCACGGCCCGACAGGCGTACTGTCCGATGCTCTCGAGAGCCTCCGTGTCGGTCTGCGGACTCAGCTCCACCGCCATGGTGGAGAAGAGCTGCTGGAGTTCCATGGTCTCGACCTCCGCTGGCTGGGTCCAGGACGCCGGTCCCGGCGTCTGGCGCGCACCCGCGACCGCGGGCGCTACCCGGCACGTACCCGGTGGGGGGCGGAACTCACGGTGTCGAGCGCAGAAGCGTCGGCTCCGGCACCCGGACAGCGTTTGCCGGCCCCGAGGGCGGGTACCGGTCCACGCATGACGACCACCTCGCGCCCCGCCGCTCGCCGGAGGACGTCGTGGGGCTCCCTGCTCATGGGAATCGGGTTCGGAGGCTTCGTCGACGGCATCGTCCTGCACCAGATCCTCCAGTGGCACCACATGCTGTCCCACCGCGAGCCTGCGACGACGCTCGCCGGACTCGAGCTCAACTCGGTCGCTGACGGGTTCTTCCACGCCGTGACGTGGCTCTTCGTGCTGCTGGGGTCCTTCGTCCTCGTGCGCGAGTCGCGTCGCCAGGAGTCACCCGACCTCGCCACGTACGCCGGGATGCTGCTGATCGGCTGGGGTGCGTTCAACCTCGTCGAGGGCACGGTGAACCACCACCTGCTCCGCATCCACCACGTGCGTGACGACCTGGGAGGGCCGGCGTCCTGGGACGTCGGCTTCCTCGCCCTCAGTGTGCTCCTGCTCGTCCTAGGGTGGGCCGTGCACCGACGTGGCGGCGCAGGGCACGAGGTCTGACCCGCCCGCCGTCGCCCTACACCGACAGCGCGCGGACGTCCTGGTCGATCCCCTCGTCGGTCGTGCGCAGGAACACGACGTGGCCGAACTCGAGGTGGGACCAGTCGTCCTCCTCGTCGGTCAAGGGCTCGGAGGCGAAGATGGCCGACGTCGCCTCCTCGGGCGAGTACTGCCCGAACCCGTAGGTCCCGGCATCGTGCTCGAAGTCGCGTCCCGTCGACAGGTACATCGGCTCCAGCAGCATCGACAGGGCGAAGTCGTCGGTACCCGGTCCGGCCTTGCGCAGCTCGCGCCAGTCGCCCTCGGGCGCGGTCTCGCCCTGGTGTCCGAGCCCGGCGTTGACGCCGATGATGCGTCCGGGTGCGACGAGCGCCATCTTCAGCTTCGTCAGAGCCGGGAGGTCGAGGGTCTCCATCGCCTTGGCGACGAGTCGCAGCAGCTCCTCCACCGCGAGCTGCACGCCGTCGTCGCTGTCGTCACCGAGCAGGGACAGCAGGAGCACGTACAGGAACTCCGTGTCGGTGGTTCCGCGCATCTGGCTGAGGAACTCGTCCTTGCAGTGCTGCAGCAGCTCACGCTGAAGGAGCTGCCAGCCTGGCAGGTCGCCGTTCTGGGCGATGATCCACGGGGCGCCGTCGAACGAGAAGGGATGGCAGTTCTCGTCGGCCAGCACGCAGCTCGCGTCGTAGTCGGCGGCCCGCACGTGGGCCAGCAGCGTGCTGGCCTGCAGGCTGGGGACGATGCCGGGCGCGTTGTCGTCGTAGAACGCCGCCATCGGCCGGTGGTAGAGCAGGGGCTCGTCGGGCTTCAGCAGGTGCTCGCTCCAGATGCCGAACCCCCACCCGGCCAGCTGGAGCTGCGGGTGACGCTCCGGGTCGAGCGACTGGTTGACCAGACTGTTCTCCGGCGTGAGCAGCAGGCTCTCGACGGGGACCTCCGGCCCGATGTAGGCGAGAACTCGGCACATGGGCGTCCCTCACTGGTGGTCGGCTCCGGCGAGAGGTCGCCGCGGATGCGGCGCGTCCGATCGGGCGCGAGGCTCCGAGCCTACGGCTCGGAGCAGATCCTGCACGTCGCTGCGCGCCGCACGCACGAGCGCCCCTGGCGACCGTGGTCGTCAGGGGCGCCCGCGCTCGCGCTCAGTCCTGCGTGCGCTCGTCCTTCTTGGCCTCGACGAGGTCGTCCAGCACCTCGGCGTCGGCGTGCGCCTCGGTCGCGGCGTCCTTCGCCTTCTTCGCCTCGCCCAGGCCGGCCTTGGCCTTCGTCCGGGCAGCCTTCTTCTTGGCCTCCGCCGCGGTGGCGACGCGCTTCTTGCGCTGCTCGACCGTCTCGGTGCGGCGCGCGGCGACCTCGTCGGCGGCGACCTTCTTCTCCGACGCCTTGGCCTGGGCCTTTCGTGCGGCCTGCTCCTTGCCCTGCTCCTCCGCCTTGGTCGCCTCGGTGGCGCCGGAGGCGACGCGCTCGGCAGCCGCCTGACGCTTCCGCTCGGCCTCGCGGCGACCGTCGGCGGCGACGCGCTCGGCCGCCGCGCGACGCTCGTCGGCCTGCTTCTGGAGGCGGGCGGCCTCGACGAGGGCGTCGACCCGCTCGATGCGGGCGGTCCCGCGCGCGGCGAGGGCGTCGTGGTGCAGGAGCGTCCCGGCCGCGCGGTCAGCGGTGCCGATCGTGCGGTCCACCGTCAGGCGAACGGCCGACGACTCCGGCAGGCGCGACGTCAGTCCCCGGTCGATCACGGTGAGGGGCAGCCGTGCTGCTGCGTAGGGCAGGGCGATGAGGGTGCTGATCATGGTCATCCTTGGCTCGGGTCCTGGTCGCGCAGCTGCGCGGCCTGTCGTGCGGCGGCATCGGCCTCGCGCTCGAGACGCGCTCGGTCCTCGGCGGCCTGGCGCTCGGTGGTGGCGGCGTCGGCGGCCAGTGCCTCGGCGTCGCCCACGGCCGTCTCGGCCACGTCCTCGGCGCGCTGCTCGGCGGCCTGACGCCCGACCGCCTCCTGCTGCGCCGCCTCGCGCTCGGCGGCGACGTGCTGCTCCTGGCGCTCACGGTCGACGGCACGCTGGGCGGCGTCGGCCTGGTCGTTCGCGGCCTCCTGGTGCGCCGCGGCCTCCTGGTTGGACTCCCGCAGCTCCTGGGCCGCGCCGTCGCGCTTGGCGTCGGCGACGGCCTTCTCGGCCACGGCGTCCTTGCGGTGGGCGGCCTCGGCCTGCTGGAGCTGGCCCTCCTCGGCGAGGTCGTCGCGGCCCGTCACCGCACCGACGACCTCCTTGGCCTTGCCGGCGATGTTGTCCAGCAGGCCCTCGCGAGCCTCGGCTGCTGTGTCGTCCTTGTCGTGGGTCATGGGGACGACGTGCCCACCTCGCCCCGGTCCATGCAGTCCCTCGCGTGTGACCTCGCACTCAGGGTCGGCGGACCGCCGACGGACGAGCCGCCGGGACCGACTCAGGGAATGATCCGGGCCTCGCGGTAGCGCTCGAGGTGGTGGAAGAAGCTCTCACGGGTGTCGCGGAATCCGAGGAAGCCGGCCGCGCGGCTCTTGTTCATGTCGGTCACGCACTCGATCGTGCGTCCCAGGTCGCCGTCGGTGTGCCACCAGGAGGCCACACGGCCAAGGTCGGGCTCCGCCAGGCCGTGCTTCTCCGCGAGGTCGCGCCATGCGTCCTCCATGCCGGCCATGGCCACCTCCAACGGGCGTGGCTCGGCCTCGAAGCCCTCCCACGGGACGCCGAAGTGATCCGCGATGCGCGGCCACAGGGTCCGCCACCGGAAGACGTCGCCGTTGGCGATGTTGAACGCCTGGTCCCGACCCGCGTCGTGGGTCGCCGCCCAGACGATCTGCTCCGCGAGCAGGTCCGCGTCGGTCACGTCGGTGAGGCCGTCCCACTGCTGCTGCGACCCGGGGAAGACGAAGGTCAGGCCCAGCTCGCGGCACAAGGCGGCGTAGGCCGCGACCGTGAGCGTGAGGTTCATGGCGTTGCCGGTGGCGAAGCCGAGGACGGTGTGCGAGCGGTGGACGCTCCACGTGAAGCCATCGCGCTCGGCCGCCGCGAAGAGCTCGTCCTCCTGGGCGTAGTAGAAGTTGGGGTGGTCCAGGCGCGGCTCCTCCTCGCGGAAGGGGGTGTCCGGGACCTCGCCCGTCCCGTAGGCCTCGAACGGGCCGAGGTAGTGCTTGAGCCCCGTCATGAGGGCCACGTGCTGCACGGAGCCGGACGGCGCGAGGGCAGCCAGCAGGTGTCGCACGGCACCCGCGTTTACCCGGATGTTCTCCTCCTCGGTGTCCTGTCGCGTCCACGCCGTGATGGCGACGAGCTGCGGGTCGACGCCCTCCAGCGCTCGCACCAGGCCGTCGGGGTCGCCGAGGTCGGCAGCCACCGGCGTGACGCCGTCGGGCGCACGGCCACTGCGCGAGAGGCCGAAGGTCTGCCAGCCATCGGCCGCCAGCGTCGCGGCGAGGGTCTGGCCGACGATGCCGGAGGCACCGACGACGAGGGCCCGGCGGGCGGGAGCGTCAGTGGTCACGGAGATCCTTCGGTGGGGGAGGACCCGACGCGGAGGCGGACGGGCCCATCGCCATCGTGCGTGGTCGCTCCACACGGCGCGCGTCGTCCGCTCCGGACGCGGCGCGTCGACCCTCCCGGACCGAGAGGGTCGACGCACGCCGCCGGGCGGCGGGACCTGGGCTGCCGAGGCCGCTCAGGGGTTCATGCGGTACACCTTCACGCTGTCGACCACGTAGTCGAAGGCGTCCTTGGTGTACTGCTGGTCCGGCATGCCCCAGTAGGACGAGCCGACCTGCATGTTCAGACGGATGTTGAACGGGCTGTCGAACGCGCTCTCGGCCCAGGGCACGTCCTCGACCGGGATGGTCGACAGCACCTGGCCGTCGTAGGTGAACTGCATGCAGTCGGGCGTCCAGTTGAAGCCGTACGTGTGGAAGTCCGAGTACACGCCGGGCGACTTGGTCGCCCAGTTCGTGTGGGCCCAGGAGTACCACTCGCCCCGCTGCTTGCCGAGGTTGGTGTCCTCCCACAGGGTCGTCGTGTACGAACCCGCTGGGTTCCAGCGCTGGATGGACTCGCCTCCGTACGCCTCCATGATGTCGATCTCGCCGTTGGTCCTGTCACCGCGCAGCCAGAAGGCCGGCCAGACACCGCGCGTCATCGTGTGGGCGGTCGGCAGCTTGGCGCGCATCTCCCAGCGGCCGTACTTCTGCGAGAACTTGCCGATCGTGTCGATGTAGCCGGTGTCGTACCAGCGTTCTCTGATGCCGGTGCTCACCGTCGCGGCGCTGCTGCGACGTCGGCCCTCGATCGTCATCGTGCCGTCCGATACGTCGATCGCGTCCTTCGTCAGGTACGCGGCGTCGAAGGACAGGTGGGTCTTGTCCCGCACCCGCCACTTGCCGGGATCGAGACTCGTGCCGGTGAACTCGTCGGAGAAGGCCAACGTCCGCTTGGACGGCGAGTTGAGGTCGTTGCAGGTCTGGGTCGAGCTGCTCGGCGGCGGGGTCGTGGGTGCTGGGGTCGTGGGTGCTGGGGTCGTGGGTGCTGGGGTCGTGGGCGCCGGCGTGGGTGTCGGCGTGGGTGTCGGCGTGGGTGTGGGTGTCGGTGTGGGTGTGGGTGTCGGCGTGGGTGCCGGCGTGGGCGTGGGTGTCGGCGTCGGCAGCGGGCCCGGCGGTGTGACGGTGACCGTGGCGGCGCGGAAGCGCAGCGCCTGCCCGGCTGCGAGCGCACCACCGTAGACGAGTCGGATGCGGCTCTGTGCGCGCCGCGTCGTCAGCTGAGCACCGAACCAGGACCATTCCCCGGCGGAGTCGCGGTTGCCGGTGGCCGACTGCACGACCGAGCCGTCGTGATCCACCTCCTGCAGGGTCATCCGGACCGGTCCGTCGGACCCGCTCGCGACAGCCTGGCTCGCCACGTGCACCACCGATCCCGCTGCCTCGACCCGCGCCGATGACGTCCGGGAGGTCGCCGAGGCGTCGCCCGAGGTGCGCGCCTGGATCTCGCAGGCCGGCTCCGCGTCCTTGATCGCGTCGACCCTGGCGTTGGTCGACGGGGTCCAGCCCTCGGGGCCCAGGGAGCAACCGGGGTTCACGACCCATTCCTCGACAGGAGCAGGTGGCTCGACGACCGAGACCTGCAGGGACCGCACGAAGAGTCGCTGCTTCCCCTTCGCCTTGAGGTTGAGGGCCCGGACCGAGACCCGGCTGCCGTCCCTGCCGATCGTCAACGTGGTGGTGACGGTGCGGTAGGACAGCGAGCTGCGGTACAGGGGAGTCGTGCGCCAACGCGGCGCCGCAGTCGTGGGCGCGTGCTCCTGGACCCGCAACGCCAGCTGTCCTGCCTTGATGCTCGTCCTCAGCTGGGCCGTGACCTTCACACGCGTGCCTGCGGCGAAGGTGACCGGGCTGGAGGCGCTGCGGGCGATCATCGAGCGCGTGCGCCGGGAGGTGTTCGAGAGCACGAGGGCCTTGACGCTGCCCGACGGGCGGACCGCCAGGCTGGCACCCGGACTCGGGTACCAGCTCGCCCGACCGTCCCGGAAGTCGTGGTTGCGGACGACGTCGGACGTCGACGGTGTCGCGAGCGACACCGCTGTCACGCCGCTGTCCAGCTGACCGCCCACCGCGGGGGTGCCGAGCACCCCCGCGGTGACGATCCCCGAGATCAGCACGGCGCATCCCCGTCGTGCTGCGGACATCCCGGTGACGGTGCGTTCTCCCATGGCATGCCACCTCGTGTGTGTTGTTGTTGTCTCCCAGACGCGGTGCTGCGGTCTCCCATCCGCCCACCACGCTGCGCTGACTCAATCACACTTCGGGACTTTAGTCCCGACAAATATCAGAACCCATCGGAAAAGGACCCGGATAAACCCGGGCGAGTTTCTCGAGGTGAAGAACTCAGGCCGGAAGAAGTCGGCCGATGAAGGACTCGAGCTGCTCGATCGTGCTGCAGGCGTGCATCGACACGACCTCGGCGTACTCGGGGGCCACCGAGTCGCCGAGACCCCAGCGGGACGGGTGCTCGGGGTTGAGCCAGAACGTGCGTCGCGCGCGGTCGACCACGGCGGACAGGGCCGGAAGTCCCAAGGGCTGGTTGTTGTTGCGGGCGTCCCCCAGGATGAGCACGCTCGTCCGTGGCCCGACGGCCTCCAGGTGGGTCGTGGCGAAGTCGGCGAACGCCTCGCCGTAGTCGCTCGAGGTGTGCCACGAGGTCACGCGTGCCTCCTGCGTGATGCGATCGGCAAGGTCTCCGCCGTCCTTGACGATGTCGGTGACCTCCGCCGTGGCGTTCACGAAGGCGAACACCTTGACCTTGCTGAACTGGTCGCTCAGCGCGCGGACCAGCAGCATCGTGAAGGCGGAGAAGCCGGCCACCGACCCGGAGACGTCGCACAGCAGCACCAGCTCCGGGCGCCCCGGGTGAGGCCGCGCGTGCACGGGGACGATCGGCACGCCACCGGTGCCCATGGCGCGCCTCATGGTGCGCCGGACGTCGATCCGTCCTCGCCGCGCGGCGCGGCGGCGAGCGGACAGCCGGGTGGCGAGCCGCCGGGCCAGGGGACCGACGGCCGAGCGCAGTTCCTCCAGCTGCTGGCGGTTGGCGCTCAGGAAGTCGATGTGGTCGCTCGTGGCGCGCACCGCGTGCCGGGTCACGACGTCACGCCCCCGCGACTCGGCCGTGCGTCGCCGCGCCTCCGCGGCCACCATCTGGCGGAACGCCTCGACCAGTCGGCGCACCTCGTCGCGCTCGAGCCGGTCGGTGAACGGCGCCTCGGCCGGCGCCTGGGGCTGCGCCGCCGAGCCCTGACCGGTCCCGGACCCACTCGCTGACCCGCCCCCCGGCCCCCCGGACCCGCGGAGCCCGAGCGCCGCGGCGATCGCCGTCTGCGGCGCCAACCGGTCGAGGGTCTGGAACGCCGACCATCCCTCGGTCCGCGTGCCGGCGCTGCCCACGACGCCGAGCGCGTCCACGGCCAGCTCGGCCACCTGCTCCAGCGTTCGCAGGTCGCCGTCGGCCAGGGCCATGGCCAGCAGGTCGCGCAGGTCCTGGGCGTCCACGGGACCCGCGTGCTCCTCGACGGCGGCCGAGACACCCACTCCGGCGGGGAAGTACAGGTCGAAGGTCATGTCGAACACCTCGCGCTGGCCGCTGCGCCGCATCAGGGCCGCTGCGAGCCCTTCCCGGAGGAGCGCACGGTCCTGCAGACCCAGCACGGTGGCCACCTGGCCGGCGTCGACCACCTCGCTGGTGCCGATGCGCAGCCCCTTCGACCGCAGGGCACCGGCGAAGGCCACCAGGCGGGCGGCCAGGTCCTCACCGTCGGCCGGACCGGGGTTCGCTCCCGACTCGTCGTTCGACACGGCTGTCCCGGGACCGCTCAGGCCTCGAGGACGGCACGGACGTCGAGCGCGTCGCGCGCCTTGTCGATGTCCTCGCGATGCTTGAGCACCACGCCGAGGGTCTGGTCGACCGCCTCGTCGTCGAGCCGGCCACCGAGGGCCAGCAGCGTCTGCGCCCAGTCGATCGTCTCCGAGACCGACGGCGCCTTGCGCAGCGGCAGCGCGCGCAGGGCGTTGACGACCCGCACGAGGGACTCCGACACGGCGTCGTCGAGGCCGGGTGCCTTGAGCGCGACGATGCGACGCTCGAGCGCGGCGTCGGGGAAGTCCACGTGCAGGAACAGGCAGCGTCGGCGCAGCGCCTCGGACAGCTCCCGGGTCGCGTTGGACGTGAGCACCACGAACGGCCGTCGCGTGGCACGGATCGTCCCGAGCTCCGGCACCGTGACCTGGAAGTCACCCAGGACCTCGAGGAGCAGGCCCTCGATCTCGACGTCGGCCTTGTCGGTCTCGTCCACGAGCAGGACCGTGGGCTCCGTCCGCCGGATCGCCGTCAGCAGCGGCCGGGGGAGGAGGAACTCCTCGCTGAAGACGTCCGTGCGCGCCTCGTCCCAGGACTCGTCGCGCCCGGCCGTGATGCGCAACAGCTGCTTGGCGTGGTTCCACTCGTAGAGGGCACGGGCTTCGTCGACGCCCTCGTAGCACTGCAGGCGCACCAGCTCCGCGCCCTGCGACTCGGCCACGGCACGCGCCAGATCGGTCTTCCCGACGCCCGCAGGACCCTCGACGAGCAGCGGCTTGCCGAGCACCGACGCGAGGTAGACGGTCGTGGACACCGCGTCCGAGGCGAGGTAGCCGACCTCGGCCAGACGTTCGGTGACGTCCTGGACCGAGCTGAAGTTCGTGGTGGCCATCGTGCCCCTTCCGGCATTGGTGCCTACCATCGTGCCGTGGGAGCTTTCGAGGTCGTCCGCGAGGTACCGATGGCACCGCCCGACGTGTTCGCGCGGCTCACCGACTGGGAACGTCACGGCGAAGTCGTCCCGCTCACGCGGATCCGGCCGAGCGACACCGGGTTCGTGGCACGCACGGGCGTGGGACCGGTCGGTTTCGACGACGTCATGGACATCGTGGCGTGGGAACCGCCGACCTTCTGCCGCATCGAGAAGCGTGGCCGCGTGGTCAAGGGCTGGGCCGAGCTCTCGGTCGAGCCGACGGCGTCGGGATCGCGTGTCCGGTGGCGCGAGGAGGCCCACTGGCTCGGCGTCCCGCGGTTCGCCGCCGGTGTCGAGGAGGCCGCCGGCCGTGCGCTCTTCGGCCGCGTGGTCGACCATCTGCTGCGCACCTAGGATCGACGCATGGGGACTCCTGAAGCGCCGTACGCCGTCGACACCGAGGTGCTCGACATCTGCCGCGACCTGATCCGGCTCGACACGTCGAACTACGGCGACGGGAAGGGCCCCGGCGAGCGCAAGGCAGCCGAGCACGTCGCCACGCTGCTCGCCGAGGTGGGCATCGAGTCCGAGATCATCGAGGCCGCGCCCGGTCGCGCCAGCGTCGTCGCCCGATGGGGCGACCAGACGTCGAGCCGCGACGGACTCCTCGTGCACGGGCACCTCGACGTCGTGCCGGCGCAGGCCGACGACTGGTCGGTCGACCCCTTCGCCGGAGAGGTCAAGGACGGGTACCTGTGGGGACGCGGCGCCGTCGACATGAAGGACTTCGACGCCATGCTGCTGTCGGTGGTGCGAGCACGTCAGCGTGCGGGCGCCGTCCCGGACCGTCCCATCACGCTCGTGTTCACCTCCGACGAGGAGGCCGGCGGACGGGAAGGGGCCCACTGGCTCGTGGAGCACCGCCCCGATCTGTTCGAGGGCTGCACCGAGGCCATCGGCGAGGTCGGCGGCTTCTCGATCGAGGTCGGCGGCCAGCGCCTCTACCTGATCGAGTCCGGCGAGAAGGGCATCAGCTGGATGCGGCTCACGGCCAGGGGCACCGCCGGGCACGGGTCCATGCGCCAGCCCGACAACGCGATCACCCACCTCGCCCACGCGCTCGTGGCCATCGGGGAGCACGCGTGGCCGGCCACTCCCGGACCGTCCATGGAGCTGCTCCTGGCCAAGATCGCCGAGCTCACCGGAGACGACGCGAACGACCCCGACGCGCTCCTGGCGCACGTCGGTCCGGCGATCCGCATGCTGGGCGCCGGGCTGCGCAACTCCACCAACGCCTCGATGCTGCAGGCCGGCTACAAGCACAACGTGGTGCCGGGGGAGGCGGTCGCCTACGTGGACGGCCGGTACCTGCCCGGCCACGCGGAGTCCTTCATGCCCGCCGTGCAAGAGATCGTCGGCGACCGGGTCAGCGTGGAGCCCTACATCCTCGACCGCGCCCTGGAGTACCCGTTCCGCGGCGACCTGGTCGACGCCATGACGGTCGCGCTGCACGCCGAGGACCCCGACGCACACATCGCGCCCTACCTGATGTCGGGTGGCACCGACGCGAAGGCGTGGGACAAGCTCGGCATGACGTCCTACGGCTTCACGCCGCTTCGCCTCCCGGGCGACCTGGACTTCACGGCCCTGTTCCACGGCGTCGATGAAAGAGTTCCGGTCGACGCCCTCGAATTCGGCTCCCGGGTCTTCGACCGCTTTCTCGACCTGGTCTGACCACGCTCGCGAGGCGTGAAAAGAATGTGCTGATCTTGGAATACCAGCAATAAATCAATTAGATGGTGGCGCGCACCCGCATGATCTTGCGCCGAAGCCTGATGGTGCGCCGCCCCGAGGGATCCTTGCGCAGTCGGTCCAGCTCCCAGCCCTGGAACTCGGCCGCGTCGGTGAGCAGCCGACAGACCGCCGATCGCGACTGCGTCCGTGGCAGCGCGAAGTCCCAGAACTCGTACTCCACCGTCGCGTTGCGCAGGGCCACGTCAGTCCTCCCAGGCATGGGGCGCGGAGACGTCGTCGAGGGCCGAGACGATCTCGGCGGGCAGGTCGAGGGCCTCGGACGCGAGCAGCGTCCGTAGCTGTGCCGTCGTCCGGGCGCCGAGCAGCGTGGTGGCCACCGTCGGCCGTTCCCGCACCCAGGCCAGGGCCACGTGGGCGGGGGAGACGTCGAGTCCCTCGGCCGCCCTGACGACGGACTCGACGACGGGCGCGCTCTCCGGCGACAGGTACGGCGCCATGAAGTGCTCCCACTGCGGGACAGCGGCGCGGGAGTCCGAGGGGACGCCGGAGCGGTACTTGCCGGTCAGCACCCCGCGCGCCAACGGGGACCAGGCGATCGTGCCGAGCCCGAGGTGCTGTGCGGCGGGGACGACCTCGTCCTCGATCATGCGGTTGAGCAGCGAGTACTCGACCTGGTGGGAGACGAGCAGCGGACCCAGCGCCCGCGTGGCCGAGGTCCGGGCCACGCCGACCTGCCACCCGGAGAAGTTCGACACGCCGACGTACCGCACGCGACCGCTCGAGACGGCGTGCTCCAGTGCCGCGAGGGTCTCCTCCCACGGCGTGAGCGGATCCCAGGCGTGCAGCTGCCACAGGTCGAGGTGGTCGGTCCGCAGCGCACGCAGGGAGGCGTCGAGCTGGGCGAGCACGTGGCCGTGGGAGGCGTCCGAGACGACCTGGCCGCGGCGCAGGCCCACGACGGCCTTGCTGGCGAGCACCACCTCGTCGCGCACACCCCGCTTGGCGAGCAGGTCGCCCACGAGCGCCTCGGCCCGGCCCTCGCCGTAGACCGGAGCGGTGTCGACGAAGGTCCCGCCGGCCTCGAAGAACGCAGTGAGCTGGTCCTCGGCCTCGAGCTCGTCGACCTGGGACCCGAAGGTCATGGTGCCCAGGCCCAGTCGCGAGACCTGCAGACCGGAGTGACCGACGTGACGCTCCTGCATGGCAGCACCCTAGTCGGGCCCCTGGCGCCCGGCGTCTAGGCTCGCAGGGTGGATGTCCTGCGATCTGTCGTGCTCGGTCTCGTCCAGGGGCTGACGGAGTTCCTGCCCATCTCGAGCAGTGCCCACCTGGCGATCATTCCGCGATTCCTCGGGTGGGAGGATCCCGGCGCCGCCTACACCGCGGTCGTGCAGATCGGCACCGAGCTGGCGGTGGTCCTCTACTTCTGGCGCGACATCTGGACGATCGGCACGGGCTGGCTCAAGGGTCTCGTCTCGGCCGACGCGCGGGCCCTGCCGGAGTGGCGCATGGGCTGGTTCGTCATCATCGGGTCCCTGCCGATCGTGCTCGTCGGTCTCGCCCTCGAGGACCTCATCGACCGCGACTTCCGGAACCTCTGGGTCATCGCCACCATGCTCGTGGCCCTCGGCATCGTGCTCGGCATCGCCGAACGGGTCGGACGACGCACCCGGCCCATCGAGTCCCTGACCCTGACGCACGCCATCGCCCTCGGCCTGGCGCAGGCCGCTGCGGTCGTCCCAGGGGTCTCCCGCTCCGGCGCGACCATCAGCATGGGCCTGGTCCTCGGCTACGAGCGGGCCGCGGCCACGCGGTACGCCTTCCTCCTGGCCATCCCGGCCGTCGTGGGCGCCGGCCTCTACAAGCTCAAGGACGTGCCCGGCGGCGAGAACGCCTACGGGTGGGGCCCGACCCTCGTGGGCACCGTCGTCTCGTTCGTGGTGGGGCTGGCCGTCATCCACTGGCTGCTGCAGTACGTGAGCAAGCACTCCTACGCCCCGTTCGTGGTCTACCGGATCGCGCTCGGCACCCTCGTGCTCGCCCTGCTGGCCTTCGGCGTCATCGGTGCCGGCGTCTCGACCTCGGCCTGAGGTGGACCACGTGAGCCGCCCCACCGCCCTCGTCACCGGAGCCTCCCGCGGCATCGGTCTCGCCGTCGCGGAGGACCTCGCCCGCACGCACGACGTCGTGCTGGTCGGCCGCAGCGGCGAGAGCCTGCAGCGGGTCGCCGACGACCTTCCGGGTGCGTCCGTGCTCGTCCTCGACGTCGCGGAGGAGCACGCGGTGGACTCCGCCGTCCTGCCGGACCACCTGGACGTCGTCGTGCACGCGGCCGGCATCTCGGAGCACGGCACGGTCGAGGAGGTCTCGCGCGGCGACTGGCGCCAGGTGTTCGAGACCAACGTCTTCGGCGTGGCGCACCTGACGGCTCGCGCCCTCCCAGCCCTCCGTGCGGCGAGCGGCACGGTCGTGCTGGTCAACTCCGGTGCCGGCCTGTTCTCCACCCCCGGAAACAGCGTGTACTCGGCGTCGAAGTTCGCGCTGCGCACGTTCGGCGACTGTCTGCGCGAGGAGGAGCGCGAGAACGGCGTGCGGGTGGTGTCGATCCATCCCGGCATCGTCGACACCGACATGGGCCGCGCTGTCCTCGAACGTCGTGAGGGCGGCCGCCCCGAGCGGATGATCGCTCCCGAGACGATCGCCGCCGCGGTCCGCACCGCCGTCGACGCACCGCCCGAGGCCCAGTTCGAGACCGTCTCGATCCGCCCCACGCTCGACCCGAAGGGTCCCTGAGCGCTACAGCCAGCCCGACTTCTTGAACCGGCGGTAGATGTAGAGGCAGAGGCCGCCGATGAGGGCGAGGCAGAGCGGGTAGCCGTAGGTCCACGTGAGCTCGGGCATGTGCTCGAAGTTCATGCCGTAGATCCCGGCGATCGCGGTGGGGACGGCGAAGATCGTGGCGCCCGCAGTGAGCTTGCGCATGTCCTCGTTCTGCTGGACCGAGAGCTGCGCCAAGTGGGCGTTGAGCGCGTTGTCGAGCAGGTGGTCGATCGCGTCGATCGCCTCGGCCGCCCTCGCGAGGTGGTCGGCGATGTCGCGGAAGTAGGGGCGAGCGTCCTCCGGGACCGCCACGCTCGCGAACCGCTGCACCGGTTCGCGCAGCGGCAGCACCGCGCGACGGAACTCGAGCGTCTCGCGCTTGAGCCGGTAGATGCGCGTCGAGTCGCTCGTCCGCTCGGTGGAGAAGACCGAGCTCTCGACCTCCTCCACGTCCTGCTCGAGCTCGCGGGCGACGTCCTCGTAGTGGTCGACGATGGTGTCGATGACGGCGTGGAAGGCTGCGGTCGGCCCGTGGGACATCGCGTCGCTGACGGCCTCGGCACGCTTGCGCGCCTCGCGCAGCGACTCGCCACCGTGGCGGACGGTCAGCAGGAAGTGCCCGCCGAGGAACAGGTTCACCTCGTGCGTACGGATGTCGTCGTCGCTGTAGGTGACGCTGCGCAGCGACGCGAACAGGTGGTCGGAGTACCGCTCGACCTTCGGGCGCTGGTGCGCCTCGAGGGCATCCTCCACGGCGAGCGGGTGCAGGTCGAGGGCGCTGGCGACCCGGCTCAGCTCGTCGGCACGGGGATTGGCCATGCCGATCCAGATGAACTCGCCCTCACCGAGTGTCGCGAGGGTCTCGCGCAGGGCGTCCGCGTCGTGGGAGGTGTCCTGACGGGCACCGTCGCGGTAGGTGGCGCAGTCGACGATCACGTGCTCATTCTGGCCCCACGAGGCCGATCCGCTCCGCGACGTGCCGCACGGCCCGCCGCGGATCACCCCGGGGAGGGTTCAGCGCTGGTAGCGGGGCGGGTCCTGCGGACGCTGGTGACCGAGCTCCCCGCCGATGCGTCCGCCGAAGGGGCGACCGTGGTCGGCGAACTCGTCGCGCACGTAGGTCAGGCGCCACGGGCCCATCTCGATGCGAGACCCGGTCCGCAACGTCTGCACGGGGAGCTCGCGACCGTTGACGAAGGTCGGCGTCTGCCGTCCGCGGGCACCGATCACGTACTCGTCGGTGTCGGTGCGCGTGATGACGGCCTGCAGGTCGCTGACACCATCGAGGCACAGGTCGGCGTCCGCGGTCGATCCGACCGTCGTCTCGCCCAGAGCCAGGTGGTGGACCCTCACCTCGCGGCCCGTGGCCGGGACGCGGGTGTCGGACAGGTAGAGGCGAGGGTGTCCGCCGCCGTACGGGTCGTGGGTGGTCGTGACGCGTCGCCGCGCCCACGGCGCCGTCGGCAGGTCGGGCCAGGCGATGGGGGGCGGGAGCGCGAGAGCGTCACCGGCGCCGGTGACCGCGCGTGCCTTGAGCCGCGCGGCGGCACGCCAGCGCACGATCTGCACGTGGGATGTGCCGGTGGCCAGCCTGTGCCAGAAGCGCTCGCGGACGGCGCCCAGGCGCAGGAGGGGGCCGACCTCGTCGGCGATCTCCAGGACGACGTCGGACTCGGCCAGACGACGTGCGACCGTCCGGAAGTCACCGCCGGTCCGTCCGGCGGCGAAGACACCCAGGTCGGCGCTGCGGAACGAGACGCGCCGGCCCACGGCCGTGACCTGGGCCGTCACCGGTCTGCCCCCGGGCGTGGCGACCTCGACGTCGACCCGAGCGCGCAGGCCGCTCACGTCAGCCCCGCGCCGGGTCCGCGCCGGGCATCTCGTCGTCGCTCGTGGTCACCCTGACGGTGCCGTTGAACTTCCAGAGGGCACGCGGGGCGTCCGGGCCGGTGTCGCGCGGCACCTCGACCTCGAGGTCCTTGAGCTCGTAGCTCACGGCGGCACCGCGCCCGGTCAGGTACTCCCACATCTCGCGCCCGAGGTCGGTCCAGTCGGTGACGGGCTGCGGACCGGACGTCTGGCCACTGAGGTCGCGGGGTGAGGACGGTGTGCTGGTCATCGGGGGCTCCTTCGAAGCGGGTCCCTCCAGAGTGACGAGGCTCACACCCGACGGCAACTCGAAATGGCGACGTCCCGCACGAGGACGCGAACGTCGAGCCTCGTGCCCCGACGGATACGCTCGACCCATGCGTGCCTGGACCGGTCCCGAGATCCCCACGATCGATCCAGCGGCCCGGGACGAGATGCCCACCCTGCGTCTGCACGACACCCGGACGGGCTCGCTCGTGGACTCCGCTCCCGAGGGCACGGCCCGGCTGTACGTCTGTGGCATCACGCCCTACGACGCCACCCACCTCGGGCACGCCGCCACCTATCTGACGTTCGACCTGCTGCAGCGCCAGTGGCTGGCCCGCGGGCTCGACGTCGTCTACACCCAGAACGTCACGGACGTCGACGACCCGCTGCTCGAGCGGGCCGAGGCCACCGGGGAGGACTGGCAGGCGCTGGCCGAGCGGGAGACCGAGCTGTTCCGCACCGACATGACCGCCCTGCGCATGCGGGCCCCGCAGCATTACGTGGGAGCGGTGGAGTCCATCGACCTCGTCACCGACCTGGTCGCCCGCCTCGGCGAGTCCGTCTACCGGGTCGACGACGACCTCTACTTCGACGTGCACGCCGACGCCGCCTTCGGCTCGATCTCGAACCTCGACGAGGCGAGCATGCGGGCCGTCTTCGGCGAGCGCGGGGGAGACCCCGACCGCGCTGGCAAGCGCGACCCCCTCGACTGTCTCGTGTGGCAGGCCCCCCGCCCGGGGGAGCCGTCGTGGGAGTCCCCGCTCGGGCCGGGACGCCCGGGCTGGCACATCGAGTGCGCCGCGATCGCCCTCCAGCACCTCGGGACGGACTTCGACGTGCAGGGCGGGGGGTCCGACCTCGCCTTCCCGCACCACGAGATGTCGGCGTCGGAGGCTCGCGTGGCCACGGGCGAGGAGTTCGCCCGCGCCTTCGTGCACGCCGGCATGGTCGGCCTCGACGGCGAGAAGATGTCCAAGAGCAAGGGCAACCTGGTGCTCGTCTCGGCTCTGCGCGAAGCCGGCACCGACCCCATGGCCGTCCGGCTCGCCCTGCTGGCCCACCACTACCGCAGCGACTGGGAGTGGTTCGACGCCGACCTCACGCAGGCCGAGGAGAGGCTGCGCCGCTGGCGCACGGCCGTCGAGCGTCCGACCGGGGCTCCGGCCGGCGCGCTCGTCGCCGACCTGGCAGCAGCGCTGTCGGACGACCTCGACGCGCCCCGTGCGCTCGGTGCCGTCGACGCATGGGCCGCGCTCGACGGCACCGACGCCGGTGCCTCGCAGGAGGTCCGGGCCGCGGTCGACGCGCTGCTCGGCGTGGCGCTCTGAGTCCTGCGGTCAGTCGCGGGTCGTGAGCGACGTGCCGCGGCCCAGGTCGGCCCGCTCGCCGCTCGCGTAGCCGTGGTCGATGCCGGTGCCGCTCAGGCGACGCCGGGGTGCCCGGCGCAACGATCCGTAGCGGTCGTGCATGACCTGCTCGACCTCGTGGCTACGGTCGGCGAGCACCATCTCGACCGAGGGCTCGCCGTCTGCGCGCTCGGCCTGCGCCTGCGCTCGTGCGGCGTCCTCGACGGTCCGCAGCCGCACGTAGACCGCCTGGGAGAACCCCTGCCACCAGGACCGCTTGAACGCGGCGACGTGCTCGCCGCGCGGGATCTCGACCCGTGCGAGCTCGTGGGCGGCCTGGAGCAGCAGGCTGGTGACCAGGATCTCGGTGCACCGGACGTCGGCCTCGAGCCCGAACACGTGCACCGAGATGCAGGGCTCGGCACCCACCAGCACCGACTGGCAGCGCATCGCGTGGGCCACGTGCACGGCGAGGGTGGCCTTGTCGCGCACGTACGGCGCGTCGAGACGGACGAAGGCGTCGACGATCCCGACGGCTCGGTGCCCGTCCTTGGCCAGCAGCGCGGCGTCGATGCCGTACTGCGCCATGAGCCGCTCGGCCTTGTCGCGGCACGCCTGCGCCTCGGCCGGCGTCGCCCCGGGGTCCTCGGCCAGCACCAGCAGCTGACGGATCTTGCGGAGCTTGGCGTCCTCGCTCACGCCGACCCTCCCCTGGAAAGAGCACGATAGGGGAGCACCGGCGTGAGGTGCTCATGCTTCGTTCGCTGGCGCTCGCTCACGGCCCGCCGTCGACGTTGCGCCGACGCAGGTACCGCTCGAACTCGCGCGCGATCGCGTCGCCGCTGGCCTCGGGCAGCTCGTCGGTGGTGTGCTCGCTCTCCAGCTCCGCGACGTACTCGGCGATCTCGGGGTCCTGGCCCATGAGGTCGTCAGCGCCGTGCTGCCACGCCTGCGCCATCTCCTCCAGCGACCCCTGGGGGAGCGCGACACCCACCGCGTCCTCCAAGGCGCCGAGCAGCGCGAGGGTGGCCTTGGGGCAGGGCGGGTCGGCCACGTAGTGCGGCACGGCCGCCCACAACGAGATGGCGGGGAGGCCCTCGGACGAGGCCACGTCGCCCAGGACCGCGTTGATGCCGACGGGTCCGACGTAGCTGGACGGGCGGAGCGAGAGACGCTCGGCGAGGACCGCGTCGGTGGTGGAGCCGCTCACCGGCACCGGCCGCGTGTGCGGCGTGTCGGCCAGCAGGGCACCGAGGGTGACCACCTCGGTGACGCCGGCCAGCCTCGCCAGGCCGAGCACGGTCGAGCAGAAGCCCTTCCAGCGGAAGTTCGGCTCGGGCGCCTTGAAGAGCAGGACGTCGCGGTCCGACGACCGGGGGCGGGCGTGGAACAGCGTCGGCGTGGGCCAGTGCAGCACCCGCGCGCCGTCCTCGTCGGGGTGGACGATCGGGCGCGAGACCTGGAAGTCGTAGTAGTCCTCCGGGTCGAGCTCGGCCAGGACCTGCGCGTCCCACTCGTCGACGAGGTGGTCGACGACGGACGACGCGGCGTCACCGGCGTCGTTCCAACCCTCGAACGCCGCCACCATCCAGGGATCGTTCAGAGGGGGGATCGACTGCACGTCACCACCCTACGGGCCCGGCGGGGGTGCCGGGCCGTGGGCGGCATACAGCCCGGCGGGGGTGCCCTTCGTCAGGCTCAGGGACCACCCTTCGACAGGCTCAGGGACCACCCTTAGAGAGGCTCAGGGACCACCGGGCCGTGGGCGGCACGGCGACGCGCCCTACTCGCTGTCGGGGCGGTAGCCGAGGTTCGGCGAGAGCCAGCGCTCGGCCTCCTCGACGGTCCAGCCCTTGCGCTCGGCGTAGTCGGCCACCTGGTCGCGACCCAGTCGCCCGACGACGAAGTACTGCGACTGCGGGTGCGCGAAGTACCAGCCGCTCACCGAGGCGCCCGGCCACATGGCCATGCTCTCGGTGAGCTCGATCCCGGTGTGCTTCTCGACCTCGAGCAGCTCCCACAGGGTGCTCTTCTCGGTGTGCTCGGGGCAGGCCGGGTAGCCGGGCGCCGGGCGGATGCCGACGTACTTCTCGGCGATGAGGGCGTCGCTGTCGAGCGACTCCTGCGGCTGGTAGCCCCAGATCTCGCGACGCACCCGCTCGTGCAGACGCTCGGCGAACGCCTCGGCCAGTCGGTCGGCGAGCGCCTCGAGCAGAATGGCGCTGTAGTCGTCGAGCGCCTCCTTGAACTCGGTGATCTTGTCGCCGATGCCGTGCCCGGCCGTGACCGCGAAGGCACCGACGTGGTCGGGGAGACCGGTCTCCACGGGCGCCACGAAGTCCGCCAGGCTCTTGTGCGAGACGCCGGCCCGGTGCTCGGTCTGCTGACGCAGGTGGTGCAGGGTCGCGGCGACCTCCTCACGCTGCTCGTCGGTGTAGACGACGGTGTCGTCACCCGCTCCGTTCGCCGGGAAGATCCCGACCACCCCACGCGCGGTGATCCAGCGCTCCTCGATGATCCGGTCGAGCATCTCCTGGGCGTCCGCGTACAGCTTTGAGGCCACCTCGCCCGTGGCCGGGTTGTGCAGGATGTCGGGGAAGCGTCCCTTCATCTCCCAGGCGTTGAAGAACGGCTGCCAGTCGATGTACTCGCGCAGCTCCGCGAGCGGGTAGTCGTCGAGCACGTGCGGGACGCCCACCTCCCACTGCGGCTCGGCGGGGGAGTACTCCGACCAGTCGACGACCGTGCGGGCGGCGCGGGCGTCGGCGATCGACAGGAGCTTGCGGGTGTCCTGACGGGCGGCGTGGCGCTCGCGCAGGCCGTCGTAGTCGTCCTTGAGGGCCTCGAGGAACGGCGGGCGCTGCTCGTCCGACAGCAGCGACGCGACCACGGGCACCGAGCGGGACGCGTCCTTCACCCACACCACCGGGCCGTGGTAGCGCTCGTCGACCTTGACGGCTGTGTGCGCGCGCGACGTCGTGGCACCCCCGATCAGCAGCGGCACGTCGAAGCCCTGTCGCTCCATCTCGCCGGCCACGGTGACCATCTCGTCGAGGGACGGCGTGATGAGGCCGGACAGGCCGATCGCGTCGGCGTCGTGCTCGCGCGCGGCGTCGAGGATCTTCTGGACGGGCACCATGACGCCGAGGTCGATCACGTCGTAGTTGTTGCACTGCAGGACCACGCCGACGATGTTCTTGCCGATGTCGTGGACGTCGCCCTTGACGGTGGCCATGATGACGGTGCCGTTGCTGCGACCCTGGTCCGCGGCATCCTTGGTCGCCTCGATGTACGGGATCAGGTAGGCGACGGCCTTCTTCATGACCCGGGCCGACTTGACCACCTGGGGCAGGAACATCTTCCCGGCGCCGAAGAGGTCGCCGACGACGTTCATGCCGGACATCAGCGGCCCCTCGATGACCTCGATGGGCTTGCCGCCGCGCTCCTCGATGAGCGCGCGCAGCTCCTCGGTGTCGGCCTCGACGTGCGCGTCGATGCCCTTGACGAGGGCGTGGGTGATCCGCTCGCCGATGGGCAGGGAGCGCCACTCCTCGCTGGCGACCTCGGCCTTCTCGCCGGTGCCGGCGAAGTCCTGCGCGATCTCGAGCAGGCGCTCGGTGGCGTCGTCGCGCCGGTTGAGGATCACGTCCTCGATCCGGTCGCGGAGCTTCTCGTCCACCTGGTCGTAGACCACCAGGGCTCCGGCGTTGACGATGCCCATGTCCATGCCGGCCTGGATGGCGTGGAACAGGAACACGGCGTGGATGGCCTCGCGCACCGGGTTGTTGCCACGGAACGAGAACGACACGTTGGACACGCCACCGGAGACGAGGGCTCCGGGCAGGTTCTGCTTGATCCAGCGCGTGCCCTCGATGAAGTCGATGCCGTACTCGGCGTGCTCCTCGATGCCCGTGGCGACCGCGAAGACGTTCGGGTCGAAGATGATGTCCTCGGCCGGGAAGCCGACCTCGTCGACGAGGATCCGGTACGCCCGCTCGCAGATCTGCTTGCGGCGCTCGAGGTTGTCGGCCTGGCCGTCCTCGTCGAAGGCCATGACCACCACGGCCGCGCCGTACTTGCGGCACAGACGCGCGTGCTCGCGGAACGGCTCCTCGCCCTCCTTGAGGGAGATCGAGTTCACGATCGACTTGCCCTGCAGGACCCGCAGACCGGCCTCGATGACCTCCCACTTGGAGGAGTCGACCATGACCGGGACGCGGCAGATGTCGGGCTCGGCAGCCACCAGCTTGAGGAAGCGGTCCATGGCCGCGACCCCGTCGATCATGCCCTCGTCCATGTTGACGTCGATGACCTGCGCGCCGTTCTCCACCTGCTGGAGGGCGACCGCCAGGGCCGTGTCGTAGTCACCGTCACGGATCAGGTTGCGGAAGCGTGCCGACCCCGTGATGTTGGTGCGCTCGCCGACGTTGACGAACAGCGACTCCGGAGTCACGACGAGCGGCTCGAGCCCGGAGAGCCGCAGCGCGGGATCGACCGTCGTGGGCACCCGCGGGGGCAGGCCCTCGACCGTCGCCGCGATGTGCGCGATGTGGTCGGGCGTCGTGCCACAGCACCCGCCCACGAGGTTGTAGAGGCCGGCCTCGGCGAACTCGCGCAGCACGGCGGCCGTCTGGTCCGGCGTCTCGTCGTACTCGCCGAAGGCGTTGGGCAGGCCGGCGTTCGGGTAGCAGGACACGAAGCAGTCGGCCAGGCGCGAGAGCTCGGCCACGTAGGGGCGCATCTCCTCCGCGCCGAGGGCACAGTTGAGCCCGACCAGGAGCGGCTTCGCGTGCCGGACGGAGTACCAGAAGGCCTCCGTCGTCTGCCCGGACAACGTGCGTCCCGAGGCGTCGGTGATCGTGCCGGAGATGACGATGGGCCACCGACGGTCGTACTCCTCGAACACCGTCTCGACGGCGAAGATCGCGGCCCGGGCGTTCAGGGTGTCGAAGATGGTCTCGATGAAGACGAGGTCGCTGCCGCCGTCGAGCAGGGCGCGCGTCGCCTCGGCGTAGGCGTCGACCAGCTCGGCGTAGGAGACGTTGCGGGCGCCGGGGTCGTTGACGTCGGGCGAGATGGACGCGGTCCGTGTGGTCGGTCCGAGGGCGCCCGCGACGTAGCGGGGCCGGCCCGTGGCCTCGGCGACGGCGTCGGCCTCACGACGCGCGAGCGCGGCGGCCTCGTAGTTGAGCTCGTAGGCGAGCTCGACCATGTCGTAGTCGCGCAGCGAGATCGCGTTGGCGTTGAACGTGTTGGTCTCGATGATGTCCGCGCCGGCCTCGAGGTACTCCCGGTGGATGCCGGCGACGATGTCGGGCTGGGTGAGCGTCAGGAGATCGTTGTTGCCGACCACGTCGCTCGGCCAGTCCTTGAAGCGCTCCCCGCGGTACCCGGCCTCGTCGGGACGGTCGCGCTGGATCGCGGTGCCCATGGCACCGTCGAGCACCAGGATCCGCTCGCTCAGTCGAGCGGTCAGGTCCGCGGTGGCGTCGGGGCGCCACACCTGGGGTCGGGTCACACGCTGCTCCACGGTCGGCTCTGTCCTCCACGATCGACACTGCGAGACGCCCGCGCCGCGTGCTGAGGCACGGACTCGGACTCGTCGGGGTTGATGTGGGAATCCCCAGCCGGCGGCGGGCTCGCGTGGACCTTCGCGGAGATTCGCTCCCATCCTCCCACGAGAACGCAACGGACCGCGTCAGGTCACGGCCCGAGGGGGTGTTCCAGCTCGTCGGCGGGCATGCGGGCGCCGACGATCGCCACCACCGCCACCACGATCGGGACGAATGCCGCGACGAGGAAGACCTCGCGCAGCCCGATCCACTCGGCGGCAGGTCCCGCCACGGCCATGGAGACCGGGACGAGGAGCAGCGACACGAAGAAGTCCAGGCTCGAGGCCCTTCCGAGCAGGTCCGCCGGCACCCGGCGCTGGAGCAGGGTTCCCCAGATGACCATGGGCGCGGAGAGGAAGACCCCGACGACGAACATCGCGACGGCGATGGCGGGCACCGACGTGGTGAGGCCGACGACGAGGAGCGGCAGGCAGGCCACCCCCCACATGACGTTCATCACGGTCAGGTAGCGCCGTGGCAGGCGCAGCATGCTCATGCCGAGCGAGGCCACGGCGCTGCCGACGCCGTACGCGGCGAGGATCCAGGCGTGGTCCGTGGCATCGCCTCCTGCGCCCTCCACGACGAAGGGGATGAGCACCTCCATGGGACCGACCACGACGAGGAGCATGAGGCAGGCGAACAACAGTGTCGCCAGGAACCACGGCGTGGTCACCATGTAGTGCACCCCGCCGCGCAGGTCCGCGAGCGCGGCCCGGACGGGCTGGTCGCCCAACGCGGCGGGATCGCGCCGCAGGGCCACGGGTCTCAGCAGCAGGAGCGTGAGCAGGCAGCCGAGCTGGCAGAGCGCCACGAGGACCAGGGCCCAGGCGGGCGACGCCGACGCGACCACGAGGCTCGCGATGGCGGGCCCGCCCGCGTGCTGGAGCGTGGGTCGCAGGAACCCCTCCACGCCGTTGGCCGCCAGGAGGTCCTCGGGCTCCACGATCGCCGGCAGGAGGGCGCTGTAGGCGGGGAAGTAGAAGCCGACGGCCATGCCGAGCACCACGCCGCCGACCGCCAGGTGCCACAGCTCGAGGGCGCCGGCCAGCGCGAGGGCCGCGATGAGGGCGAGCACGACCATCCGCACCGTGGCCGTCGTCATGAGGATCCGGCGCTGCGGCACCCGGTCGGCAGCGACACCGCCGACGAGCACCGTGAGGACCATGCCCAGGGAGTACCCGGTGACGGCGAAGGAGAGAGCCGCCGGACCGCCCCCGAGCTCGATCACCTGCCACACCACGGCGATGATCCACACGCCCTCGCCCAGGAGCTCGAAGGCAGCGGCCCCGATCAGAGGGCGGTACTGGCGGTGCCGGAACGGCCGCAGCGGACCGCGGGCCCAGCCCGTCGTGGTGACGGCCGGGGCCCCTGTGGGCGCTGGGAAGAGGTCTGGCATGACGGTCACAACCTACGTTCGGCCGCCGACACTCGATCTCCTAGGCTCGAGCGGTGACCTCACCAGCCGCCGTCCTGTGGGACCTCGACGGCACCATCGTCGACACCGAGCCGCTCTGGATGGCCGCCGAGACCGCCCTCGCGGCCAGGCACGGTGCCCCCTGGACCGAGGAGGACGGCCTCTCCCTCGTCGGGAGCGACCTGCTCGAGGCCGCACACCGGATCGAGGCCCGCATCGGCTCGGGGCTCCAGCCCCAGCAGATCGTCGACCACCTCGTGGGCGAGCTCGGCGAGGCGATGCGGCGCGACCAGCCGTGGCGCCCAGGTGCCCCCGAGCTCGTGCGTGCCCTCGCCGAGGCCGGCGTGCCCCAGGCCCTCGTGACGATGTCGTACCGCTCGATCGCCGCACCGGTCGTCGAGGCGTTGCCGTTCGATGCCGTCGTGACCGGCGACGAGGTCACCCGTGGCAAGCCCCATCCCGAGCCCTACCTGGCGGCCGCCCGGATCCTGGGGGTGGACCCGTCCGAGTGCCTGGCCATCGAGGACTCCGCCACCGGAGCCGCGTCGGCGGACGCCGCAGGCTGCGTCGTCCTCGTGGTGCCGCACATGGTGACGGTGCCGGACGGTCCGCGTCGCCTCGTGCGGCCCAGCCTGGCCGGCCTCGACGTCTCGACGCTGAGCGAGCTCTGGGCCACCGCGTGACGGCGGGACCGCCCGCTAGGTTGGCGTCGTGAGCGTCCCGTCCAGTCCTCGTCCAGCGGGTACCGTCCGGTTCGGCCGGCTGGCCGGCGCGGACCTGCTCGCCCGCCCGTCACTGCTGGTCATGGGCGTGGTGCTCGTCGTGCTGTTCGCCCCACGCTTCGCCGTCGAGGCCAGCACCAACGCCTACGTCGTGGCTGCGTCGTTCGTCCTGGCGCTCTACGTCTCGGTCCTCGTGCACGAGCTGGCCCACCTCGCCGTCGCCCGGTCGTTCGGCATGCGGGTCCCGACGGTCACGCTGCACCTCCTCGGCGGCGAGACCGCCATCGAGGGGGAGAGCCGCACGCCGTGGCAGGAGCTGGTCACGTCGATCGTCGGTCCCCTCGCGTCGCTCGCGATCGGTCTGCTCGCCCACGGGATCGCCGACGGCTCCACCGGCGTCGCCCGCGACCTGTGGTGGTCGATCGGCTGGGTCAACCTGCTGGTCGCGGCCTTCAACATGCTCCCGGGTCTTCCGCTCGACGGTGGTCGGGTCCTGCGCGCGATCATCTGGCAGGTCACCGGGTCCGAACGTCGGGGCGTCGTGGTGACCGCGTGGATCGGACGTCTGGCAGCAATCGCCCTGGGCGTCCTCGTGGTCGTGCGCGCCGTCCAGGGCGCCACCTGGGGCGCCCGCTGGTGGATCGACGTGCTCCTCGTCGGCTTCGTCGCGTTCTTCCTCTGGACGGGAGCCACGGCCGCGCTGCGCGGCGCCGACCGCGGGGCACGCATGAACGCGCTGCGCGCCGACGAGCTCGGCCGCCCCCTGGGCGACGACGTGTCGCCGGAGTGGCCGCGCCTCAGCGTGCGGGCCCGAGGCACCACGCTGCTGCGGGCGATGACCGCCCACCCCGCCGACGTGTACCTGCTCGTCGACGACGACGACCGCCCGGTGGGGATCCTGCTGGCGTCGGACGTCGACACCGCCTACCGAAGGGAATCATGACCACCTGGATGCGCAGTGGACCGTTCGTCGAGGGGGAGTGGGTGCGACTCTCCGACGCGAAGGGGCGCAAGCACAACATCCGGCTCGAGGTCGGGCGCGAGTTCTCGACCAAGAAGGGCCAGCTCCGCCACGACGACATCATCGGCGAGCCCGAGGGGATCGTCGTCACGTCGTCGCTCGACGGGCAGTACCAGGTGTTCCGTCCGTTGCTGTCGGAGTACGTGGTCTCGATGCCGCGCGGCGCCGCGATCATCTACCCCAAGGACGCCGCCCACATCGTCACGATGGCCGACATCTTCCCGGGAGCGCGGGTCGTGGAGGCCGGCGCCGGCTCCGGCAGCCTGACGGCCTACCTCCTCAGGGCGATCGGACCGGACGGGCACCTGGGCTCGTACGAGATCCGTGAGGAGTTCGCCGAGACGGCACGCCAGAACGTCGAGCAGATCGGGGGCCCGGACCTTCCGCAGTGGACGCTCACCGTAGGCGACGTGCGCGAGGTCATGGCCGAGCCGGAGGTCGACCGGCTCGTGCTCGACATGGTCGACCCGTGGTCGTGCGTCCCGCTCGCGGCCGAGCGTCTGGTCCCCGGTGGTCTCGTGTGCGCCTACGTGGCCACCACCACGCAGCTGTCGCGCTTCGTGGAGACCCTGCGTGCCGACGGCGGCTTCACCGAGCCGACGGCCTGGGAGACGATGCAGCGCGGCTGGCACCTCGAGGGGCTCGCCGTGCGCCCCGACCACCGCATGGTCGGGCACACCGCCTTCCTGGTCACCGCACGGCGCATGGCGCCCGGCCACCCGGCCCTGGAGAAGACCCGTCGCCCCGCACCGGGGGCCTACGGACCCGACTACGACGGACCCCGACCGGCCGGCATGTCCGACTGAGCACGTCGGGCACCACCGGCCCGACGAGACCGGCCCGACGAAACCGGCTCGACGAAACCGGCCCGACGAAACCGGATCGTCATCCGCCGCGCGCTCGGTCGACCCTTGGTGCAACCTGATCTCGGCTAGGGTCGAACTCGACGAGCAGGAGGTGGCGATCGTGAACGAGAACCCCGGTGGATCGGACCACGAGCTGGCGTACCTGCGCGCGGAGGTCGAGCACCTCCGGCGCCGGTTGGGCTCGGAAGGTTCCCTCGACTCCCGGCTGTCCGACCTCGAGGCCCGGCTGTCCTCGACCAACGCGCAGAACGAGCGGCTCACGTCCACGCTGCGCGAGGCGCGTGACCAGATCGTCACGCTCAAGGAGGAGGTCGACCGGCTCGCGCAGCCGCCGACCGGCTTCGGCACGTTCCTCCAGCTCAACGCCGACGAGACGGTCGACGTGTTCACCGGTGGCCGCAAGCTGCGCGTCACCGTCAGCCCGGCCGTGGACAAGGACGAGCTGCGCAAGGGCCAGGAGGTCATCCTCAACGAGGCCATGAACGTGGTCGCGGCGCTGGACTTCGAGACGACCGGCGAGGTCGTCATGCTCAAGGAGATCCTGGCCGACGGCGAGCGCGCCCTGGTCCTCGGCAACGCCGACGAGGAGAAGATCGTCCGGCTCGCCGACTCGCTGCTGGGGATGAAGCTGCGCGCGGGTGACTCCTTGCTGCTCGACGGCCGCGCCGGCTACGTGTACGAGCGGATCCCCAAGAGCGAGGTCGAGGAGCTCGTCCTCGAGGAGGTCCCCGACATCGACTACGAGTCGATCGGTGGCCTGCGCAGCCAGATCGAGTCGATCCGCGACGCCGTCGAGCTCCCGTACCTGCACCCCGAGGTCTTCGTCGAGCACGAGCTCAAGCCGCCGAAGGGCGTCCTCCTGTACGGGCCTCCCGGCTGCGGCAAGACCATGATCGCCAAGGCCGTCGCGGCGAGCCTGGCCAAGAAGGTCTCCGAGCGCACCGGCGAGGAGGGCCGCTCCTTCTTCCTCAACATCAAGGGACCGGAGCTGCTCAACAAGTACGTCGGCGAGACCGAGCGGCACATCCGGCTCGTCTTCCAGCGGGCCCGCGAGAAGGCCAGCGAGGGCACGCCGGTCATCGTCTTCTTCGACGAGATGGACTCGTTGTTCCGCACCCGCGGCTCGGGGGTGTCCTCCGACGTCGAGAACACGATCGTCCCGCAGCTGCTGAGCGAGATCGACGGTGTCGAGGGCCTGGAGAACGTGCTCGTCATCGGCGCCTCCAACCGCGAGGACATGATCGACCCGGCCATCCTGCGCCCGGGACGCCTCGACGTGAAGATCAAGATCGAGCGTCCGGACGCCGAGTCCGCCCGCGACATCTTCAGCAAGTACCTGACGCCCACGCTGCCGCTGCACCCCGACGACCTCGCCGAGTGGGGCGGCGACCGGACGGCCACGACGCAGGGCATGATCCAGCGCACCGTCGAGGCCATGTACACCGAGTCCGAGGACAACCAGTTCCTCGAGGTCACGTACGCCAACGGCGACAAGGAGGTCCTGTACTTCAAGGACTTCAACTCCGGGGCGATGATCCAGAACATCGTGGACCGCGCCAAGAAGATGGCGATCAAGGACCTGCTCGAGACCGGCCAGAAGGGCTTGCGCGTCCAGCACATGCTGCAGGCCTGCCTCGACGAGTTCAAGGAGAACGAGGACCTCCCGAACACCACGAACCCCGACGACTGGGCCCGCATCTCCGGCAAGAAGGGCGAGCGCATCGTCTTCATCCGCACCCTGATCACGGGCAAGGGTGGCAACGAGCCGGGCCGTTCGATCGACACGGTCGCGAACACGGGGCAGTACCTCTGAGCGCAGGACCCGGGGAGCGCAGCGCGGCCGGTCCCTCGGACCGGCCGCTGCTGCGTCGTGCCCGGTACGCCGATCCCGACGTCGTCGCGATGACCACCGAGGTCCAGGCCGAGTACGGCCGGCTGTACGGCGGCAGCGGCGACATCTCGCCGATCGAGGACCAGCACTTCGTGCCCCCGCGCGGGCTCTTCCTGGTGCTGGAGCTCGAGGGTGAGGCGGCGGCGATGGGCGGCTGGCGTCGCGGCGGACCGCAGGGGGAGTTCGACGCGGAGATCAAGCGCATGTTCGTGCGCGACGCCTACCGCCGGCGAGGCCTGGCGCGCGTCGTGCTGGCCGAGCTGGAGCGCACCGCCGCCGAGGCGGGGCTGCGTCGGCTGGTGCTGGAGACCGGTACGCAGCAGCCCGAGGCGATCGCCCTCTACCGGTCGGCCGGGTACCTCGACGAGCCCGCGTTCGGCTTCTACGCGGCCTACGACGACAGCGTCCACCTGGCGAAGGTGCTCAGCTCCTGACCATGCGTCGGGTCGTCCAGTGCAGACGCCCGATGTCGTGAGGTCCGGTGCCGCGGTGCTGCTCGATGGCAGCGGCGTAGTGGCCGACGAGCTCGGAGCACACCGCCTGCCAGCTCCGGCCCTCCACGGAGCGGCGGGCCGCCCGTCCGAACGCCGCGCGCTTGGCGTCGTCACCGGTCAGGTCACGCACCCGCGCGGCGAGACCACCGAGGTCGCCCGGCTCGTAGAGCCAGCCGGTGCGGCTGTGGTCGACGAGGTCGACCGGGCCGCCGACGCCGGCGGCGACGACCGGGACGCCGGAGGCGAGGCCCTCCTGGACCACCTGGCAGAAGGTCTCGGTCTCGCTCGTAATGACCAGCACGTCCAGCCCGGCCACGGCTGCGGCCAGGTCCGTGCCGTGGAGCATGCCGGTGAAGTGGGCACCGGGCAGCACCCGCTCGAGGCGGGCGCGCTCCGGCCCGTCGCCCACCACCACGATCCGGGTGCCGGGCAGGTCCTGCAGGATCGCCAGGTCCTGGACCTGCTTCTCGGGCGCGAGACGGCCCACGTACCCCACGAGACGCTCGCCCCCGGGCGCGAGCTCGCGCCGCCACGCCTCGTCACGACGTGCCGGGCAGAAGCGCTCGGTGTCGACCCCGCGCCGCCACAGGCGCAGCCGCTCCACCCCGCGCTCCTCGAGCGTCCGGATGGTGGCCGTCGACGGGGCCAGCGTGAGGTCGGCCCGACCGTGCAGGTCGCGGACCCGCTTCCACAGCAGGTTCTCCACGCCCCGCACGCCGTACCGACCCGCGTAGGTCGGGACGTCGGTCTGGTAGACGGCGACCACGGGCAGGTCCAGCGCCGAGGCGGCCAGGGCCGCTCGCCAGCCCAGGGCGAACGGCGACGCGAGGTGCACCACGTCGGGACGGAAGTCCCGCAGGATGGCGGTGATCGGGGAGACGCGTCCGGTGGCGACCCGCACGTCGGCGTACCCGGGGAACGACCAGGCCGGCACGGTCACCACACGGGCTCCGCCCACGGTCGCGGGGACGTCCGGTCCGGCGTCGGGTGCGACGACCAGGACCTCGTCCCCGCGGGCCGCGAGGTGGTCCAGGACGCGGAGCACCGAGTGCACGACGCCGTTGGTCTGGGGGAGGAAGGACTCTGCGACGATCACGATCCTCATGCCGTGAGCCTCGCGGGTGCCGACGACGTCACGGTCACCGCGAGGTGGCCGACGGTTGAAGGGTGGGCGACGAGCGGGCGCCCGGCCCGGCCGACGTCCGCCCCGGGCGCCGGACGTCGGGGGAGTGGGGCGGGGACGCCTAGGCTGGGGCCATGACGGTGAGACGCGTGCAAGGCAGCGAGGTCGAGTACGGCATCGCGGTCCAGGGGCAGCCGAACGCGAACCCGATGGTGGCGTCGACCCACGTCGTGAACAGCTACGCCGCGGCCCACGGGCTCACCCGGCGCGCCCGCTGGGACTTCGAGGAGGAGAGCCCGCTGCGCGACGCACGCGGGTTCGACCTGAGCCGTGAGGTCGCCGACCCGACGCAGCTCACCGACGAGGACCTGGGCCTGGCCAACATCATCCTGACCAACGGCGCCCGCCTGTACGTCGACCACGCGCACCCCGAGTACTCCTCGCCGGAGGTCACGTCGCCCCGCGACGTCGTGGTCTGGGAGAAGGCCGGCGAGCTCGTGATGCGGCGCGGCGCGGAGCTCGCCGCGCAGGTGCCCGGCGCGGGCTCGATCGTGCTCTACAAGAACAACATCGACAACAAGGGTGCCTCCTACGGCTCCCACGAGAACTACCTCGTGGACCGCGCGGTCCCGTTCGACGCGATCGTCGCGCAGCTGACGCCGTTCTTCGTGTCGCGGCCCGTCGTCTGCGGCGCCGGTCGGGTCGGGCAGCGCCAGGACGGCAGCGTGCACGCCTACCAGCTCTCGCAGCGCGCCGACTACATGGAGGTCGGCGTGGGGCTGGAGACCACGCTCAAGCGACCGATCGTGAACACGCGCGACGAGCCGCACGCCGATCCGAAGAAGTACCGACGTCTGCACGTGATCATCGGCGACGCGAACCTGGCCGAGACGTCGATCTACCTCAAGCACGGCACCACCTCGATCGTCCTGGCCATGCTCGAGGCGGGGTTCCTGACCCCGGCTCCCGCCCTGGCGCAGCCGGTCAAGGCCCTGCACGACATCTCGCACGACACGACCCTCACCACGCTCGTCGAGCTGCAGGACGGCACCACGGCCACCGCCCTCGACCTGCAGTGGCACTACCTCGAGCAGGCACGGGCCTTCGTGGCCCGCGAGGGGTCCGACGAGCAGACCGACGACGTCCTGCAGCGCTGGGAGAGCGTGCTCACCCGTCTCGCCCGCGACCCGATGGAGTGCGTCCGCGAGCTCGACTGGGTGGCCAAGCTGTCGCTTTTGGAGTCCTACCGCGAGCGCGACGGTCTCGACTGGGACCACGCGAAGCTCCACCTCGTCGACCTGCAGTACCACGACGTGCGCGCCGAGCGCGGCATCTACCACCGGCTCGTGCACTCCGGACGGATCGACCGGATCGTCAGCGACGCCGAGGTGGTCCGCGCCGTCGAGGAGCCGCCGCACGACACCCGGGCGTTCTTCCGCGGGCGCTGCTTGAGCACCTTCGCGTCCGAGGTCGCCGCAGCCTCGTGGGACTCGGTGATCCTGGACCTGCCGGGCTACGAGTCCCTCCAGCGGATCCCGACCATGGAGCCCCTCCGCGGCACGGCCGACCACGTCGGTGGGCTCTTCGAGTCCAGCGCCGACGCCACGGCGCTGTTCCGGGCGATCACCGGCCGCTGAGTCCCGCATCCGGCCGCCCGAACCGGCCCGAGCTCGAGCGGCGTGTGGGTCCCAGGGGGATAGGCTGACGGCATGGCCGAGCAGCAGCACAGGAACACGCGCAAGTCCTCCGACGACGAGGAGCAGGTCGAGACCTCCCACGTCGACACCACCCAGGACACCGACCGCAAGGAGAAGCTCGACGACGACGTCGACTCGATCCTCGGCGACATCGACGACGTCCTGGAGGAGAACGCCGAGGAGTTCGTGCGCAGCTTCGTCCAGAAGGGCGGCCAGTGAGCGGCCCCGTGATGCTTCCCGACGGCTACCGGTCGGTGGGAGGCACCTCGTTCGCCGATCTCCTGGCCTCGCAGTCGCCCGAGATGCTCCCCGGTGCGGCCGGCGCCGCCTCCGGTGAGCTCGCCGGCGTCGCGCACGGCACCACGATCGTGGCCGCCACGTTCGACGGCGGTGTGGTGATGGCCGGCGATCGCCGCGCGACGATGGGCAACGTCATCGCGCAGCGCGACATCCAGAAGGTCTTCCCCACCGACGAGTTCTCGTGCGTCGGCATCGCGGGCACGGCGGGCATCGCCATCGAGATGACCCGCCTGTTCCAGGTCGAGCTCGAGCACTACGAGAAGATCGAGGGCGCCACGCTCTCCACCGACGGCAAGGCCAACCGGCTCGCCGCCCTCATCCGCGGCAACCTCGGCATGGCGATGCAGGGTCTCGCGGTCGTGCCGCTCTTCGCCGCCTACGACCTGGTGCAGCAGTGCGGACGCATCTTCGCCTTCGACGTGACGGGCAACAAGAACGAGGAGCGCACCTTCCACTCGGTCGGCTCGGGCTCGACGTTCGCCCGCGGCTCGCTCAAGAAGCTGTACTCGCCCGAGATGGACGAGCGCTCCGCGGTCACCGCCGTCATCCAGGCGCTCTACGACGCCGCGGACGACGACACCGCCACGGGCGGGCCCGACCTGACCCGGCGGATCTTCCCGCTGGTCAGCGTGATCACCGCCGACGGCTACCGCGCCTGGGACGAGACCGAGACCGCCGCCGTGGCCGACGCGGTCATCGGGGGCCGCATGACGCGCCCCGACGGGCCCTCGGCCCCCCTCACCTGAACGCCCCCTCCGGAGGAGCAGCATGACCGCACCGTTCTACGTCTCGCCCGAGCAGCTGATGAAGGATCGGGCCGACTTCGCGCGCAAGGGCATCGCCCGGGGCCGCAGCGTGGTCGTCCTGCAGTACGCCGACGGCATCCTGCTCGTGGCCGAGAACCCGTCGCGCGCGCTGCACAAGATCAGCGAGATCTACGACCGGATCGGCTTCGCCGCGGTCGGACGGTACAACGAGTTCGAGAACCTGCGCATCGCGGGCGTGCGTCTCGCCGACATGCGCGGCTACGCCTACGACCGGCGCGACGTCACCGGCCGCGGCCTGGCCAACGCCTACGCCCAGACCCTCGGCACCATCTTCTCCTCCGGTGGCGAGAAGCCCTACGAGGTGGAGATCTTCGTCGCCGAGGTGGGCGACTCCGTCGAGACCGACACCATCTACCGGCTCATGTACGACGGCTCCGTGGCCGACATCCAGGGCCACGCCGTGATGGGCGGCCAGAGCGACCAGGTCGACGAGCACCTCACCCAGCACTTCACGGCCGGCCTCGACCTCGCCGGTGCCGTGCGCCTCGCCACCCGGGCCCTGGCCTCCGACGCCGATCCCGCCCGCTCGATCGCCGCCGGCGACCTCGAGGCCGCGGTGCTCGACCGCACCCGCACGCAGCCGCGCAAGTTCAAGCGGCTCGACGAGGCGACGATCGCGTCGGCCCTCGCCGGCTGACGCCTGCGCTCCGCCGGAGGGATGAGGCGGGATCGGCCGCGCGACCGATGCGTCGACCCGACCGCGGCGCCTAGCGTCGTGGGGTCACGTCATCGATCCCTCGGGGGGAACCCATGCGACGTCTCCTGTCGTGCGTCACCGCGGCCACGCTGACCGCCGGCCTGCTGGCCACCACCACCGCACCCGCCCAGGCCCGCAGCGGCTCGGAGCAGGAGCGGCTCGACCGCATCGCCACGCCCTCGCTGGACTGGGGGGCCTGCGGCGCGGGCGCGCCGGCGGGCTTCGAGTGCGCCACCGTCGAGCTGCCCACCGACTACGACCGGCCACGCGGCGCGACCACCAGCGTCGCGCTCACCCGCCTCCCGGCGAGCGACCCGGACGCGCGGAAGGGCAGCCTGTTCTTCAACTTCGGCGGCCCCGGCGGCGAGGGTGTCTCGACCCTGCACCAGATCTCCGACCTCGTCGTCACGCCCGGGGTGCGCGAGCGGTACGACCTCGTCGGGTTCGACCCGCGCGGTGTCGGCCTCTCCGACCCCGCGCTCTGCTACGACGACGCGGCGGACGAGGCGGCCGCGCTCGAGGGTCTCCCGGCGTTCCCGATCACCCGGGCCGAGGAGCGCGCCTTCGTCCGCCAGTCGGCACGGATCGCCCGCGCCTGCCGCGACGAGGCCGGTGACGTCATCCGGCACGCGTCCACCGCGAACGTGGCACGGGACCTCGAGCTCCTGCGTCGTGCCGTGGGCGACGACGCGCTCGCCTACCAGGGCTACTCCTACGGCACCTACCTCGGCGCGACCTACGCCCGCCTGTTCCCGGACCGGGTCGGCTCGATGGTGCTCGACGGCACCGTCGACGTGGACGCCTACTCCGGTGCGAACCGCGACCCGCGCTCCGTCGGCGCACGTCTCGCCCAGGGTCCGGCCGCCGAGGAGGTCTTCGACCAGTTCCTCGAGCAGTGCCGCGAGGCCGGCGACCGCTGCTCCCTCAACGCGCTGGGTGATCCCTCGGACGTCGTCCGCGAGCTCCTCGAGCGGCTGAGGACGCAGCCCGTGACGCTCGACGTCCAGGGCACCGCGGTCGAGTACACCTACTCGCTGGCGATCTCCTCGATCTTCCTCCAGCTCTACTCGCCGAGCGCGTTCGCCGGTCTCTCGGACTTCCTCGTGCTCCTCGCCCAGGGCGGTGGCGAGCCGTCGACGACGCTGCAGCGGCAGCTGGCCCCGGCCCAGGAGCGCTACACCTCGCTGGGCAGCTCGTTGGCGCAGCTGTGCGTCGACTCCCGCTCGACCCTCCCGGCCGCCGCGTATCCCGTGCTCGCCGACCGGGAGGACCGCCTCGCGCCGCGGTTCGGACGCTTCCGCAGCTGGGTCGGCGTCCAGTGCCCGCAGATCGGCCTGCGGGACGCCGACGCCTTCACCGGGCCGTGGACGCAGACCACCGCCGCGGACGTCCTGGTGATCGGCACGCGCTTCGACCCGGCGACGCCGTACGCGAACACCCGACCCTTCGCCGAGAACTTCGGGGACGCCCGCGTGCTCACGGTCGAGGGCTACGGCCACACGACGCTCGGGGTCAGCACGTGCGCCGACTCCGTCGTCGAGCGCTACCTGGTGGACGGGGACGCGCCGGACGACGGGGCGACGTGCGCGCAGGACCGTGCCCCGTTCGCGGAGCAGCCCGCCACCCGGGGCGCCCCGGCGCCCAGCCTGCCGGCACCGCTGCCCGGGCTCTGAGCCGCACCCCGACGACGTCCGCCCCCGCTGGGACTCACCAGCGGGGGTGGACGGCCTCCCGCAGGCGGGTGTCGTAGATGCGCCGGACGCCCTCGAGCAGCTCGGGCCCGACGTCGACGGCGGCGGCGCGCGCGTTGGCGCGGGCCTGCTCGGGGGAACGGGCGCCGGGGATGACCGTGCTCACGTCCTCCTGGGCGACGACCCAGGCGACGGCGGCCTGGGCCGGGGTCACGCCCTGGGGGACCAGGTCGGTGAACTCACGGGCCGCCTGCACCCCGACCTCGTAGTCGACGCCCGAGAAGGTCTCGCCGACGTCGAACGCCTCGCCCTGGCGGTTGTACGAGCGGTGGTCGTCCTCGGCGAAGGTGGTCTCGACCGTGTAGCGCCCGCTCAGCAGGCCACTGGCCAGCGGCACCCGCGCGACGATGCCGACGCCGGCCGCCCGCGCAGCAGGGAGGACCTCGTCGAGCGGCTTGAGCCGGAAGGCGTTGAGGATGATCTGCACCGTCGCGACCCCCGGTCGCGCGATCGCGGCGAGCGCCTGGTCGCACGTCTCGACGCTCACGCCGTACGCGGAGATGACGCCCTCGGAGACGAGCGTGTCCAGGGCGTCGTACACCTCGTCGTCGGTCACGACCGCGCTCGGGGGGCAGTGCAGCTGGACGAGGTCCAGCGTGTCGACGCCGAGGTTGCTGCGCGAGCGGTCGGTCCAGGCGCGGAAGTTGTCCATGACGTAGTTCTCGGGCACCTGGTCGAGCCGGCGGCCCATCTTGGTGGCCACCGTGAGGTCGAGGTCGGGACGCGCTCGCCGGAAGTCCGCGATGGCCTGCTCGCTGCGTCCGTCGCCGTACACGTCGGCCGTGTCGAGGAACGTCACTCCCGAGTCCACGGCGGCGTCCAGCACGGCCCGGGCGTCGTCGCGGCTCACGTCGCCCCAGTCCGCTCCGAGCTGCCACGTGCCGAGTCCGACGACCGAGACCTCGCGGCCGGTCCTGCCAAGCGTCCTGTGCTCCATGCCGCCGACCCTACGGGCGCGCCACGACTCGCGCCCGACCACGTGCGTCGACCCCCGCGGCCACCCACCCGCGACTAGGCTGGCGTCATGGACCGGCGGATCTTCGGGATCGAGAACGAGTACGGCGTCACCTGCTCGTTCAAGGGCCAGCGCAGGCTCTCTCCCGACGAGGTCGCCCGCTACCTCTTCCGCCGCGTGGTGTCCTGGGGGCGCAGCAGCAACGTCTTCCTCCGCAACGGCGCACGGCTGTACCTCGACGTCGGCAGCCACCCCGAGTACGCCACCCCCGAGTGCGACGACCTGATCGACCTGGTCACGCACGACCGCGCGGGGGAGCGGATCCTCGAGGGCCTCATGCTCGACGCCCAGCAGCGCCTGGCCGACGACGGCGTGGACGGCGACATCTACCTGTTCAAGAACAACACCGACTCTGCCGGCAACTCCTACGGCTGCCACGAGAACTACCTCGTCGGACGAGGCGGCGAGTTCAGCCGGCTGGCCGACGTGCTCATCCCGTTCCTCGTCTCGCGACAGATCATCTGCGGCGCGGGCAAGGTCCAGCAGACGCCCCGCGGCACGATCTTCTCGGTCAGCCAGCGCGCCGAGCACATCTGGGAGGGCGTCTCGAGCGCCACCACCCGGTCGCGGCCGATCATCAACACCCGCGACGAGCCGCACGCCGACGCCGAACGCTTCCGCCGGCTGCACGTCATCGTCGGCGACTCCAACATGAGCGAGACCACGACGTTGCTCAAGGTCGCCACCACCGACCTGGTCCTGCGCATGATCGAGGCGGGCGTCACGATGCGCGACATGACGCTGGAGAACCCGATCCGGGCGATCCGCGAGATCTCCCACGACATGACCGGACGGCGCAAGGTCCAGCTCGCCAACGGCCGTGAGCTCTCCGCCCTGGAGATCCAGGCGGAGTACTTCGGCAAGGCCGCCGAGTTCGTCGACCGGCACGGACTGCACACCCCCACCATCGACCGCACGATGGACCTGTGGGAGCGGACCCTCAAGGCCGTGGAGTCCGAGGACCTGTCCCTCGTCGAGCGCGAGATCGACTGGGTCATCAAGTTCCGCCTGCTCGACCGCTACCGCACGGCGCACGGCCTGAGCTGGGCAGATCCGCGGATCGCGCAGCTGGACCTGGCCTACCACGACATCCGTCGCGACCGCGGCATCTTCTACCTGCTGCAGAACCGCGGAGCGGTCGCGCGGGTGACCACCGACCTGGGGGTCTTCCAGGCCAAGTCGGTGCCACCGCAGACCACCCGGGCGCGGCTGCGCGGCGACTTCATCAAGCGCGCCCAGGAGCGCCGGCGCGACTTCACCGTCGACTGGGTGCACCTCAAGCTCAACGACCAGGCCCAGCGCACGGTGCTCTGCAAGGACCCGTTCCGCTCCGCCGACGACCGCGTGCAGCGGCTCATCGACGGCATGTGACGCAGCGCCCGACCCCACGGCCGATGCACGGTCACCGCTCAGGATCCTCTTGGGCGCCCGGGCTACGGTGATCGAGGCCATCACCCCGACGAAAGTGCTCCCGTGCGTCGAAACCTTGCGATCGTCCTGACCTCCGCCCTCGTCCTGGTCGGCTGCGGCTCCGGCTCCGGTGGGGGCCTCGACGCCGTCGAGGTCGGCTCGAGCAAGAACCCGAGCGTCACGGTCCCGGAGGACTTCACCACCGACTCCACGCAGACGCGGGTCGTCAACGAGGGCAGCGGCGACGAGGTCGAGGACGGCGACACCGTCAAGCTCAACTACGTGGCCGTCAACGGTCGCACCGGCAAGCAGTTCGACAACTCGTTCAAGGCCGAGAGCCCGCTCACGACGCAGCTCACCGAGGGGAGCGTGCTGACCGGGTTCGTCAAGGGCCTGACCGGCCAGAAGGTCGGCAGCCGGGTGCTGGTCGCCATCCCGCCGAAGGACGGCTTCGCCGAGGGCCAGGCGCGCGACCAGGCCGAGCAGACGCTCGGCGTCAAGGCCGACGACACCATGGTGTTCCTGTTCGACATCGTCGCCAAGGTCCCCACCGAGGCGAAGGGTGTGGCCGAGAAGCTGCCCAAGACCGTCCCCTCGATCACCCTGAAGGACGACAAGCCGGCGGGGTTCGAGACCAGTGGCGACGTGACGAAGGACCCCAAGAAGGCGGCTGCCTACGTCGCGATCAAGGGCGACGGCGAGAAGGTCGCCAAGGGGGCCAGCATCACGGCGCACTACGTCGGCCAGGTCTACCCCGACGGCAAGGTGTTCGACAGCAGCTGGGACCGCGGTACGCCGTCGACGTTCTCGCTCGACCAGGTCATCGCCTGCTGGAAGGACCTCCTGCCCGGCCAGACGATCGGCAGCCGCGTGGTCCTGGTGTGCCCCGCCGACTCCGCGTACGGCGACAGCCCGCAGGAGGGCAGCGGCATCGAGCCCGGCGACACGCTGACCTTCGCGATCGACCTGCTGGACGCCTCCTGACCGTCTGACATGCTGGGGGCGTGGCCGACCGCAAGACCGAGAGGTTGATGAACCTCATCTTCACCCTGCTCGTCACCCGTCAGTACCTGTCCAAGGAACAGATCCGCCAGGCGATCGCGGACTACCGCGCCTCGACCCAGGTGGCCTTCGAGCGCAAGTTCGAGCGCGACAAGGAAGAGCTGCGCGAGCTCGGCATCGCCGTCGAGACCGGCACCAACGACAAGTACTTCGACGACGAGCCCGGCTACCGGATCCGACGCGACGCCGCCGAGCTGCCCGACCTCGACCTCACCCGCGAGGAGGCCGCCGTGCTCGGGCTGGCCGCGCAGGTGTGGGAGCACGCCGGCCTCGCCACCAGCTCCACGTCGGCCCTCGTCAAGCTCAAGGCTGCAGGTGTCGCGGTCGACACCGACGTGCTGCGCATGGCCGAGCCCAAGCTGTCGGCCCACGAGCCCGCCTTCGAGGCGGCCCTCGACGCCGCCACCCGTCGGATCCCCGTGCGCTTCGAGTACCGCCGTCCCGGCGCCGAGGCCACACAGCGGCGGGTCCTGCCGTGGCGGATCCTGTCCTGGCGCGGCCGGTGGTACCTCGTCGGCCACGACGTCGACCGTGACTCGCCGCGCATGTTCCGTCTCTCCCGCGTCGTCGGGGACCTCGAGCACGACGGCGAGCCCGGCGCGTTCGAGCGTCCGGCCGAGGATGTCGTGTCCGCGGCCGCCACCGCCCTCTTCCCCCGTCCGTCCGACCGCACCGCACGCCTCAGCGTCGCGCCGGCCCGGGCGAACGCCCTGCGGCGCAGCGCCACCTCCGTCACGCCGGGCGACGACGGTCGCGACGAGCTCGTCGTCCCGTTCTCCACCGGCTGGGACCTCGCCGCCGAGATCGCCTCGTACGGGCCCGACGTCGTCGTCCTCGACCCGCCCGAGCTGCGTGACCAGGTGATCGGCCGCCTGCGCGCCGTGCTCGAGGCCGCGGGGGCGGCGTCGTGAGCCGTCCGACGAACCGCTCCGCGCAGCAGGTCGTGCGGATGCTCGCGCTCGTGCCGTACCTGCAGGGCAACGACGGGGTGCCGGTCCACGACGTCGCCCGCGAGTTCGGTGTCGCGCCCAAGCAGATCCGTGACGACCTGCGCCTGCTCATGTTCACCGGGGTGGGGGAGTACGCCGGCGAGCTCATCGACGTCGACCTCGCCGCCCTCGAGGGCGACGACGTCATCCACATCCGCGACGCCGAGTTCCTGTCCCGACCCCTGCGCCTGACCGCCGACGAGGGCATCGCGCTCGTCGCCGCACTGCGCACCCTGCGCGCGTCGGCCGCCGGTCCGCAGCTGCCGATCGTCGACGCCGCCCTGGCCAAGCTGGAGACCGCCGTGGCCGGCGACACCGCCGTCGAGGCCGTCGACGTGCACGTCGCCGAGGTCGATCCCGCCATCCGCGACACCGTGGCCGCCGCACTGGCCGACGGCCGCCGTCTGGAGCTGGACTACGCCACCGACTCCCGCGACGACGTCACGACCCGTCAGGTCGACCCTCAGCAGCTGTTCGCCCGGCAGGGCCACACCTACCTCGAGGCCTACTGCCTGCGCGCCGAGGACGTCCGGTTCTTCCGGCTCGACCGCATCACGCGCGCCGTCGACACCGGCCGGGCGGTCGAGCGCCACGACACCACCACCCGCGACCTCGGCGACGAGCTGTTCGCCGTGAGCGACCAGACCCCGTCGGCCGTCCTCGACCTCGACCCGGCTGCGCACTGGCTCACCGAGTACTACCAGGTCGAGGAGCTCGGCGAGGTCGACGGCCGCCGCCGCGTGCGCCTGTACGGGGGCGACGAGGCCTGGCTGCGTCGACTCGTGCTGCGCAACGGCGGCACGGTCCACGTCGTCGAGCCACGCACACTGCGCGGACAGGTGATGGACACGGCGCGTTCAGCACTCGCCGCGTACGATGGTTGAGACCGCACCCGACGAAAGAGACATCCCATGTTCAGGCAGATCGGCCCTACGGAGATCCTCCTCATCCTCGGCGTGGTCCTGCTGCTGTTCGGCGGCCGCAAGCTCCCCGAGCTCGCCCGCGGGTCCGGACGTGCCCTGCGGATCTTCAAGTCCGAGGTCAAGGAGCTGAACGACGGCGACGACAAGCGCGACGACACCGACGCGGCCGCCGCCTCCGACCCGACCGTGCGTCCCGACCAGCTGGCCGACGACCTCACGGTGCGCCCCGAGCCGGTGCGCCGCGACTCCACGCCCGAGCAGGGCTAGGGCTTGGCCGCGATCAGCGGCACGCCGTCCGGGGCCACGGGCGGCACCATGCCGCTCGTGGAGCACCTCCGCGAGCTCCGGACGCGACTCACGCGCGCCGTGCTCGCGATCCTCGTCTTCACCATCCTGGGCTTCGTCTTCTACGGCCCGATCCTGGACTTCCTCACGCAGCCGTACAACGACATGCGCCCGATCCTGCAGACGCAGGGGATCGAGTCCGAGCTGGTGATCACCGGCGTCGGCGGCGCGTTCCAGTTCCAGCTCAAGATCTCGCTGGTCTTCGGCCTGCTGGCCTCGAGCCCGCTGTGGCTGTGGCAGCTGTGGGCGTTCATCCTGCCGGCGATGCACCGGCACGAGAAGAAGTGGGCGGCCATCCTCGCCGGCACGGGCGCCCCGCTGTTCGTCGGTGGCGCCGCCCTGGCCTACGTCGTGCTGCCGAAGGCGATGGAGATCCTCATCGGGTTCGTGCCCGACGGGTTCGGCAGCCTCGTGACCGGGGCCGAGTACTTCGACTTCATCATCAAGATGCTGCTGGTCTTCGGCGTCGCCGCCGAGATCCCGCTCGTCGTGGTCATGCTGAACCGGCTCGGCATCGTGTCGGCGAAGCAGCTGGCGTCGGCGCGGCCCTGGACGATCATCGGCATCTTCGTGTTCGCCGCGATCGCCACGCCCACCACCGACCCGCTCACCATGCTCTTCCTGGCCGCACCCATGACGATCCTGTACCTCATCGCCGAGGTGATCACGAAGATCACGGACCGTCGCCGCGGACGCGCCGCGATCGACGAGGTCGACGACGACGAGGCGTCCCCGCTGGACCGACCTCCTGCCGTCTGAGGTGCACGCGGTCTAGGCTGCGGCCATGCTCGTGACGCTCGTCGTGAACCCGGTCTCGGGCAAGCAGCGCGGCGAGCAGATCGCGCGGGACGCGGGGGAGCGTCTGTCCCGCGCCGGACACGACGTGGTGCGGGTGCACAGCGCCGACGGCGCCCAGGCACGTGCTGCCGTCGCGGCCGAGGTCGACGCGGGCGCCGAGCTCGTGCTCGTCGTCGGAGGTGACGGCCTGCTGCACGACGTGTTGCCCGCGCTCACCGCGGCCGACGTCACCATCGGCCTGCTGCCCGCCGGCACCGGCAACGACACCGCACGGTCCCTCGGGATCCCGGTGGGGGACGCCGACGCCGCGCTCGACGTCGTCCTGTCGGGCCGCACGCGCACGATCGACCTCGCGGACACCGACCACGGGCCGGTCGTCACCGTCGTGGCGTCGGGGTTCGACTCCAAGGTCAACGAGCGCGCCAACGCGATGCGCTGGCCCCGCGGCAACATGCGCTACAACCTCGCGATCCTCGCCGAGCTCCGCGCGTTCTCCCCGCTGCCGTTCACGCTGACCCTCGACGGCGTCCGGCTCGACACCGAGGCCATGCTCGTGGCCGTGGGCAACGGACCGTCGTTCGGCGGGGGACTGAGGATCGCCGAGGGAGCGGTGCTCGACGACGGGCTGCTCGACGTCTGCATCATCCGGCCGGTCAGCAAGGCGAAGCTCGTCCGCGTGTTCCCGCGGCTGTACCGCGGGACGCACGTGGATCTCCCGGAGTTCGAGCGGCACCTGGTCCGCGAGGCCGTCCTGGAGTGCCCGGGCATCGTCGCGTACGGCGACGGCGAGCGTCTCGGCCCGCTTCCGATGACGACCCGTGTGCGCCCCGCCGCGTTGCGCGTCCTCGTTCCGTAGCCGCGATCCGTAGGCTGGGGAGCATGACGAGCCCGGCCGAGAAGTTCGCCCAGGCCACGGCCTCGCGTCGCCACCCCCACCTCGCCGAGTTCCGTGGTCTCTACGGCTTCACCCTCGACCCCTTCCAGGTCGAGGCGTGCCACGAGGTCGAGGACGGGCGCGGGGTCCTGGTCGCGGCTCCGACGGGCTCCGGCAAGACGCTCGTCGGTGAGTTCGCGGTGCACCTCGCCCTCGCGACGGGGCGCAAGTGCTTCTACACCACCCCGATCAAGGCGCTGTCGAACCAGAAGTTCCACGACCTCGTCGAGCGCTACGGTGCCGACCGCGTGGGGCTGCTGACCGGCGACAGCACCGTCAACGGGGAGGCTCCCGTGGTGGTCATGACCACCGAGGTGCTGCGCAACATGCTCTACGCCGGGTCGCGCACGCTCGACGGGCTCGGCTTCGTGGTGATGGACGAGGTGCACTACCTCGCCGACCGGTTCCGCGGCGCGGTGTGGGAAGAGGTCATCATCGGGCTGCCCGAGTCGGTCAGCGTGATCTCGCTGTCGGCCACGGTCTCCAACGCCGAGGAGTTCGGCGATTGGCTCAGCGAGGTCCGTGGGTCCACCACCACCATCGTCGAGGAGCGGCGACCGGTCCCGCTCCACCAGCACGTGCTCGTGGGTCGCAAGCTGTTCCCGCTGTTCGAGGACGACGAGGCCGAGTCGGCGCCCGGTGGCGACCCGGCGCGGGTGAACCGCCAGCTCGAGAGCATGGCCCGGCAGGACTGGCAGCTCGACCGGGCGCGCAAGGGCGGAGGTCGTGGACGGCCGGCCAAGGGGCACCGCCGTCCGCAGAGTCGCCACCGCACCCCCAGCCGCGTGGAGACGGTCGACAAGCTGGCCGCGGAAGGCCTGCTCCCCGCCATCGTCTTCGTGTTCAGCCGCGCCGGCTGCGCCGCTGCCGTCCAGCAGGTGCTCGACGCCCGCACGATGCTCACGACCCCGGAGGAGCGGCGAGAGATCGAGGCACGCGTCGACGAGGCGTGTGCCCACCTGCCCGACGAGGACCTGCACGTGCTCGGCTTCCACGAGCTGCGTGACGGCCTCGGCCGTGGCGTCGCGGCCCACCACGCGGGCATGCTGCCGGCGTTCAAGGAGGTCGTGGAGCAGCTGTTCAGCGACGGGCTCGTCAAGGTCGTCTTCGCCACCGAGACCCTGGCCCTGGGCATCAACATGCCGGCGCGCTCGGTGGTGATCGAACGGCTGACCAAGTGGAACGGTGAGGCCCACGTCAACGTCACGCCGGGGGAGTACACCCAGCTCACCGGCCGCGCCGGGCGCCGCGGCATCGACGTCGAGGGGCACGGGGTGGTGCTGTGGCAGCCCGAGCTGGACCCCCGGCAAGTCGCCGGACTCGCGTCGACCCGCACCTATCCGCTCAACTCCTCGTTCCGTCCGTCGTACAACATGGCGGTGAACCTCGTCGACCAGATGGGCCGACGACCCGCCGGCGAGCTGCTCGAGCAGTCGTTCGCCCAGTTCCAGGCCGACCGCGCCGTGGTCGGGATGGTGCGCCAGATCAAGAAGGCCGACGACGCCCTCGACGGGTACCGCGACGCCGCGCAGTGCCACCTCGGGGACTTCCTCGAGTACGCGCGACTGCGCCGCGACCTCAAGGACGTGGAGTCCTCGGGCGCGCGTCAGCGCAAGGTGGACCGGCGCCAGGACGCCGTCGCCTCTCTGGCGCGGTTGAAGGTCGGCGACGTCATCAACGTCCCCGGCGGCAAGTTCGCCGGTCTCGCGGTCGTCCTCGACCCCGGCGTCGCGGGTTCGGCCGAGGCACCGCGCCCGCTGGTGCTGACGGCGAGCCGCCACTCACGCCGGCTCGGGCCGGTCGACTTCCCGGTGCCGGTGGAGCCGATCACCCGCATGCGGATCCCCAAGTCGTTCAATGCTCGCAACGCCCAGGCCCGTCGCGACCTCGCCTCGACCCTGCGCAACCGCGCCGAGGGCCTGCGCTGGCAGCAGGACACCGGCTACCGTGCCGACCGACCCACCGAACGGGTGGTGGACGACCGCACCGATCCGCGCGTCGCCGAGCTCCGGGCCGCCATGAAGGCGCACCCGTGCCACGCGTGCCCCGACCGTGAGGCTCACGCCCGCTGGGCCGAGCGGTACACCAAGCTCGAGCGTGACACCGAGCAGCAGCGCCGTCGCATCGAGCAGCGCACCAACACGGTCGCCCGTCAGTTCGACCGGGTGTGCGAGGTGCTCGACGACCTCGGCTACCTCGACGGCGACGTCGTGACCGACGACGGCCGGCGGCTCCAGCGTCTCTACAGCGAGCTCGACCTGCTGGTCAGCGAGTGCCTGCGTCGGGGGGTCTGGGACGGCCTGGACGCCGGCCAGCTCGCGGCCGTCCTGTCGGGCCTGACCTTCGAGAGCCGCAAGGACGACCCGCCCGCGCCGCGGTTCCCCGACCGCACGACCCTCGACGTCGCCGACGAGATGGCCTCACTGTGCTCCGACCTGCAGGCGCTGGAGCGTCAGCACCGGGTCAGGTTCCTCTCGACCCCGGACTTCGGGTTCGCGGAGACCGCCGCTGCGTGGGTCGGCGGGGCGACCCTGGACGAGGTCCTGCGGACCACCGGCATGGCCGCAGGCGACTTCGTGCGCACCATGAAGCAGCTCATCGACCTCGTCGCCCAGGTCGCCGACGCCGCCGGTCCCGGACCGTTGCGCACGACCGCCCGGCAGACGCTCGACGGCCTGCGGCGCGGCGTGGTGGCCTACTCCTCGCTCAGCGGCTGAGCGCCTCCACGAGACGCTCCGGCACGCCGCCGAGGCCCCACCGCGCCCCGAACGCCTCGAGGGCGTCGCGCTGCTCGGGGGACAGCGGGGCGAGCGGCCGCACGACGTCGGTGCTGCACACGTCGTCGCGCACCCGCACGACCTGACGCATGACGTCGATCAGCTCGCGGGTGTCCAGCAGCGACTGCCGGACCCGCGGCTTGATCGAGGAGTCCGGGTCCTGGGCGGCCGCGACGATGCCGTCGAGGTCGTGGAACTCGCCCAGCAGGGTCGCGGCGGTCTTCTCGCCGATGCCGGCGACACCGGGGATGCCGTCGGACGTGTCACCGCGCATGGTCGCGAAGTCGGCGTACTGCTGCGGCTCCACGCCGTACTTGGCACGGATCCACGCGGCGTCGACCACGTCGGCCGACGAGACCCCTCGCGCCGTGTAGAGCACGCGCACCTCCGCGTCGTCGTCGACGAGCTGGAACAGGTCGCGGTCGCCGGTGACCACGTCGACCGGGCCGTCCCACGCCTGCGCGAGCGTGCCGATGACGTCGTCGGCCTCGGCGCCCTGCCTGCCGACCACGGGGATGCCGAGGATGCCCAACGCCTCGGCGATGAGGGGGACCTGCGGGCTCAGGAGCTCCGGCGACTCCTCCGCCACCACCTCGCCTGAGCCGGGGTCGGCGGCCTCGGCCACGCGGTGCGTCTTGTACGACGGCAGCAGGTCGACCCGCCACTGCGGACGCCAGTCGTCGTCCCAGCACGCCACGACGGCGTCGGGGTGGTGCTGGTCGACGAGGGTCGAGACGAAGTCGAGGAGGCCGCGCAACGCGTTGACGACCGTGCCGTCGGGCGCCTTGAACGAGTCGGGCACCCCGTAGAAGGCGCGGAAGTACAGGCTGGCGGAGTCGAGAAGCAGGAGTCTCTGAGGGGCCGGGGTCACGCTGCCAGGTTAGCCGCGGGGGAGGGCGTCACTGGGTTCGCGCGGCAGATCCAGAAACCTCGCCGTTGGGCTGGGCCCGAGCCCGCCCGAGGCGCGCCTACCCGGCAAGGTGCGTCCTGCCCGCCGTTCGTGAGGGTGGCTGCCCGTTCGAGCCGGGCCGGGTCGTCACACCGTGGCCCGCGCATCGTTCCCTCACGAATGCACGGGAAGCATTCCGTGCATCCATGAGATGTGCGTGCGTGGCGGGAGATTTCCAGACCGACCTCGGACCTGCGGATCGGAATCGACGCGAACGCGCGACAACGCCCTCCTGGCGGGGCCGGGAGGGCGATGTCACGGGCACTGGATGTCAGCGCTGGGCCTGCGGGCCCTTCGTGACGGCCGGAGCCTTCTTGGCGCTCGTGCGGACCTTGGCCCGCGCGGCGTCGCCGTAGAGGCCCTTCTTCGACAGCGCGAGCGTCGCGGTGGCGTGCGCCGCCCCGTCGCTCAGCTGGCCGAGGACGGTCGTGTTGATGTTGGTGATGTCGTCGGCGGCCGAGTGGTAGTTCTGGTCGAGCGTCTCGCCCGCCGTCCCTCCGTAGATCGCGGCCTGCTCCGGCGTCTTGACGTCGTCGGCACCGCTGAACAGGCCGCCGGCCGGGATGCCGTACTGGATGAACGGTCCGTAGTCGGAGCGACCGTCGAACGCGGTCGGATCGGTCTCGAGGCCCGAGCCGTCGAAGAAGTCCGTGAAGACCTTCTCGATCTGGCCCGACCCGGCGGGACCGGCAGCGCCGAAGGCCGAGCCGTCCCCGTCGTAGACCAGGCGGACGAAGTTGGGCGAGCCCAGCATGTCGAAGTTCAGGTTCGCGTAGATCTTCGAACGGTTCGTGTCGGACAGCGTGTCGACGTAGTGCTGCGAGCCCAGCAGGCCCAGCTCCTCGGCACCCCAGAAGGCGAAGCGGACGGGGCGCTGTGCCTTCTTGGTGTAGCCGGTCTTCGCCATCTGCTCGGCGATCTCGAGGATCGCCGCGGTGCCGGTGCCGTTGTCGTTGATGCCCGCACCCTCCGGGACGGAGTCCAGGTGGGCACCGACCACGACGACCTGGTCGTCGTTCTTGGTGCGCTTCGGCCAGTCGGCGATCAGGTTGTGCGTCTCACGCTCGAGGTCGGTCACGGTGTCCGTCGTGACGCGAGCCGTGGCGCCGCCGGAGCGTGCGTCCTGGACGAGGGCGACGGCGTCGTCGTAGGACAGGCCCACGACAGGCACGTCGACCGGCGCACCCAAGGTGCCCACGGCGAGCTCGGTGCGCTCGGGGTTGCCCTCGTTGAAGATGATCACGGCGTCGTAGCCGGCAGCCTTCGCGTTGGCCGCCTTGACGCCGAAGTCGCAGGTGCCGCGCTGGACCAGCGCGATCGCGGGATCCGCGGGGGCCGCCGCGAAGTCCGACGCCTCGCAGCCGGAGGTGCTGCTCGGCTCGGGCGTGGCCGGGATGACGACGTCCTTCGTCGGCACGACCGTGCCGGTGACCGAACCCGACCCGGAGTACGTGAACACGGCCGTCTCGAGCGTCTTCTCACCCGGCGTGAGCTGGGTCAGCGTGGCCGGGCTGTTCTCGGCGAAGAACGGGAAGGTGAACGTCTGCTTGCGCACGGTGTAGCCCGCCGCACGCAGCGTCTTGGCGACGTAGGCCGAGGACGCGTCGTAGCCGGGCAGTCCGGACGCGCGGTTGCCGCCGTTGCGGTTGGCGATGGTCTGCAACTGGCGCAGGTGCTGGAGCACCCCGTTGACCTGCACCGCCTTGGTCAGCGTGGTGGTGTCGACCTCGCCCTTCGAGCCGCCGGCGAGTGCCGGTGACGCGGAGACGAGCCCGGCGGACAGGACGACGGCTGCTGTGGCAGCGACGATCTTGCGCATGGGACCCCCCGATCCTCGATGTGATGTACGCCTCACCCTAGGCGAAGACTGCCGTGAGGGCACCTGTCGACGGTCGTGCGTTGGCCCACGACGTAGGCTCGCCGGGTGACGTCGAGATGGATCCGCGCCCAAGAGCTCGCTCGTGCCCAGTCCGTCGGAGCCGTGCTCGTCACGCCCGGCGCCGACCTGCGCTACCTGACCGGGTACCACGCCAAGCCCCTCGAGCGCCTGACCTGCCTGGTGGTGCCCGCCGAAGGGCCCGCGACCCTCGTCGTGCCGGCTCTCGAGCGGGCCGCCGCGGAGGCCGCCGGGGTCGACGTGGAGATCGCCACCTGGGGCGAGACCGACGATCCGTACGCCCTCGTCGCCTCGCTCCTGCCCGCCGACGCCACCGTGGCGGTGGACAACCAGATGTGGGCCGAGCGCGTGCTGGCCCTGCAGGACCGGTTCGCCCGGGTGAGCCTCGCCGGCCCCCTGCTCACCCAGCTGCGCATGCGCAAGGACACCGACGAGATCGCGGCACTGCGCGACGCGGGCGCCGCCATCGACCGCGTGCACGCTCGCATGGGGGAGTGGCTGCGTCCCGGACGCACCGAGCGCGAGGTCGGCGCCGACATCGCCCGCGCGATCATCGACGAGGGGCACGCGCAGGTCGACTTCGTGATCGTCGGGTCAGGACCCAACGGTGCGTCGCCCCACCACGAGGTCTCCGACCGCACGATCGAGGTGGGCGACCCCGTGGTCGTCGACATCGGCGGCACGACGGCGGCCGGGTACTGCTCGGACTCGACCCGCAACTACCTCGCCGGCGGGAGCGCCCCCACGGAGTACCTCGAGGCGTACGCCGTGCTGGAGGAGGCCCAGCGCGTCCAGCGCGAGCACGCACGACCGGGCGTCACCGCGGAGTCCGTCGACGCCGTGGGCCGTCAGGTCCTCGTCGATGCGGGCCTGGGTGACCTGTTCATCCACCGCACCGGGCACGGCATCGGTACCGAGACGCACGAGGAGCCCTACATCGTCGAGGGCAACGACCTCGTGCTGGAGCCCGGCATGGCGTTCTCCATCGAGCCCGGCGTGTACCTCGAGGGGCGCTTCGGCGCCCGCATCGAGGACATCGCGGTCTGCACCGATGACGGCCTCGAGGTCCTCAACCACGCACCGCGTGCGCTCACGGTCCTGTGAGCCGGTCAGCACGATGAGGTGGTACCTGGCCTCCGTGCTGGCGGCCGTCTCCGGACTGCTCAGCGCAGCAGCCTTCGACCCGTGGTCGGTGCCGTACGCCATGGTCGTCGGCGTGGCCCTGCTCGTCTGGGTGCTGCGCCGCCAGCGGGAGGCTCGCGTGGTCGCGGTGATGACCACGGGCGCGGTCTACGGGCTCGCCTTCATGGCACCACTCATCTGGTGGATGAACGCGGTCAGCAGCGGGGCCTACGTGGCGCTCGTGCTCGCCCAGACCGTGCTGCTGGCCCTCATCGCCCTGCCGCTCCGCGCGGCACTGCGACTGCCCTGGTGGCCCGTGTGGGGCGCCGCTGCCTGGGTGCTGGGCGAGCAGGTGCGTGGTGGCTTCCCGTTCTCCGGCTTCCCGTGGGGGCGGCTCGCCCACACGTCCATCGACACCCCCCTCGCCCCCTACGCTCGCCTCGTCGGGATGCCCGGCACCTCGGCCCTGCTGTTCCTGCTCGCGGCCATGCTGGTCGTGCTCGCCGGCTCCGGCGTCCTGCGTCGGACAGCGGCCGTGGCCGTGGTCGTCGCCGTGCTCGTCGGCGGCCTGTTCCTGCCGACGGGGGTCGCCGACCCCGGCCCTGAGCGACGCATCGCGGCGATCCAGGGCAACACACCGGGCGCCTTCCTCACGTGGCCTCGCGGAGAGATCGGCGAGCTCCACCTCGCCGAGACGAGCAGGCTGGCCGCGGCCGTGGAGTCCGGCAGGACCCAGGCACCGGACCTGGTGATCTGGCCGGAGAACGCGCTCGACGTCGACCCGTACGCCGACGAGGCGCTCGGCGCCCGGATCCAGTCACTGGTGCAGCGCATCGGCGCTCCCATCCTCGTGGGCGCCATCCTCGACGGCGCGACGAACGACACCGCCTACAACGCCGGTGTGGTGTGGAACGGCGACGGCCCCGGCGACGTCTACGTGAAGCGCAAGCTCGTGCCGTACGGCGAGTACGTGCCGTTCCGTCGTGAGCTGGGTGGGCTCGTCCCGCGCTTCGACCGTGACATCCCGCGCGACATGCTGCCGGGGGACCAGGCGGGCGACCTGCAGGCCGGGTCGGTCGTGGTCGGCGACACGATCTGCTGGGACATCGCCTACGACGGCATCGTCGAGGACGCGGTGCGCGGCGGGGCCGAGATGCTCGTGGTCCAGACCAGCAACGCCAGCTTCACCGGCACGTCGCAGCCCGCCCAGCAGTTCAAGATCTCCCGGCTCCGCGCGATCGAGACCGGCCGCTGGGTCGTCGTGCCGTCGACGAACGGCATCAGCGGCATCGTCGACGCAGACGGGCGCGTGGTGGAGCGGGCGCCCACCGAGGAGCCCGCCACCCTGATCGCCGACGTCGGCACGGCCACCGGGACGACCCCGGCCACCGCCGCCGGCCGCTGGCCCGCGCTGGCGCTGAGCTCACTCGGCCTGCTGGGGTGGGTCCTCGGCGTCCTGCACCGCCGTCGCGCGCTCCGGAGGTCGTCGTGACCGTCCTCGTGATCATGCCGACCTACGACGAGGCGGAGAGCCTGCCCGGGACCCTGGAGCGGCTCCGCAGCTGCGTCCCCGACGCCGACGTCCTCGTGGTCGACGACGCCTCGCCCGACGGCACCGGCCGGCTCGCCGACGAGCGAGCCCTGCGCGACCCCGCCGTCCACGTGCTCCACCGCACGGGCAAGGACGGGCTCGGGGCCGCCTACCGGGCCGGCTTCGCCTGGGGCCTCGACCGCGGGTACGACGTCCTGGTGGAGATGGACGCCGACGGCTCCCACCTGCCCGAGGAGCTGCCCGACCTCCTGGCCGCCGTCGCGTCCGCCGACCTCGTGATCGGTTCGCGCTGGGTCCCGGGCGGCTCGGTCGTCAACTGGCCCTGGCACCGACGGATGATCTCGCGCGGCGGCACGATGTACGCCCGGCTCGCACTGGGCCTGCCGGTGCACGACACCACCGCCGGCTTCCGCGCCTTTCGGGCCGACACGCTGCGACGGATCGCCTTCGCGGGCGTCGCCTCGCAGGGGTACTGCTTCCAGATCGACATGACGCGGCGGGTCCACGCGGCAGGGCTGCGGATCGTGGAGGTGCCGGTCACCTTCGTCGAACGTGCCCTCGGACGGTCCAAGATGAGCTCGGCGATCGTGCGCGAGGCGTTGTGGCGCGTGACCCTCTGGGGCCTCGCACGCCGGGTGCCTCGCCGGCTGCGGGTGGGACCGCTCGCCCGGGCCGCCCTGCCCCGCGCCCGTGACGCCGGACCCGGACAGCACGAGACCCCGGTGCATGACCGGGGTCTCGGGGCGGGCGCGGACGGGTCGGGTTGAGCCCGAGGCCCGTCAGGCCGTCTTGCGCTTGCGGCGGTGTAGGTGCGGCGGACCGATCTCGCCGGAGCGCAGCAGCTCCAGGCGCTCGGTGAGGATCTCCTCGAGCTCGGACTCCGAGCGTCGCTCCAGCAGCATGTCCCAGTGGGTACGCGCTGCCTTCTCCTCCTTCTTCGCCGGCTCCGCGACGTCGGCCTGCTTGCCGATGCGGCCGGTCTTCGGGTCCTCCCACTCGTAGGGGACCTCGGCCTCGACCGACATGGTCACCGTGAAGGTGTGTCCGTCGTCGCAGACGTACTCGATCTCCTGACGAGGGGCCATCTCGACCCCGCGCTCGTCCTCGAAGCTCTGGGCACCCAGCCGGGCCCCGCGCAGTGCTCGTTCAGCCATGGGTCACTCCTCTCATCGGTACCAACGTAGGGCACCCCCTTGAGATTCCCCTGAGTACGACCTCACCGCACCTCGAGTGCCCGGTCGCGGACCTGGGGAGCGACCAGGAACAGCGCCGCGAGCCCCGCGGCGAGGACCACGAGGATGCCGACGATGCCCCACCGGTCGTCACCACCGATGAAGGCGAAGAGCCCGAAGAGCGCGGGGGACAGGAACGACGCGGCGCGTCCGGTCATGGCGTAGAGGCCGAAGTTCTGGCCCTCCTTGCCGACCGCCGTCAGCCGCACCAGGTAGGTGCGGGACGCCGACTGCGCAGGACCGACGAACAGGCACAGGAGCAACCCGAAGATCCAGAACCCGGTGCTGCCCTCGACGAACAGCAGCACCGTGCCCACGACCATCATCGACACCAGCGAGAACACCACCACGCGACGCGGTCCGCTGCGGTCGTCGAAACGACCGGCGAGGATCGCACCGCCCGCCGCGGCCACGTTGGCCACGATGCCGAACGGGATCACGGTCTCGTCGGTGAAGCCGTACACGGACACGGCGATGACCGCGCCGAAGGTGAAGACCCCGGCCAGGCCGTCGCGGTAAAGGGCGCTGGCGATGAGGAACTTGAGGGTCTCGCGGTCGTCGCGCCACATGGTCCGCACCTCGGCGAACAGCACCCGGTAGGAGTCGACGAAGCCGGTGCGGGGCAGCGGGCTCGCCTCGGCCGGAAGCTCGGGCACGAACAGCAGCACGGGCAGCGCGAACACGAGGAACCAGACGGCGGACACGATCGCCACGAGCCGGATGTTCAGCCCGTCGTCGGTCGTCACGCCCAGGAGACCACCGTCGCCACTGATCAGCCCGACGAACACGATGATCAGCAGCACGATGCCGCCCAGGTAGCCGAAGCCCCAGCCCAGCCCGGACACCCGGCCCACGGTCTCGGGGGTCGACACCTGACGGAGCATGGCGAAGTAGGGGACCTGCGCCAGCTCGAACAGCACGATGCCCAGCGAGATCAGGAGCAGACCGAGCCACAGGTAGTGGTAGTCCTCCTTCACGAAGAACATGAGGGCCATCAGGACGACGACGGCACCTGTGAGCAGGGCCAGGGAGCGCTTGCGCCGCCCACCCGCGTCGGACCGCTGCCCGAGGACGGGGGCGAGCACGGCGATCACGAGGGAGCCTGCCGCGATCGACCACGCCAGCCAGGTGCTGGCCGACACGGGCCCGGGCAGGTCCTTGCCGACGCCGTCGGTCAGGTAGACCGAGAACACGAACGTCACGATCACGGCGTTGAACGCGGCCGAGCCCCAGTCCCAGAAGGACCACGCCAGGACCTGGCCCCGGCTGGTGCTGCGAGCGACCGCGTCGCCGGGGTGTGTGCTGCTCATCGTGGCCAGGCTCCTCGTTCGGTCAGCACGTCGCGCAGGACGTCGGGACGGTCGGTGACGATGCCGTCGACGCCGATGTCGAGCAAATATCGCATCTCGTCGGGGTCATCGACGGTCCACACGTGCACCTGCAGACCGGTCGCGTGGGCGTGGCGGACGAATCGCGGCGTCACGACCGTCACGGGTCCCCGGCGCACCGGCACCTGCAGGCAGTGGACACCGCGCCGGGCGGCATGCCGGCGGATGGCCGCGACGGGGCCCAGCCGCAGCGCCGCGACCTCGAGCGGCCCGGCCGAGCGAGCGGCCTCGGGGCAGAGCCGCCGGAGGTGGTCCAGACGACGACCGGAGAACGACGCGAGGCAGACCCGCTCCTGCGCCCCGGCAGCACGGATGACCTCGACCGTCGGGACGACGGCGGCGTCGGACTTCACGTCGATGTTGAACCGCGCGTCCGGGAAGGCCTCCAGCAAGGTCGACAGGCGCGGAACCGGCTCCTGGCCGACCACCCGCACGGCGTCGACCTCCTCGGCCGTCAGGTCGGCCAGGGGCGTGTCGACCCCGGTCAGGCGACCCAGGTGCTCGTCGTGGAGGGCGTAGACGACGCCGTCCCGCGAGGCGTGCACGTCGGTCTCGAGGTAGCGGTACCCGAGCGCGACCGCGTTGGTGAACGCTGCCAGCGTGTTCTCCAGGCCCCCGTTCACCGGGAGGAGGGCTCCACCGCGGTGGGCCAGGGCCAGGGGGAGGGGCGCGTCGAGGTACGGGTGGCTGGACACCACCTCACGCTAGCGCCCGCGAGGTCCGCGGGACGCCCGCGCGATCAGATGTCGCGGAACGTCTCGATCTGCGCGCCGAGCGCGTTCAGCCGCTCGGCCAGGTCCTCGTAGCCACGGTTGATGACGTACACGCTGCGCAGCACCGAGGTGCCTTTGGCGGCCAGCATGGCGAGCAGGATAACGACGGCCGGACGCAGTGCCGGCGGGCACACGATCTCGGTCCCGCTCCAGTGGGTCGGGCCGTCGACCAGGACGCGGTGCGGGTCGAGCAGCTTGACCCGCGCCCCCAGCTTGTTGAGCTCGGTCAGGTAGATCGCACGGTTCTCGTAGACCCAGTCGTGCAGCAGGGTCTGACCCTCGGCCGTTGCGGCGATGACCGCGAAGAACGGCAGGTTGTCGATGTTGAGCCCCGGGAACGGCATCGGGTGCACCTTGTCGATCGGTGCTCGCAACGACGAGGGGTGGGTGGTGATGTCGACGAGACGGGTCTGGCCGTTCTCGGCCGGGTACTCCTCGCTCCGGTCGTACTGGAGTCCCATCTCCTCCAGGAGGGCGAGCTCGATCTCCATGAACTCGATCGGGACGCGACGCACCGTGATGCTGGACTGCGTGACGATCGCGGCGGCGATCAGGCTCATCGCCTCGATCGGGTCCTCGCTCGGCGCGTAGTCGACGTCCGTGTTGATCTTCGGCTTGCCAGTGACCCGCAGGGTCGTGGTGCCGATGCCTTCGATGCCGACGCCGAGCTTCTCGAGGAAGAAGCAGAGGTCCTGGACCATGTAGTTGGGGCTCGCGTTGCGGATCACGGTCACGCCGTCGAAGCGGGCGGCGGCCAGGAGCGCGTTCTCGGTGACGGTGTCGCCGCGCTCGGTGAGCACGATCGGGCGCTCCGGCCCGACGCCCCGGGCGGCGTCGACGTGGTAGCTGCCCTCGGTGGCCACGACCTTGAGCCCGAACGGTCGCAGCGCCGTCATGTGCGGCTCGACGGTGCGCGTGCCGAGGTCGCAGCCACCCGCGTAGGGCAGCTCGAACTGCTCCACGCGGTGCATGAGCGGCCCGAGGAACATGATGATGCTGCGGGTGCGCCGGGCCGCGGCCTCGTCCATGGCCGCGAGGTCCAGCTCGGCCGGCACGACCAGCTCGAGGTCGCCCTCGTCACCCAGCCAGCGGGTGCGCACACCTATGGAGGACAGCACCTCCAGGAGCCGGTTGACCTCCTCGATCCGCGCGACCTTGCGCAGGATCGTCGTGCCCTCGTTGAGCAGCGACGCGCAGAGCAGCGCCACACCGGCGTTCTTGCTGGACTTGACGTCGATCGAGCCCGAGAGCCGCGTGCCGCCCTTGACCCGCAGGTGGCTCGGGCCGGAGGTGCCGACGCTGACGATCTCGGAGTCGAGCGCGGTGCCGATGCGCGCGATCATCTCGAGGGTCAGGTTCTGCTGGCCCTTCTCGATCCGGTTGACCGCGCTCTGGCTGGTGCGCAGCTGCGTGGCCAGCTCGGTCTGCGTGAGACCGCTGTGCTGACGCGCGTCGCGGATGAGGGTGCCGATCCGGGCGAGGTAGTCGTCTCGTGAAGTCACCGGACCACACTATCTCAGTTGTGAGATAAGACAACGACGGTCAGGTCACGTCCGTGCAGGCCGCCGTGCGACGAGCGCCACGACCACGCCGAGCACGGCCAGCACCCCGCCGAGCAGGCCCAGCGGAGACACCGCGACGTCGGGATCGACCACCTCGACCACCTCGGCCGCGACGACCTGGCCGGCGATCGAGCACAACCCCAGCACGAGGACCCCGTGGATCTGCACGGCCACGGCGGAGATGGCGATGAAGCCGACCCCGAGGACGCCGCCGACGTAGTACCACCACTGCGTGGGGAAGCCGTCGATCCTGCCGGGGACGGCCAGGCTCACCACGAGCAGCACGAGGAGGGCGGCCGTGCCGACCACGAAGTTGTTCCACGTCGTCGCGAGGGGACCGCCGACCGCCGACACCCGGCCGTTCAGCGCCTGCTGCACCGCCTGCAGGCAGCCGGCCACCAGCGCCAGGGTCGCCAGCAGGAGGGAGAGCCCGAGTTCGGTGCCGTCGAGGTCGCCGAGCACCTTGACCGTGACCGCGGCGACGGCGAACAGGGCCGCGATCGCCCGCGGTCGGGAGGCAGCCTGCCGGCCGCCCGGTCCGAGCCCCACGTGGTCGACCACGAGGGAGGCCACCGACTGACCGGCCGTGAACGCCACGATGAACAGCGCCACACCGATGATGCCGACGGCGATGCCCTGGCTCGCCACGAAGAGCGCCCCGCCGAGCCCGCCGAGCAGCTCGACCGGCCGCAGCCTGCGGAGCCGCAGGGCGTCGCGCACCCGCAGCAGCCCGGCGCGTCGGCGCGGGTGCGACAGGACCACGAGCGTGAGGACGAGGAACCCACTGCCGAAGCTCACGACCGCGGCCAGGGCGCCGGCGCGCAGACCGTCCCCGAGCTGGCCGGCGAGCGAGCCGTTGACGCGCGACTGCAACGTGACGAGCGCACCGACGAGCAGCATCAGCGGGACCGTCAGGGCCCGCAGGAGGGGACGTTCCACCTCAGGCGTCGAGGGTGTCGCCGGGCGCGAGGCGGTGCGCGTGCTCGGCGTCGACCCCACCGTGGTTCACGGCGTGATTCCAGTACAGGTCGTACGCGACGTCGGCGATGGTCGCGTCGTGAATGGGCAGGAAGCCACGCGGCGCGACGCCGGACAGGAAGGCCACCGTGTCGCTGATCCTCGCCCAGGGAGCGCTGAGGGGCAGCGCCAGCAGGTCGACCCCGGTCGGGGTCGACTCGTAGGAGTCGCCGGGGTGGAAGAGGGTCGTCGTCCCCCCGTCGGTGCTCGGGCCCTCCACGAGCACGCCGACGTTCGCCACGACCGGGATCGAGGGCAGGATCGTGGCGTGCTGCGCACCGACGCCCGTGAGGGTGATGTCGCCGACCTGCGTGACCACGCCGTCGGCGTGCGCGCGCCACGGTCCACCCTGCTGCTCGACGGTCTCGGGATCGGCCAGAAAGACCGCCCCCGGGCTGGCGGCCACGACGTCGGCGGCGCGCGCCGGGTGCAGGTGGTCCGGGTGCTGGTGGGTGACGACCACGGCGTCCAGGTCGCTCAGCTCGAAGGCGGCGTCGAGGCTGAACGCGCCCGGATCGACGAGCACTCTCGCCTCCGACGTCTCGAGCAGGAGGGCGGCGTGTCCGAGTCTCGTGATCCTCACACGCCCATGATGCACCTGCGCCGATCCGGACGCAGCGCGGTGTCGAATGGCTCACATGGGCTGGTACGCGGACGCCACGGCGCTCCTGATGAACCTCACCGCACCGTTGACGGTGCGCTACGGCGATGCCCTGCAGATCTCCGGCGCCGACGTCGAGGACCCCGAGACCTGGCGCGTGCCCACCCGGCACGGGACGGTCCGCTGCTTCGTCTACCGACCCACGGCGGGCCGGCACGCGGCACGCTCCGTGACCGCACCGACGGCGCCCGGCGTCTACGTGCACCTGCACGGCGGGGCCTTCCTCATGCGGCACGCGGCGATGGATGACTTCTTCGCCCGGCACGTCGTCGCCACGACGGGTGCGGCCGTGGTGAACGTCGACTACGACGTGGCACCGCGACACCGGTACCCGGTCGCGCACCACCAGGCGCACGACGTGGTCGAGTGGGTCGCCCAGAACGCGGGGACGCAGGGGCTCGACGGGCGCCGTCTCGTGGTCGGCGGCTTCAGCGCCGGGGGGAACCTCGCCGCGTCGGCCTGTCTGCAGGCCCGCGACCAGGGGCACCAGCCGGCGCGCCTGCAGCTGCTCGGCGTGCCGTCCCTCGACGTCTCGACGACCCGCAAGCCCGCCACGGTGCCGCGCCCGATGATCAGCGAACGGACCGTCCGGCTCGTCCGCGCGACGTACTTCAAGGACGCCTCACGTCGCAGCGAGCCGTACGCGTCACCCCTGCTCGCCGACGACCTGCACGGGCTGCCCCCGGCGCTCGTCGTCACCGCCGAGCACGACGCGCTGCGGACGGAGGGGGACGCGTACGCCCGACGTCTCGCCGAGGTGGGCGTCCCGGTGGAGCACCACGTCGTCCCCGGTCAGGACCACTACTTCCTCGACCCGGCGGACCTGCGCCAGGCGCGTCGCTGGATGGACCTCATGGCCGACGCGATCGCACGGGCGCTCCGCTAGGACGGCACGTGCGGACGGTCCGCACCGTCGCTCTACCCTGGGTCCGTGACCGACGCCATCTACGCCCGCGAGGTCGGCGACACGGGGGAGCGGGTCGTGTTCCTGCACGGACTGTTCGGCCAGGGCCGCAACTTCACGCAGGCGGCGAAGGCGCTGCAGCCGGAGCTGCGCTCGCTCCTCGTCGACCTGCCCAACCACGGCCACTCCGCGTGGACCGACTCGGTCGACTACGTGGACGTGGCCGACCAGGTGGCGACGTTCCTGCGCGAGGGGTGGGCGTCGGACGGTCGCACCCACGTCGTGGGGCACTCCATGGGCGGCAAGGTCGCCATGGTGCTGGCCCTGCGTCACCCGGACCTCGTGGACCGACTCGTCGTCGTCGACATCGCCCCCGGTCCCAGCGACGGTGCCGGGGAGTTCGAGCACCTGCTGGACAGCCTGGCCTCGCTCGACCTCGACACGCTGGAGCGGCGCGGTGACGCCGACGACCGGCTGCGCGGTCGGATCGACAACGACACGGTGCGCGGGTTCCTCCTGCAGAACCTGCGCTCGATCCCTCCGAGCGAGGGCGGAGGGTTCCGCTGGATGGCGAACCTGGCCCTCCTGCGCCGGGACCTGCCGGTCATCGGCGGCTTCCCCGGGATCGACGCGACCTTCGACCGGCCCGTCCTCTGGCTCGCGGGGGAGCGGTCGGACTACGTCGGCGACGACGACGCCGACCGCATGCGCACCCTGTTCCCTCGCACCCGCCTCGCGACGATCAAGGGCGCCGGCCACTGGGTGCACTCGGAGAAGCCGGACGCCTTCGTGTCGGCGCTGCGGACCTTCCTGCTGGCCTGAGCCGTCAGTGCCGGTCCTCGAGACCGACCGCGTCGCGCAGGCGCTGCACCGACTCACCCAGCCGCTCGTCGTCGCGCGCTCGTGACTCCATCAGGTCGGCCAGCGCCTCGGCCAGCACGTTCAGCTTCTCCTGCGAGGCCTCCTCGGCCCGCCGTCCGGCGTTCTCCAGGAGGGCAAGAAGCAACAGCGACTGGACGCTGGCGACGGTGTGGATCGCGACCTGCCAGGCCTTGAGGTCGGCCCAGAGCGGCAGGCTCACCGCCCACGCCACCACGATGCCGGCGCACACCAGGAAGAACGGTGCCCGGGTGACCACCGACTCCGCCGACTCCACGAAGCGGTCGAAGACGGACCGGTCGTCGCCGCCGCGGGCGGCCTCCTCTGTACCCATGTCCGCACGCTAGGGCGTGCGGCGCTCCCGCGCAGCAGGAACGACGAGCGCCGACGGGACCAGCAGGGCGGCCACCACGAGCAGCGCCTGGAGCGTGCCGGAGTGCTCGCCGACGAACCCGACCAGGGGCGGACCGGCCAGGAAGGCGGTGTACCCGATCGTGGAGACCACGCTGACCCGGGCCGCGGCGCGGCGTGGGTCGTCGGCCGCGGCGCTCATGCCGACGGGGAACCCGAGCGAGGCGCCCAGTCCCCAGAGGAGGATGCCGACGACCGCGAGCGCGGGGACGGGCGCCAGCACGGTGAGGAGCACGCCGACGAAGGCCAGCGCCATCGTCGACCAGAGCACCGTCACCCGACCGTGGCGGTCGAGCAGCGCCGGGCCCACCACCCGGCCCAGCGTCATCGCCGTGACGAAGGCACCGAAGCCGAGCGCGCCGGCCCAGTCCGGCACGTCGTAGCCGTCGACCAGGGCCACCGCCAACCAGTCGTTGGCCGTGCCCTCGGTGAAGGCGAGGGCCAGCACCATCAGGCCGATGAGCAGCGTGCGCGGCTCGGTCCAGGCCGACGCCGAGGGGGCGCCCTGCGGATCCTCACCGTGGTCCTCGTGGCCGGGCAGGAACGCCCTGACCGCTGCGAGCGCCCCCACGAGACCGATCGCGCTGGTGACCGCGAGGTGGACCACCAGGTCGAGGTCCAGCGCCGCGGCACCGGCGCCCAGCCCCGCACCGACCACGGTGCCGAGGCTGAAGCCGGCGTGGAAGCGGGGCATCACCGTGCGGCCCATGTGCTGCTCGACCCGGGCACCGTGCAGGTTCATCGCCACGTCCCAGGCGCCGATGCCGAAGCCCATGAAGGCCATCGGCACCGCGGCGGCGAGCGCGACGCCCGACTCGGCTCCGGCGGCCGCCGCGGTCTGCGCCACGGCGACGACCACCGCGGAGACGGCGACCACGCGGGCGGCGCCGAACCGGTCGCACAGGGCTCCGGCGAGCGGGAGGCCGGTCAGCGACCCCGCAGAGATGGCGAGCAGCAGGAGACCGAGCTGGGCAGGGGACAGCCCGAGCGCGTCGCGGACCGCGGGGAGCCGCGCCATCCAGCTGGCGAACATGAACCCGTTGAGGGCGAAGACGACGGCGACGGCGTTGCGCGCCGCTCGGACGGCGGCGGTCACGTGTCGCGCTCGGGACCGGACCGCGCCGCTCGTGGCCAGGCTCCGAGGGACCACAGCGCCCACAGCACCAGCAGCGGCTGGAAGAGCAGGCGGACGAGTCGCGCACGGTCCGTGTCGAGACCGAAGGCGTCGACGCCCTCCACGTACTGCGCGACGTTGCCCGGGAAGACCAGGACGAACAGCGTCGCGACGAGCAGCCCGACCAGCGGCCGCCGTGCTGCCGGGGCCAGCAGCACCGCGAGGCCGAGGACCAGCTCCACCGCACCCGACGCGAGCACGGTGACGTCCTCGTCGATCGGGAACCACGAGGGAACCTGCGCGCGGAACTCCTCGCGCGCGACGACGTGCGCCACCCCGGCGAGGACGAGGAAGGCGCCGAGCAGCACGCGGGCGACGTGCTGGGCCACACGGTGGGGAGTACTCACCGCACGAGGATGCCAGGTGGCCCGCCGCGGCTCCGATGCTGGGCGCGGACGGCGTCCGGCGGTCCCGTGGATCGCTAGCCTGGGCCCCATGGCCCACACCGCCGACACCCACGACGTCATCCGCGTGCAGGGCGCCCGCGAGAACAACCTCCAGGACGTGAGCGTCGACCTGCCCAAGCGTCGGCTCACCGTGTTCACCGGGGTGTCGGGCTCGGGCAAGAGCTCGCTCGTGTTCGGCACGATCGCCGCGGAGTCCCAGCGCCTCATCAACGAGACCTACAGCGCGTTCCTGCAGGGGTTCATGCCGTCGCTCGCGCGGCCCGAGGTGGACCACCTCGAGGGGCTGACGACGGCGATCATCGTCGACCAGGAACGCATGGGCGCCAACCCGCGGTCCACCGTCGGCACCGCCACCGACGCCAACGCGATGCTGCGCATCCTGTTCAGCCGCCTCGGCGACCCGTTCGTGGGCCCGCCGACCGCCTTCGCGTTCAACGTGCCCACCCGCACCGCCAGCGGCGTGATGCAGACCGAGAAGGGCGGCCGGATCGAGAAGCGCGTGGCGCGCAAGGAGGTCTACCTCGGCGGCATGTGCCCCCGCTGCGAGGGGATGGGGGCGGTCAACGACTTCGACCTGACCGCCATCTACGACGCGGAGAAGACCCTCGCCGACGGCGCCCTGCTCGTCCCCGGCTACAGCATGGACGGCTGGTACGGCCGCATCTTCTCCGGTGCCGGCCTGCCGATGGACACGCCGGTGGGGGAGTTCACGCAGGACCAGCTGCAGACGCTCCTGCACGGCGAGCCGACCAAGATCAAGGTCGACGGGGTGAACCTCACCTACGAGGGCGTCCTGACCAAGGTCAGGAAGTCGATGCTGAGCAAGGACCTCGAGGCCATGCAGCCGCACGTGCGTCGGTTCGTGGAGCGCGCGGTCACGTTCACGACCTGCCCCGACTGCGACGGCACCCGGCTCACGCCCGAGGCACTCTCCTCGCGCATCCGGGGCAGGAACATCGCCGACCTGTGCTCGATGCAGGTCAGCGACCTGGCCGAGTGGCTGCGCGAGCTGGACGAGCCGTCGGTGGCACCGCTGCTCAAGGGCCTGCAGCACCTGCTCGACTCCTTCACCGACATCGGCCTGGGCTACCTCTCGCTGGAGCGCCCCGCCGGCACGCTGTCGGGCGGCGAGGCGCAGCGGACCAAGATGATCCGGCACCTCGGGTCGTCGCTGACCGACGTCACCTACGTCTTCGACGAGCCGACGATCGGCCTGCACCCGCACGACATCGAGCGGATGAACCGGCTGCTCGTGCAGCTGCGCGACAAGGGCAACACGGTGCTCGTCGTCGAGCACAAGCCCGAGACGATCGCCATCGCCGACCACGTCGTCGACCTCGGACCCGGAGCCGGCTCCGGCGGGGGGACCATCTGCTTCGAGGGTGACGTCGCCGGCCTGCGGGCCAGCGACACCGTGACCGGCCACCACCTCGACGACCGCACCCGGGTCAAGGACACCGTCCGTCGACCCTCCGGCCACCTGGAGGTCCGCGGCGCCGACACCCACAACCTGCAGGGCGTCGACGTCGACGTACCGCTGGGCGTGCTCTGCGCCGTGACCGGCGTGGCCGGCTCGGGCAAGAGCTCCCTCGTGCACGGCTCGATCGCCGGGCGTGACGGGGTCGTCGTCATCGACCAGGGCGCCATCAAGGGGTCCCGGCGCAGCAACGCCGCCACCTACACGGGCCTGCTCGAGCCGATCCGCAAGGCGTTCGCCAAAGCCAACGGGGTGAAGCCGGCGCTGTTCAGCGCCAACTCCGAGGGCGGCTGCCCCACCTGCAACGGCGCCGGCGTGATCATCACCGAGCTGGGCGTCATGGCGACCGTCGAGTCGCCGTGCGAGGAGTGCGAAGGGCGTCGGTTCCGCACGGAGGTGCTCGAGCACACCCTCGGGGGCAAGGACATCGCCGAGGTGCACGAGATGTCGATCATCGAGGCGGAGGCGTTCTTCGCCGAGGGGGAGGGGCGCGTCCCCGCGGCCCAGAAGATCCTCGCGCGCCTCGTCGACGTCGGCCTGGGCTACCTGACGCTCGGGCAGCCGCTCTCCACCCTCTCCGGCGGAGAACGCCAGCGGCTGAAGCTGGCCGCGCAGATGTCGGACGGCGGAGAGGTGTACGTGCTCGACGAGCCCACCACCGGCCTGCACCTCGCCGACGTCGAGAACCTGCTCGGGCTGCTCGACCGGCTCGTCGACGACGGCCGCTCGGTCGTCGTGATCGAGCACCACCAGGCCGTGATGGCGCACGCCGACTGGATCATCGACCTCGGTCCGGGCGCGGGCCACGAAGGTGGCCGTGTGGTCTTCGAGGGGACCCCGGCCGACCTGGTCGCTGCCCGCGCCGGTCTGACCGGGCAGCACCTGGCCGACTACGTCGATGCCTGAGGGCGCACCCCGAGGCCGGGCCGTCGGCGCGATCGTCCTCGCCGCCCTGTGCTTCGCGACCACCGGGACCGCGCAGGAGCTGGCCGACGTGGCCGGGTCGCCCGTCGCCGTGGGTCTGGCCCGCATCGCCCTGGGCGGCACCCTCCTGGCCCTGGGCGCGACGTGGCTGTCCCGGGGCCGGGCGACCGCCGTCGCTCCACCGCCTCACACCGGCGCGAGGGTGCCGACCTGGGTGGTCGTCGCCACCGGCGCCGGGGGAGTCGTGGCCTACCAGCCCACGTTCTTCGAGGGCACGGCCCGCAACGGCGTCGCCGTGGGCACCGTCGTGGCACTCGGGTCCGCACCGGTCGTGACGGGCGCGCTCGAGGCGGTGCTGCGTCGTCGTGTGCCCGGCGTCCGGTGGGGCGTGGCGACGGCTCTCGGCATCGCCGGCGTGGTGCTGGTGTCGGGCCTCGCGTCGGGGTCGGCGGTCGCGGGCTCCGCCGTGGTGTGGTCCGTCGGGGCCGGTGCCTCCTACGCGCTGTACACGCTCGCGGCGAAGGAGCTGCTCGGCCGCGGATGGTCGTCGGGCCGCACCATGGGGGTCCTGTTCGGCACGGCCGGCCTCGTCAGCCTTCCGGCCCTCGTGCTGCTGGCCGGTCCGTGGCTCTGGAGCGGCGCCGGCGTCCTGCTGGTGCTGTGGCTCGGCGTGGTCACCACGGCGGTCGCGTACCTGCTGTTCGGCTGGGGACTCGCACGCCTGCCCGCCGCCGACGTCGCCACGCTGACGCTCGCCGAGCCGCTCTGCGCCACGGTGCTGGGTGTCGTCGTGCTGGGGGAGCGGGTCGGCGCCGTCGCAGGCCTCGGCCTCGTGGTGCTGGCGTGCGGCCTCGCGGTGCTCGCCACCGCTCGCGCCGATCCGTCACGACCCGCCCAGGGCCGGTCCGGTCTCAGAGCGGACGCTTGAGCCCCAGGTGGCTCGCCTCGTACCCGAGGCGCTCGTAGAACCGGTGGGCGTCGACGCGCGACGCGTCGGTCGTCAGCTGGCTCAGCACGGCACCGCGGGCACGTCCGTGCTCGTGCGCCCACTCCAGCAGGGCACCACCGAGCCCTCGGCCGCGCCATGGTGACGCCACGCGCACGGCCTCGATCTGCAGCCGGGTGGCGCCGCCACGCGACAGCCCCGGGATGACGGTCAGCTGCGCGGTGGCCGCCACCGTGTCGCCGTCGCGCACGACCACGAGCAGCTGGGACGGGTCGCGCACCAGGGCGTCGTAGGCGTCCTCGTAGGCGGTCGCGTCGGCCAGCTCGCGCGTCGCGCCGATCGGGTCGTCCGCGAGCAGCGCGAGGATCGCCGGCACGTCGTGCCGCTCGGCCCGTCCCACCCGCAGCAGCGCACCGTCGACCTCCAGCGTCGCCCCGGCGTCGCGCGCTGCTCGGCGGATCTCCTCGACGGCCTCGTCCAGCCATCCTCCGACGCTCGCCCGCGCCTGCTCGGTGTCGGGGTAGCGGCACCGCAGGTGCATCCCCGCCTCGTCGAGCACGAACCAGACCATGACGCCGTCGGTGCGCCCGGCCGCGCTCACGTACTGCGCCTCGAGCCCGACGTGGTCGACGTGCACCGGCAGCCGCCGCAGGTCCAGCCACGAGATCGCGAACATCCCCGGCGACTGCGGCATGCCGCCCCAGGGCGCGAACACGTCCTCGAGCGGCCACGAACCGAGGCCGATGGCCTCCTTCACGGCCGCGGCGCACGCCACGGGGTCGGCGTCGGGGGAGTCGAGGACGGCGTTGGTGATGAACCAGCCGACCGAGTCGTGCCACGTGTCCTCGTACCGGCTGTGGACCGGGAACACGGCGCGCAGGGGAGCGTCGGCCAGGTCGCGGGTGACCTGGGTCAGGGCCGAGGTCACGAGCGCGAGCGTCGACACGCTGCGGGCGCGCGCCCCTCGCGACAGCCAGGCGAGCGCGTCGACGTCGAGGACGTCACGCAGCTCGACCCGCTCGGGAACCGGTCGATCCACGTCGCCCAGCGGGAGCGGGAAGCGCGGCATGGTGTCGCCGCACGCCTCGATGATGTCGTTCCAGCGCTCGCGCACCGACTGCGGTGCGCGCTCACGCTCGACGAGCGCGGCGGTGTGGTCGGCGAACGGTCGCGCCGGAGCCGCGTCGTCGAGGGTTCCGGCGAGCGCGCGCTGCAGGTCCCGCACGACGACCAGCAACGACCACATGTCGACGTGTGCGTGGTCCGCGGCGACCACGACGGTGGGCCGGTCGTGCGACTCGACCACGCACAGCCGGTGCGAGGGCGACGAGAACGGCGTGCAGTGCTCGTCGAGCACCCCACGGATCGCGTCGCTGAGCCGCGTGCCGGGACCCACCGGGTGCTCCCGCCACCGCCCGGGCCCCAGCTCGACCTCGTGCAGCGTGGGACCGGCGTCGGGCTCGTCGGAGGAGGCGGGGGAGAAGACCGTGCGGAGCGTGCCGTGGCGCCGGACCACCGACAGCCAGGCCGCGGCCAGCGTGTCGCGGTCCACGTCGGGCGGGCGGAAGGTGATCGCCATCCACGACCCGGCGCGGTCGCCCAGGCCCACGTGGCGAGCCTGGTCGAACGAGATCGGCAGCTGCTCGCCGACGGGTCCGACGTCGAGGTCGTAGCCCACGATGCGACCGAACGGCAGCCGGAGGTGGGCCACATGGGTCAGCCGCATGCGGCTCACTCTAGGCCGCTCGAGTCACCGGTCAGGGCAGGCGCGTGTCGGCTCGGTCACACGTGGGGTCGCGCCGGCGCTCGGAGCGTCCCGGTCGTCGTAGCCTGGGTCGTCAGGGGAGCCGAGCACGAGGAGCAGCCACCGTGTCGTCGTTCGCGGTACCAGGGGCCACGCTCGACTTCGACGTGACCGGTGCGGACGGGCCTGCGGTGGTGGCGCTGCACGGCCTCACGTCGAGCCGTCATCGCGAGGCGGTCCTGGGGCTCGACGTCGCCGGTGGGCTCGAGGGCGTGCGGCTCCTTCGCTACGACGCCCGTGGGCACGGTCGGTCCACCGGGCGCGACCGCATCGGCGACTACTGCTGGCCGCAGCTGGCCGAGGACCTCCACCTGCTCGTCGAACACGTGTTCGGTGGGGAAGTGGTGCACGGGATCGGGGCCTCCATGGGCACGGGGACGCTCCTGCACGCCGCCCTCGGCGACCCGGCCAGGTTCGCGACCCTCACGCTGATGATCCCGCCGACCGGCTGGCGGACCCGCGCGTCGAAGGCGTCGGAGTACGAGTGGGCGGCGCGGCTCGTCGAGTCCAGCGGCGTGGCGGCCTGGATGGCCGCCGGCGCAGGCGCTCCGCAGCCTCCGGCGACCCGTGGGCGTCCTGACACCCTGCCCGACGTGCCACCGAGCCTGCTCCCGACGGTGCTGCGCGGCGCGGCGTCGTCGGACCTGCCGTCCAGGTCGTCCCTGACGACGCTGGACGTCCCGACACTGGTGCTGGCGTGGACGGCCGACCCGGCGCACCCGCTGGAGACCGCCGACGAGCTCGGCGCCGTCCTGCCGCACTGTCGCAGCGTCGTGGCGGAGGATCCGGACGACGTGCGCGGGTGGGCGAGCGAGCTGGCCGACCACGTCGGCGCAGTGGCCCCGACAGGCCCCTCTCGCCCACTCTAATTGCGCTCCGATAATGCACATTATGTCAAGTAGTGGACATCGTGGCACGCCTCACGGCGCCCAGTGCTGTCAGTTGTCAGGAAAGGTGTCATTTTGCCAAGTTGGTTGTCATCTTTTGCCAACTAGTTGTCATGTGCGATTCGCTCTGAGCGTCGACGGCTGATCTCGATCAAGGATCTCGGCATGTCGAGAACATTCCGCACCGACGCTCAGCTGGCCTTGGACGTCGCGGCGCACACCGCCCGCCAGAACGCCGATCGCGGCGCGTGGTCCGATCCCCGAGCCGACGCACACATGCCCGATCCCCCGTTCCCAGATCCGGACAATCCGGTCCTGGACTACTTGGTCCGGACGGCCGAGGCATCCCTACGTCGCGGCGAGAACATTCAACTCACCCTGGTCCACCTGGCTGTGCACGCTTGGTTTGAAGGCGGTGTCGCAGGATACGACCGAGGACGCGGCGACACGGCGCACGACCCAGATAGCGCTTGACGTGGGACCGCCGCTCCCCCATCAAACCCGCCGCTATGGTTGAACCAACGACTCTCGACAGTTCTGTCTTCGACCTTTGCCCCGCATATGACGTGCCGACGATGTGGTGGAACAGCACGCCAGTGCGTGCCAGGCGCACAGGCCCTCGATCCCGACCTGCGCCGCGGTGTACCGCTCGAGCCAGTCGCGAGCCTCGTCGACGCCGGCGGTCTGGGGCACAAGCTGGATCGGCGGCCGCACATCGGCCAAAAGCTCCTTGAGCACGTGCCGGCGATCGCGCAGGATGTGCGCGCGCCGGTCGACGCCATCGCTCTGCAGGACGTCGAACGCCATGAACGTCGCTGGCGGCCGAGACCCGACACGACGGGTGGCGCCGCGTGAGGCGAGCTGGCGCTGCAGCTCGCCGAAGTCGAGCGCCCCATCACCCCACACGACGAGTTCACCGTCCAGGACCGTGCCGGCCGGCAACATCGCGGCCGCCGCGTCCGCGACGTCGGGGAAGCCGCTCGTAATGTCGTGACCGCGTCGCGACTGAATCCGGCACCGCCCGCCCGGGTACCTATCCGGTGTCGGTCGTGGCGCCGCGCTCGGTGGTCGTCTCGGGGTTCAACAGCGCAGCCTCGGGGCGGCGCTCACCCAAGTCCGTAATCGGTCCTTTGCGGCGTTCGGCACCGAAGGGAGTCGGTAACCCGCGCCAGAACCGTTCGAGGTTTCAGGGGCCGAAAGTTTCGGCGCTAGGTTTTCGGACACACCAGTGTCTTCGAATGACCATCGATGCATCGCTAGTTTCCGCTCGAGTCACTGTCGACGGATGAACAATCGCCTAGGATTTGTCCATGCCCACGCCGCTTCGGGAGTCGTACCGAGCCCATCTGCGGAGACGTGCTTTGGAGGCGGCGTACGTCGAGACCGTGGCAAAGGGCTGGGACAAGGTCCGGGTGGGACACATTGCGATCCTGATCGGTGCCCCGCGCGCCATGTTGTACAAGGAGTTCGGCGACAAGCAGGCGCTGGGTGAAGCGCTGGTCCTTCACGAGGCCGACCGTTTCCTTGCGGGGATCAAGAATCTTCTGGCGTCGTACCCGACCGACGCCGCGGGCGGCATCCAGGCGGCGGTTCAGTACACCTTGACCGAGGCGGAGAGGAGCCCGTTGTTGCGGGCAGTCCTCGTCTCACACCGCGATCCGGCGCTGGAGACCAGCGCTCTCGACGCCCGCAAGGGCATGCTGCCCCTCATCACGACCTCAGGGCGTCTGCTCGACGTCGCAAGCGATGCCCTGGCGGCTTGGATGCATCAGCAGTTTCCTCAGCTTGACGTCGTCGACGTCCAGAACGCGACCGACGCCCTCGTCCGACTTGCCGTCAGCCACCTCGCCCTCCCGGGCGCGGATGCCGAGGCCACGGGCCAGCAGATCTCCGAGGTGGCACTTCGGTACCTCGGACTGCGTCGATCGGAGCCCGCCGACGCGCCCCGACGTGTCGACCCCACCGTCACCGTCCGCTGACCAGACATATCCGGCAGGGCCCGGGTATCACCGAACTTCCTGCTCGCGCTGGAACTGACGCGGAGACTTCCCGGTCCATCGCTTGAACGCGTGCGAAAAGTTGGCAAGGTCGCTGTAGCCAAGGTCGCTGGCAATCTCGCTCACCGTCGCCGTTCGCTCCAGCAGACGCAGTACCGCCCGCTCTCGCAGGGAGGTCTCGCGCAGCTCACGGAAGGTGGTTCCCTCACCGGCAAGTCGCCGCTTGAAAGTGCTGGCCGACATCGACAGCTCATCGGCGACCGATCGGCTGCTTCTCAGGACGTCGCCCTCATCCACCAGAAGCCTCACGGTCCGTGAGAACGACAGAGGCCCATTCCGGAGCTCGAGAGCCTTCTCGAGCTCGGCGATCGCGTGCCGGTAGGCGATCGGATCGGAGAACCGACAAACCTCGCTCAGGGTCTCAGCAGGTACCCGGAGGAATGAGATCGGGGCATCGAAAGCCAGCTGGCCACTCAGCACATCCGGATGACCGGCCAGGTCTGCAGGCGCCGACCAAGCCAGGTGCAGCGTGACGGCCGACATGTCACCGACGAGCAGCTTCAGCAGTCGCACGAGTGCCGATCCGCAATAAGTGATCACCAACCGATCCAGGTCCGGATCACCGGTATGTCCGGTGAAACCGACGGTCAGACCGTGATCGGAGTGATGCAGCTGAGGACTGAGAGCGGTCGAAATCAACGGCAGGTAGGTCAGCAGCTCCACGATCTCCGCGACCGAGCCTGCACTGACCAACGGCAGGCTCAGTGGCCCGAAGGTGGTCAATTGAGCCTGCGCCGCGCACGCACGTCCGAGATGGGTGGCTTGGGCGGAGTCAAGTGCCGGATACACCTCTCGAAACCAGCGCAGCGGCGCCTGGACATCGCGTTCGACCATCGTCGACTCGCTGACTCCCTCGCGAGCCATGACGCGGCGAAACCGCGCGACGGCGTCCGGCTCCAGCGCTTCGCCCGCGAGCAGCTGCACGAATGCAAGCGGCGGCACGCACGGCTCGACCATATTCACCCTCTCGTCTCTTCGTGAGCCGAAATCACAAGGTATTGACTTCGGTGACCATAGCCACCGCTGTCGGACCCGGCAACACTCTTATGAAGTTCATCACGCCCGGGACAGTTCTTCAGGAGACTCACATGGCAGTTGTCACCTTCGTGTCGCACGACGGCGAGAAGTACGAAGCCCCGCTGGAGGAGGGCCAGTCGTTGATGCAGGTCGCGGTCAACGAGGCAATCCCGGGCATCGACGGGGACTGCGGCGGAGAGGCTGCCTGCGGGACCTGTCACGTGGTCGTCGACCCCCAGTGGTCCGAGCAGGTCGGCCTGTCCGGAGCTGAAGAAGAAGCAATGCTCGCGATGAACCCCGAGCGGCAGCCGACTTCCCGGCTCGCGTGCCAGATGTCGGTCTGCCCCTCGTGGGACGGCTTGACCGTCAAACTGCCCGAATTTCAGCTGTGACGACGAGAGAGACGGAAGCCACGCCATGAAGATCTCAGAAGCCATCTCCACCAGGGTCCAGTCGACCATCCCGGTCGACCGCCAGATCCAGGGTGCGCACCTCTACGACAAGACCCGCCGTTGGGTGACCGGCACGAACGGCCAGAAGATGTTCGTCGAGGAGCCGATCCCCCCGGTGGAGGACGTGGAGCTGACCGACATCGACGTCAGCAACCCGTTCATGTACCGCCAGGGACGCTGGCTCTCCTACTTCGAGCGGCTGCGCAAGGAGGCTCCGGTTCACTACCAGGCGAACAGCCCGTTCGGACCGTTCTGGTCCGTCACCCGCCACGCCGACATCGTGGCTGTCGACAAGAACCACGACGCCTTCTCCGCCGAGCCGTTCATCATCATCGGCACGCCGCCGCGTTTTCTCGACGTCGAGATGTTCATCGCGATGGACCCTCCCCGACACGACCTCCAGCGAGCAGCTGTCCAAGGTGTCGTCGCCCCGAAGAATCTTCGCGAGATGGAGGGGCTCATCCGATCACGCGTCCAGGAGGTCCTTGACGAGTTGCCCGTGGACCAACCGTTCGACTGGGTCAGCAACGTCTCGGTCGAGCTCACCGCGCGGATGCTTGCCACGCTGCTGGACTTTCCCTACGAGCAGCGCCACAAGCTGGTCGAATGGTCAGACCTCGCGTCCTCGATGGAGCAGGCCAACGGTGGCCCCTCCGACAACGACAAGGTGTTTCGCGGCATGCGGGACGCGGCGCTCGGTTTGAGCGCCCTCTGGCGCGACAAGGCCGCGCGGACTGCCGCTGGCGAAGCTCCCGGCTTCGACCTGATCACGATGCTGCAGAGCAACGAGGACACCAAGGACCTGATCGATCGCCCAATGGAATTCCTTGGCAACCTCACGCTGCTGATCGTCGGCGGCAACGACACCACCCGGAACTCGATGAGCGGAGGAGTCCTGGCGCTCAACCGATTCCCCGACCAGTTCGAGAAGCTGAAGGCGAATCCCGACCTGATTCCCAACATGGTCTCGGAGATCATCCGCTGGCAGACCCCGCTCGCGTACATGCGCCGTATCGCCAAGAAGGACGTCGTGCTCAACGGCCAGTTCATCCGCAAGGGCGACAAGGTCGTCATGTGGTACGCCTCCGGAAACCGCGACGAGGCGCTGTTCGACCGCGCCGACGACCTGATCATCGACCGAGCCAACGCGCGCAACCACATCTCGTTCGGCTTCGGCGTCCACCGCTGCATGGGGAACCGGTTGGCCGAGCTGCAGCTGAAGATCCTCTGGGAGGAGCTGCTGCCGCGCTTCGAGAACATCCAGGTCGTCGGCGAACCGGAATATGTGCAGTCGAACTTCGTGCGAGGCATCAGCAAGCTGATGGTCCAGCTCACACCGAAGACCAGCACATGACACTGCCCCGAGCGGTGATCGTCGGGGCGAGCCACGCCGGAGCACAGCTCGCGGCCAGTCTGCGCCAGGAGAAGTGGGACGGAGAGATCATCCTCATCGGCAACGAGTCGGCGTTGCCCTACCAACGACCCCCATTGTCGAAGGCCTACCTCTCCGGCAGGAGCACGCTCGAAGACCTAGCGATCCGAAGCTCCGAGTTCTACGCCAAGCAGGACATCAAGCTGATGGACGTCACGGTCGAGGCGATCGACCGTTCGGCGGGACAGCTTGGGCTGAGCAACGGGCAGACCCTGACCTTCGACAAGCTCGCGCTGTGCCTCGGCGCTCGCGCCCGGCGACTTCCGGCGCCAGGGGCCGATCTGGCGGGAGTCTTCTACCTGCGCACAGCCGCCGATGTCGAACTGATCCGGGACGCCGCCACCACTGCCCGTCGCGCAGTCATCGTCGGAGGCGGCTACATCGGACTCGAGACGGCCGCCTCGCTTCGGACCCTCGGTCTGGAGGTGACCGTCTTGGAGGCCACCGAGCGGGTCCTCGAGCGCGTCACGGCGCCCGCAGTCTCGGCGTTCTTCGATCGCATCCACCGCGAAGAGGGGGTCACCATCCGGACCGGAGCTCTCGTCCACGCACTCGCCGGCGACGTCCAGGTCCGCGAGGTGGTCCTGTCCACGGGCGAATCGATCCCCGCCGACCTGGTCATCGTCGGAATCGGTGTCGAACCGAACGTCGAGCTTGCCGCAGCAGCAGGCCTGACCGTGGACAACGGCATCCTGATCGACTCGCAAGCACGCACGAGCGATCCGGACATCGTGGCCGCTGGCGACTGCGCCAGCGGCGACATTGCCCGATACGGCCGCCGGATTCGTCTGGAGTCAGTGTCGAGCGCGGGCGAGCAGGCCAAGGTGGCCGCGGCGACGATGTGCGGCAAATCCAAGGAGATCGCCGCTCTGCCATGGTTCTGGTCGGATCAGTACGATCTCAAGCTCCAGATCGCCGGCCTCAACACTGGGTATGACGAGGTGATCCTGAGCGGCGACCCGGCGTGCGACCGCGACTTCGCCTGCTTCTACCTGCGCGAGGGCGAGCTCATCGCCGCCGACTGCGTCAACCGGCCGCGCGACTTCATGTTCAGCAAACGAGCCATCACTCAGCGAACTCCCGTGCATCGGGAGGAGCTCCTCGGCCTGTCCGTCGGTTGAGGTGGCGCCCCGACGTTCAGCGGCCAGACGCCCGCCAAAGGGCTTCACACGGGGCGCCGACCTCGCACGAGATCCTCGATCATGGTCGTCAGGATGTTCGTCAAGCGGCGGGTCCCGATTTGCACGACTTCCGGCCCGGATCCGCGCCTGCGAAGGTTGTCCAACCCCAGAGGCTGACCGACGTCGATCGTGACCACGGGCCGCTTGAAAAGCCGCGGCCGTCGACTGTATGCCGGGAGGACTTGCTGAGCTCCGAGCTGCGCCACCGGAATCAGCGGTGCACCTGACTCGAGCGCGAGTCGCACGGCTCCCGACTTCAGCCCCATCAGACGGCCGTCGTTGTTCTTGGTGATCGACCCCTCCGGGTACACCACGACGAGAGTGCCCGCGCGAAGCGCCTCCAGGGCGGCATCGAATCCGCCGCGACCATGGTCGCGGTCTACCTGGACGTGCCCGGCGGCTCGGAACCACCGACCCACGATCGCGCTGTCGAACAAGCTGCTCTTGGCCAGGAAAGCCGGAGTCCGTCCCGTGGCGAGCACCGCTTCAGCCACGAGCAACGGATCGAGTTCCGAGACGTGATTGACGGCGAGCACCACGCCTCCCTCTTGGGGGATGTTGTCGAGGCCGCGCCAGTCCCGACGACGCACCACCAGTAGCACGGGCTTACAGACCAGGAACGCGGTCCACCACGCTGCACCCCACCGCGGAGGGAACCGTGGACCGAACGATCGAGTCACCACAGCCCGGCCGGCGTTAATCGACTTCTCCGTCAGGCCGCTGCCCGCCTGAGGCGAAGTGACCAGCACCGACCACCACGAAGGTCGCCGTGGCCGAACCCGCCATACGTCCAACGTTGTCCCACGCTTCAGCGTGCAGGAGAAGCCGTCGACCGTTCCGCTCTCTCAACTGCGCGCGGAACGTGTACGGGTGGTGGAGACGGAAAGGCGCCTGGTACTCGACCGTGATGCTGCGGGTGACTGCAAGTGCACCGACGGTGTAGAGGGTGAAGCCGAACAGGTCGTCGAAAGCGAGCGCGACAGCGCCTCCGTGGGCGATGCCAGGTGCACCGACGTGAGCGTCAGAAAAGCTGTGGACCGCCTCAACCCCGTCCGCCGTGCGCACCACCTGCAGGCCGAGACCTGCAGGATTGGCTGGTCCGCACCCGACGCATTCCTGCGAATGAGGAGGCAGCGTCTGGCCGATAGCCACGGCCTCCTGAGCTGCGAGATGGGATGTCCACTGCGCGAAGAGCTCCGCGTCCGCTCTTCGGATCTCAGCGTCGCTACTCAGGGTCGGGTCACTGCCACCAGGGCGCCGCACGTCCATCTCGCCTGTCACCTCAACACTCAACGATCCGCAGCCGCCAAGGATTCGGCGGCCGCTTCCAGTGACTCGACCACCTTCGCCTCGAGGTCGGGCAAGGCGCTGGCTGCCTCGGCGACCGCCTCGGCGCGAGCTCGGGTGTCGACGTCGCGCTGCACTGCGGCGCGCGCAGTCTGCGTCCACGCCTGCGCGCACCGGCTGGCCGCTTCGGCAAGGTCAGCGGTTGCAGCGTCTCCGGTCAATCGGGCGACGTCCTCACAACCGTCGGCGAGCAAGCGGCGGAACAGTCCGCCCCCGGTCCCGGCCTTCTCGACGAACGCGCTCAGGCTGAACAGCAGCACCTCGAGCTCGTCGGCCGGAAGGTCGACCCAGGTCTGCACATCGGAGGCCAGCAGCGCCACCCCGGCGAGGCCTTCGGCGCCGTGGCCTGCCGCCGCGAGATCGATGATCCCCGGACCCGACGGGTGGCTCATCCGCGATGCGGACTGCTGGAACGCTTCGGCCGCGACCTCCGAAAGCTCGGGCAGCACTTCAGGCCAAGTGATCCGGTACGTGCAGTGGCGCGTCGGCTCAGGGAAGGACTTCGACGACCGCGCACGCGCCAGGGCCTCGAGTGGGACTTCTTGAACGTCGGCCCGGTCGTTGTCCACCACATACGCCACGCGCTGGCGTTCGTCGTAGCCGATCACCACGATGTCGTGACGGCTCATCTGGAGCTTGACCCGCAGGTACGGGAGCTCGGCGATGTCACCCCAGACAAGACTGGGACGGCCGGCGTCGACCTCGTCGCGGACCCACGTCCATCCCTCCTCGGGATCGTCCGTCGTCAGGACCTTGACCTTCCCTCCCAGGCGCACGGGGAGATCGACCTCGAAGTCTGAGCCCCGACCCACCAGGTAGACCGGAGGCATCAGGCCACTCGATCGCACGTACGACAAACCCAGAGCACCGCCGAGCGCAAAGACCAGGCCCTCGCGTGGCGGGCCCTCCCATCCCAGCCCGTTCCAGTGCAGCAGGTCGCGCAGAGCACCAGAGCCACAGTGGCCGCCCATCTGGTGGGGGTAGTCCTGGATGAGCGCGGTGTCTGACATGTGACGTCCTTTGGCAGATCTCGGTAGGTCAGGGGCAGAAGGAGGCGGCTCAGGCTTCGCGGCGAAGAGGTGCCGCGGGCCTCACATTCAGCTGAGCCGCGGACTGGGCATGACGGATGGGGTGGCGGGGTCCTTGCGCCGAGTGACCCGGCGGCGGTCGTGGCCGAGCAACCCGGCAGCGGTCGTGCTCATCGGCGATCTGCCGGCGAGTCAAGAGGACGTGAACTGTCATCGGACGACGCGCTCGTGGCTGGAGGATCGGTGAACTCATCCGTCACGCGCTCCGCGGAGGCGACCATCAGCGACCCGTAGGAACGACGAAGCTCCGTCAGGATGTCGGTCAGCGGCAGGTCGTCGAAGACGCCGCGATCCTGGACGTACTCCATGTGCTGGGTTCCATCGGCGGTGAAGGCGTGCATCAGCGCGTCGTGCTCGCCGTCGAACTCGACCGGGGGAACTCCGAATCGGGCGCACAGCTCGGTGTTGAACGCCGGCGTCGCCTTGACCCACCTGCCGTCGATGAACAGTGAACTGTAACCGTGATAGACGAACAAGTCCGACCCGCTCATGAGGCTGCGCAGCGAGTCAGTCTGCAGATGATTACGGACGTCGGCGAAGCCAAGCCGAGCCGGGATCCCGGCGGCCCGGCACACCGCGGTCAGCAGCACCGCCTTCGGAACGCAATAGGCACGCCCTGCTTCTAGGACGAAGCTCGCTCGGTAGTGAGCAGGGTCTTCCGACGCCGAGTAGGGGTCGTACCAAATCTGATCGCGGACTGCGGTGAAGAGGCGAACCGACTTCTCACGGTCGGTTCTCGCGCCCTCGATCGAAGCTGCAGTGAACTCGCGGACAGCTGCGTGCTCGATATCGAGGAACTCCGTCGCGTCGAGAAAGGCTGCCGGCGACTGACTCATCTGTGTTCCGCACTGCTCATGGGCCCGACGGCCGTGACGGATGAGTACGTGACCGAGGCCAGGTCATCGTCGCGCAAGCCTCGTCGACGGACAGGAGCAACGCGAACGCCGCTCACCGACGGGAGGCTCGGCATCAGGTGTCCTTTCGCCGCGGTCCAGGTCGCTGCTGCCACTCGCCCCCGGACGTCTAGCTTCCGAGAGGACAGGTCGCACCAACACGAGATTGGGTTTGACAGTGCGATGCCCAGTTGTCTGCACATCAGCACACCCTTGCCATGGTGTGACAACTTACAGTTTTTGTCAACGAAGCGACATAGCTTTGATTCTGTTCCGGTCGCAGCGGCCCGCGCCAGCGCTCCGCACAACGCGAACCGCCGCGCGTACGGCCCGCTCTCCTCTCCGCGCATGTCGGAAGACCGCGCTCGCGTCACGCTCTGGGGCAGGGCGCGTCGCAAACGGCCATGCGATCGATCGTTTCATCGGCGTCAAGGGCATCGAGTAAGCGGTGCCCCCTGCTGGGACTAGCGCGCAGCGACGCCCAGGAGCCATCGCGAGGGCTCAGGACGCGAACTATGCCGCCAAACGCGGCACCAGTCACCGGGTCCTTCATCTGCTAGACCTGACCGTTATGGAGTTGCAGATGTTGGAGGCTCGCGTCGGTGCCATCGTTGAAGCCGTAATCGCGGGCCGACAAGTCGAAGACGACCGCATCGAACTCAAGGCCCTATGGCCATCCGCTAATCATGATGTTGCTCGCCGTATCGCCGGCCACGCGAACGCTGCTGGCGGTGAATCGATTCTCTGGGTCATCGGCCTCGACGAGCGTCGTCGGCGCATCGGAAGTACCTCGGGCGTCGAACCGGCGAACTGGTGGAATGCGGTTCGAAAGCACTTTGACGGTCCATCTCCCGAGCCGACGTGGTTGCGGGTACTGGTGTCTGGCAACGCCGACGTGATGGCTCTCCAGTTCACTACCGAACGCGCTCCCTATGTTGTGAATGTCGCCAAGCCGGGGCAGGTTCATCGAGAGGTCCCGTGGCGTTCGAGTACTTCAAGTGTCGCAGTCAGCGGTCCGGGAGAACTCCGTCTTCGCGGGGAACACGTACTTGACCCCGGTGAGGGGGACCCTCTCCTTCGAGCACGGAAGATCGATCTCAATCTTCAGCTTCCTATCGACGCCAGTGCCCGAGCATCTCGGCTAGACAGCCGCCTGTCCGTCGAACCGCCTCGCGAGTTCAGCGAACGCGACATTCCCGACCAGCATGACGAGTGGCACCTCGCTAGGCGATTCACGGTTGGATCAGCGCCTCAATGGTGGTCGTAACCCAACCCTCCGTCTGGACGCGCCCAGACGCGACAAATTAAGTGACAAACTTGACCCAGACCCCGCTGGTCCAGCGATCCGTGACAACCAATCTGACAATCGCGGAGTCGGGGTCTAGACGTCACTGCGGGGAACTCGGACGACAGAACCCTGGCAAAAGTGACAACCCATCTGTCAACTGTCAAGTGCGCTCCTCCACTCCCGGGCGCACCCGAACCACCCAGCGAAGCCGTGCTCGCTCCGTCCAGGCGAGCCGAGGGACGATCCGGCCTCTAGAGTCGCACGATGTTCAGGACAACGATCACCGTCGCGTTGCTGTCGCTCGCCCTCGCCGGCTGCACCGGGTCGAACGACCCGAGTGAGAGCTCCACCAACCAGCCCGCAGACGATGCGGTCGACCTGCGGTTCGCCTACTCCGGCGTCTCCGACGAGGGAACGATCGACCAGACGCTCACGATCACCAACACGTCCAGGACCCTCTCCGCAGCTCCGACCCTGTCCTTCGTGGCACTTGACTCGGACTCGGAGCCGATGACCGATGTCTCGGTGACCACGGTGTTCGGAAGCGATCGAGGTCTGGTCGTCGCGCCGGCGAACTACGAGGTGCTCGACATCCTGCGTTTCGAGGGCCCCGGGTCCGGCGACGTGGAGGACGTCGAGGTCACGGTCGAAGGGATGCGCACCGCCGAGGACGCCGGGACGGCCTATCCCGAGGTCGACTTCCTGGATGCCCAGGGAGAGCCGGTCGACCGTCCGTACGAGGCTCGCACGGCCAGGGTGAGCAATCCCGGCAGAAGCGACTACGTGGTCCGCCTCGTGGGGATCACCTGGAACCGCCCCGCCGAGGGGGAGTCGCAACAAGCTCTCACGGTCTCCCCTGTCGGCGAGCCGACACGTCTAGCGGCTCGCAGCGAGGCCGACGTGCGTCTCGCACCGACGGACGTGGCGACGTACGACAGCGTGAAGGTCTTCATCGCCGTGGAGCAGCGCGCCTCGACCTCGGCCGAGGACGCCTGAGTCGACTCCCGCGGCGACGACACCCGACGCCTCGTCTCCCCCGCGCTCGTGGCGATCCTGCGCCGCTATCCCCCGGCGCCGACGGGTCGCACTCCGGTCGCCCGACTCATGACCCGCCTCGACGTGAGCCTGAGAAGCGCGGACGGGTAGCTCCACTCCCCCCGATGCTTTTGGCACCGAGGCGAACGCGGCGAAACTCGGTGTCGGACGTCGAATCTATGTTCGTTACATGACCTCGACGGACTCTCTCCTCGGCCTCGCGACGGATGCGTCGCGGGTGCTGTGGCGGGCCGAGGCTGCGCAGGCTGCGACGGTGCTGGCGTTCGTGGAGGGTCGTCGGTCCGACGCGGTCGCGGCCGGGCGGAGCGCTGCTTCGGCCGAGGACGCCCGCCAGGTCGCGATCCTGGAGGTCGCGGTCGAGCTCGAGGTCGCGTCGGGATTCGTCGCGCACCTGGTCGCGACGACCAGGACCCTCACGGCGGGCCTGCCGACGGTGTGGGCCGCCCACAGCGACGGTGAGCTCGATCGGGCGAAGGCCCGCGCGATCGCCTCGGCCCGGTGGCGCCTGCACGAGGTCGCGTCGGTGGAGCTGCTCGACGAGTCCGTGGTCCCCTACGCCACGACCCACACGCTGTCCCAGCTCAAGGGCTGGCTGCGCCGGTTCGTGGCACGGGTCGAGGCCGAGAACGTTGCACGGCGCCGCCGCGAGGCGACCGCCCAGCGCCACGTGACCATCACGGCGATGGACGACGGGATGAGCCTGCTCCAGGCGTTCATCCCGACCCACGACGCCCTGCTGATCGAGCGCAAGCTGTCCCTGGCCGCCAAAGCGCAACGTGCCGACGACCCCGACGACGACCGACGGTTGTCCCAGGCCCGCGCCGACGTCCTGACCGACCGGCTCCTGGGTCGCACCGCGGACGCCCCCGGCCGGGGCCGGTTCCACGTCGGGATCACCGTCTCCCTGGCCACCCTGCTGGGCCTGGACGACGAACCCGCCGTCACCGGCGACGGCCAGCACGCCATCGACCCCACACTGGTCCGCGAGCTCGCCACGCAGCCCGGCACGCTGTTCAGTCGCCTCCTGACCGACGAGGCCGGCGGCATCCTCGACGTCACCGAGCTCGGCCGCTTCCCCACCGCCCCACTCCGCCGCGCCCTCGAGCTCGTCGACGGCGTCTGCGACATCCCCACCTGCGACAAACCAGCAGAAGCGTGCGACCTCGACCACCAGCAACCCTTCGACCCCGACCACCCAGACCGCGGACCCACCACCGCAGGCAACCTCCACCCACGATGTCGCCCCCACCACGGACTCAAGACCCGCGGAGCACTCCCCGTCGACCACGACGAGGACGGCACCACCCGATGGCACCTGCCCACACGCGCCGTGCCCGGACGCACCGCCTTCACCCGCGCCTGGACGAGGAGGACCGAACCCGTCGTCGTGCTCGCCGAGCACTACCCAGCCACGGGGGCCTTCGAGTACGTCGCCGCCTGACGAGGCGTCTACAGCCGACGTCAGCGCCGATGCCGACCGACGCCGCGCCGCGCCTCGGGACGTGCCGGAGGACCCTCCCCCGGCGACGCCGCGTCCACGACTGCTGGGTGAGCCGTCAGCACGTGGTGCCGAAGGACCGCGACGTCGCTCTCGTCGCACTCCAGGCGCAGCACCAGGACGCCCTCGTCACCCTCGAGCCAGCACAGCTCGACCTCGGGGGCCCGCACGAGCAGTCGCGTCGACACGCACAGGCTCGCCCCGGAGTCCGCAGGCATGTCGAAGGTCAGGACGGGCACGACGACCTCCTCGCGACCCCCGATCGATGTCATCACCCCCAACGAGCGCGCAACCCCGGAGGTCACGACCCGACGGCTCGACTCCCTGACCTGGAACATCCTCCCGGTCCCGGCGACGCCGCACCCACACCGCGATGTGACGGGGGTCACGATAGGCTCGACCCACACCGACCGAGGCGTCTCGGGGGACGTCCGCACCGAGCGGGCTACGAGTCTGTCGGGTCGGCCGGGGGGACCACGTGCTCACAGACATCTTCCTGCCCGAGGTCATGGGCACCGCCACGCTCCTGCTGCTCGGCTGCGGCGTCGTCGCGAACGTCGCGCTGGCCAAGACGAACGGCAACGCCGGCGGCTTCCTGATGGTCAGCTTCGGCTGGGGCCTGGCGGTGTTCGCCGGCGTCTACGTCGCCTACAAGTCCGGCGCGCACATCAACCCCGCCGTGACACTGGGTCTCGTCGCGTCCGGCGACGACCTCGGCGGCAACACCGCCGTCAAGGTGCTGGTGTACCTCGCCGCCCAGCTGCTCGGCGCCTTCCTCGGCGCCACGCTGTGCTGGCTGGCCTACCGCGACCAGTTCGACGCCCCGGAGAGCGATCCGGACGACAAGCTCGGCGTCTTCTGCACCGCACCGCAGATCGCGCGCACGTCCTCCAACCTCATCACCGAGATCATCGGCACCTTCGTCCTCGTGTTCGTGATCATCGCGTTCGGCAAGACACCCACCGAGCTCGGCCCCCTGGCCGTCGCGCTGCTCGTCGTCAGCATCGGCGCCAGCCTCGGCGGTCCCACGGGCTACGCCATCAACCCGGCGCGCGACCTGGGCCCGCGCATCGCCCACTTCGTCCTGCCGATCAAGGACAAGCGCGACAGCAACTGGTCCTACTCCTGGATCCCTGTCGTCGGACCCGCCATCGGTGGCATCCTCGGAGGCCTCCTGGCCGCCGCCGCGAACTACGTCTGACCCGCACCCCGACCCCACACAGAATCGAGATTCGAGCATGGCCGACAACACGTACGTCCTCGCCATCGACCAGGGCACCACCTCGACCCGCGCGATGATCTTCGACCACGCAGGATCGGTGGTGGCCGTCGACCAGGTCGAGCACGAGCAGATCTTCCCGCGCGCCGGGTGGGTCGAGCACGACGCGCTCGAGATCTGGACCAACACGCGTGACGTCATCGGCGGAGCCCTGGCCAAGGCGAACTTCAACAGCAAGAACATCGCCGCGGTCGGCATCACCAACCAGCGCGAGACCGCCCTCGTGTGGGACAAGTCCAACGGACAGCCGATCTACAACGCGATCGTCTGGCAGGACACCCGCACCCAGAAGATCGTCGACGGGCTCGCCGCCGACGGCGGGCTCGACCGCTACAAGGAGACGGTCGGGCTGCCCCTGGCCACCTACTTCTCCGGGCCCAAGGTGCGATGGATCCTCGACCACGTCGAGGGTGCCCAGGAACGCGCCGAGGCCGGCGAGCTGCTGTTCGGCAACATGGACACCTGGGTGCTGTGGAACCTCACGGGCGGCGCGGAGAACGACGGTGTCCACGTCACCGACGTCACCAACGCGAGCCGCACCCTGCTGATGGACCTCGAGACCCTGGAGTGGGACGAGAGCATCGCCGCCGACATGAACATCCCGCTGTCGATGCTGCCGGAGATCAGGTCGAGCTCGGAGGTGTACGGCGAGTGCAAGCCCGGCATCCTCAACGGCACCCCGGTGGCCGGCATCCTCGGCGACCAGCAGGCCGCGACCTTCGGGCAGGCCTGCCTGGAGAAGGGCGAGGCCAAGAACACCTACGGCACCGGCAACTTCATGCTGCTCAACACCGGCACCGAGGCCGTCCCGTCGGAGAACGGGCTGCTCACCACCGTCTGCTACAAGATCGGCGACGAGCCCACGGTGTACGCGCTCGAGGGCTCCATCGCGGTCACCGGGTCCCTCGTGCAGTGGGTCCGCGACAACCTCGGCCTCATCGGCAGCGCCCCCGAGATCGAGGACCTCGCGAAGCAGGTCGACGACAACGGCGGGGCGTACTTCGTGCCGGCGTTCTCGGGCCTGTTCGCCCCGCACTGGCGCCCCGACGCACGCGGCGCCCTGGTGGGCCTGACGCGCTACGTGAACCGGGGCCACATCGCCCGGGCGGTGCTGGAGTCCACGGCGTACCAGACGCGCGAGGTGCTCGACGCCATGAACGCCGACTCCGGCGTCCCGCTCACCGAGCTGCGCGTCGACGGCGGCATGGTCGTCAACGAGACCCTCATGCAGTTCCAGGCCGACATCCTCGGCGTCGACGTCGTGCGCCCGAAGGTCGCCGAGACCACCGCGCTCGGCGCTGCGTACGCCGCGGGTCTGGGCGTCGGCTACTGGGAGAACGAGGACGACATCCGCACCAACTGGGGCGAGGACAAGCGCTGGACGCCGCAGATGCCCGAGGACGAGCGCGAGAAGTACTACCGCAGCTGGAAGAAGGCCGTCACCAAGACCCTCGACTGGGTCGACGACGACGTCGACTGAGGATCGGCCGAGCGGCCGGTGTCGTTCCTCCTGCCTAGAGTGGTGGCAGGAGGAACGATGTCCGACGACCCGCGACGCCGAGCGGCGCACTACCGCCTCGGTGACGACCCGGCGCCCGACACGTCGCGCGCTCCCGACCCGGATGCCGCTGACGAGGTCGACGAGGGCGCGGCACCCGCACGCGGGCGGCGCCCCGAGGACCAGGCTCTCTACGTCGACGGCCAGATCCGCGCCGCGATCGCACGCGGCGACTTCGACGACCTGCCGCTGTCCGGCAAGCCGTTGCCGCCCCGGGTCTTCCGCCACGATCCCGACTGGTGGCTCAAGCAGCTGATCGAGCGCGAGAACGTCTCCGGCGTCCTGCCGCCCGCCCTGGCGCTGCGCAAGGAGGACGCCGAGCTCGACGACCTCCTCGACTCCACTGGCTCGGAGGAACGCGTCCGCGAGATGCTCGCGGACTTCAACCGTCGCGTCGTCGAGGCACGACGCCAGCTCCAGGGCGGTCCGCCGGTCATCACCGCGACCCGCGACGTCGACGACGAGGTGCGGGCCTGGCGCGAGCGCCTGCGCCGGCGTGCTGCGGCACGCCCCTCCCCTCCCCCGCCCCGGCGGGTGTCGTGGCGCGATCGGCTCCGGGCCCGACGCGGCGGTGCGCGTGACTGACGAAGGGCTGGGCCGCACCTGGCGCAGCACCGCACCCCTCGACGTCTGGCGCACGCTGTCGACCCTGCGTCGCGGCCCCGCCGACCCGGCCTTCCGCGGCCGGGGTGCCGAGATCTGGCGCGCCACGCGCCCGCCGTCGGGCCCGGCCACGCTCCACCTGCGCCAGCTGGACGCTCACGTCGTGGAGGCCGCGGCCTGGGGCCCGGGCGCGACAGAGGTGCTCGACGAGCTGCCCGCGTGCCTCGGCGGGGACCAGCCGCACCGCCCTCCCCTGGCCCACCCCGTGGTCGCCGACGCCCATCGACGACACCCCGGGCTCCGGGTGCCCCGCACCCGCCGGGTGGTCGAGGCGCTCGTCCCGGCGATCATCGAGCAGAAGGTCCTGGGGGCCGACGCCTTCCTCTCCTGGCGCCAGCTGCTCACGCGGCACGGGGAGGTCCCGCCGGGTCCGGCGCCGTCGGGCATGCGGCTGCCCCTGACGGCCGAGGCGTGGGCGGCGCTGCCCTCGTGGGAGTGGCACCGGGCCGGGGTCGACCCCAAGCGGTACCGGACGGTGCAGGCCGTCACACGTCTGGGCGAGTCCCTCGAGCGACTCGCCGACCGCGAGCCCTCCGACGCCTCGGCCGCCCTGCGGTCGCTGCCGGGAGTCGGCGTCTGGACCGCGGCCGAGGTCGGGTCGCGGGCCTTCGGCGACACCGACGCGGTGCCCTTCGGTGACTACCACCTGGCCAGCACCGTCGGGACGGCCCTGCTCGGTCACCGGCTCGAGCACGACCACGAGGTGGCGGAGGTGCTGGAGCCGTTCCGCCCCCACCGGTTCCTGGCGCTGCGCCTCATGCAGCTGAGCCCGCACGTGCGGGTCGAGCGGCACGGGGCCCGCATGTCGCGCGTCGACCACCGCGCCCGCTGAGGGATCTCGCCGACGCCGCGCGTAGCGTGGCGCCGTGCCGTCCTGGTTCCGAGCCGCGCTCGCGCTCTTCGCCGTGGGGTGGGGCGCGAACCAGTTCGCCGCCCTGCTCCCGGTGTACCGGGAGGTCGACGGAGCCACCGCCGGTCAGGTCACCGCGTTGTTCGGCGCCTACGCCGTGGGGCTGGTCCCCGCCCTGCTGCTCGTGGCCCCGGTCTCGGACCGGATCGGGCGCGGTCGCGTCCTGCGCCCGGTCCTCGTGCTGTCGTTCGTCGCCACCGTCGTGCTCATGGTCGGTGGTCACTCGCTCACCCTGCTGCTCGTCGGTCGCCTGCTGGGCGGCGTCGCGAGCGGCGCCGCGTTCGCACCCGGTACCGCCTGGGTCAAGGAGCTGTCCGACGCCGCGCCCGGCACCGGTGCACGTCGGGCGGCGATCGCCCTGTCGGCCGGCTTCGGCACCGGTCCGCTCGTCACCGGGGTGCTGGCGCAGTGGGCACCGGCGCCCACGGTGCTGCCGTACGTGCCACACCTGGTGCTCACCGTCGCGGTCGCGGTGCTCCTGCGTCCGGCGCCGGAGCCCGACCCGGCCGACGTCGCCACCAGCGACCCCGATGCCGCGACCCTGCGCCAGGTGCTCGGCTCGCGACGGTTCCTGACCCAGGTCGTGCCGACGGCCCCGTGGGTGTTCGGCACCGCGACCCTCGCCTTCGCCACGCTGCCGGCGGTCGTCGACGTCCCCGGCCCGTCCTACGCGCTGGTCGGGGCTCTCGTGTTCCTGACCCTCGGCACCGGGGTCGCGCTACAGCCGTACGGCCGCAGGCTGGCCACCGGCGTCACGCTCGCGGTGGGCATGGGAGCGGGCGTCGCCGGGTTCGGCGTGGGGGCGCTCGCAGCCACCACCGGCGCGTCCTGGCTGGTCGTCCCGGCCTGCATGCTGCTGGGCACGGCCTACGGCTTCGTCCTGGTGGCCGGGCTCCGGACGGTCGAGACGATCACCCCGGCGCGGGACCTGGCCACGGTGAACGCCGTCTTCTACAGCCTCACCTACGTCGGCTTCGCGGCGCCGTACCTCGCGACCCTGCTGCTGTCGTGGCTGGACGGCACGCAGACGATGCTGCTGCTCGCCGGTCTCACCGCAGCGTCGGCGCTCGTCGCCCTTGCCGGTCGAGGCGCCTCAGCGACCCGCTGAGCGGGCGATCCGCACCAGCTCCTCGGCGAGCTCGACCGGACGGGTCAGGGCGTTGAGGTGACCACCGGGCACCTCGGTCACCCCCAGGCCGAGCCGCTCCCGTGCGACGCGTCGTTGGAAGTCGGGCGGGAAGAGCCGGTCGTCGTCGGCGACGAGCACGACCGTCGGAACGTCGGGCCAGGCGTCGGCCGGCCAGACGGACCCGAAGGAGGCGTCGGACTCGTCGCGGTCCTCGTCTGCGACCTCGGTCAGCACGTCGTCGGCGGCGTCGTGGAAGAAGACCGCGAGCGGGTCGAAGGGGGCCTGAGGATCCCGACCGGCCGCTGCCTCGGCCTCGCGCCGGGCGCCCGAGAGGCCGACGGCCGACCACCACGCGCCACCGGACTCGCCCGGGGCCGGGATCATCGCGTTCAGCAGCACCAGCTGGTCGACCGGCTCCCGCGCGGCGGCCGCCGACGTGCTGAACCCGCCGAAGGACTGACCGACGAGCACCACCGGTCCGGGCGTCTCCCGCGCCGAGCGGACGGCGTCGACGACCAGCGCCACGTAGCCGTCCAGGTCGACCGACGGGTCCGGACCGGGCAGGTCGACGACCACGCACCGGTGGCCGGCGGCCTCGAGCAGCGGGGTGAGACGGCTCCAGCTCCACGGTGCTCCACCGGCGCCGGGGACGAGGACGAAGGTGGCCGACCCGCTCATCGGAAGCGGTCGGGATCGCCGGCGCCCTCGCGGACGACCTCGGGGACCCCGTCCACGAAGTCGACCACCGTGGTGGGCTCGGCGACCACGTCGCCGGACTCCACCACCGCGTCGACGAGGTGGTCCAGCTCCTCCTTCACCAGCCAGCCCTCGGTCATGGGCTCCTCCTGGTCGGGCAGGATCAACGTGCTCGACAGGATCGGCTCCCCCAGCGACTCCAGGAGCGCGCGCACGACCACGTGGTCGGGGATCCGCACGCCCACCGTCTTCTTCTTGGGGTGCAGCATCCGCCGGGGAACCTCGCGGGTGGCCGGCAGGATGAACGTGTACGGGCCCGGCGTCGCGCTCTTGACGGCACGGAAGATCGCGTTGTCGACGTGAACCAGCTGGCCGAGCTGGGCGAAGTCCTTGCACACGAGCGTGAAGTGGTGCTTGTCGTCGAGCCGTCGGATGCTGCGGATCCGGTCCAGCGCCTCCTGGTTCCCGGGCGCGGCACCGAGGGCGTAGCCGGAGTCGGTCGGATAGGCGATCAGGCCGCCGTCGCGCAGGATCGCGGTGGCCTGATCGACCGCTCGGGGCTGGGGGTTCTCGGGGTGGATGTCGAGGTAGCGCGCCATGGGTCGACCCTACGAGTCCGGTGGCCGCCGGTCACCCCCGTCAGCGCCGCCACGATCGCAAAGATCACTTTGCAAAGATCTCTTGGTGATCTAGGCTCGCCTCATGAGCGACCAGAGCGACGCCCCGACCGCCGACAGCGTCACCCCGTCCCCGACGGGACTGCGAGCACTCAGCCACCCGCTGCGCCTGCGCCTGCTCGGTCTGCTGCGGCTCGAGGGACCCGCCACGGCGTCCGAGCTCGCCGCGCGGACCGGGACGTCGTCGGGAGCGACCTCCTACCACCTGCGTCAGCTCGCGGTGCACGGCTTCGTCGAGGACGCCGGCGACGACGTCGACGCCCGGACCCGGCGGTGGCGCGCCTCGCACCGCAGCACGTCGACCGACAGTCCCCGCGACGCCGACGAGCTCGCGGCCGTCGACGCCTTCGCCCAGGCGGTCGCGGTCGTGCACGCCGAGCAGATGCAGCGCGCCGTCGAGGAGTTCTCGCTGCTGCCCCAGGCCTGGCGCTCGGCCTCGACCCTGAGCGACTACGTGCGGCGCCTGCGGCCCGAGACCGCCCAGCGGCTGGTCGAACGGCTGGAGGCGGTGCTGGAGGAGGTGCAGGACGAGGACCACCCCGAGGCTCGTCCCGTCGTGGTGCGCCTGCACGCCAACCCCTGGCCCGGGAGCGTGACCGGGGCGTGACGGTCGAGTCCCCCGCCGGACCGTCGACCGGGACGTCCACCGGACGGCGCTGGCACGTGCTCGGCGCATGGCTGCTCGCCGACGCCCTCGCGCTCACCGGCACGCGGCTGGCCGCGGTCGCTCTCCCCTGGCTCGCCCTCACGACCACGGGCTCCCCCACCGCGGCGGGCGTGGTGGCCTTCGCCGAGCTCGCTCCCCTCGTGGTGGCGAAGGTGCTGTCGGGGCCGGCCATCGACCACCTCGGCGCCCGGCGCGTGGCGGTCGGCTGCGACGCCGCGAGCGCGTCTACGGTCGCCGCCATCCCCGCGCTGCACCATCTCGACGCCCTTTCCTTCCCCGCACTCCTCGTGCTCGTGGCCGCCACCGGCGCCCTGCGCGGTCCGGCCGACGCCGCGCGCCACAGCCTCGTCCCGGTGCTCGCGGAGTCCACGCGACAGCCCATGGAACGCGTCACGGGGCTGGCGTCCACGGTTGAGCGCACCTCGAGCCTCGTGGGCGCGGCCCTGGCAGCAGGCCTGGTCGCCCTCGTGGGCGCCGCGGACGCCCTGGCGGTGAACGCCGCGGGGCTCGCGCTCGCGGCGGTCGTCCTGGGCCTCGGAGCCCGCTCGGTCGGGCGTGGCGTGCCGGCCGACGACGATCCCCACTCCTACCTCGTGCGGCTGCGTGCGGGGTGGCAGTTCCTGCGCCGCGACCCCGTGATCCTGGCGCTCACGGTCATGATCGCGTTCACCAACCTGCTGGACGTCGCGTTCACCGCGGTCCTCCTGCCCGTCTGGGCGGTCGAGACCGGGTCCGGAGTCGGCGCGGTGGGGCTGCTGCTCGCGGTCATGGCGGCGACGTCGGTCGTCGGCTCGCTCGTGGCGGCCGCGTGGGCCGACCGGATGCCCCGGTTCGCCGTCTACGTCGTCGCGTTCGTGGTGTGCGGCCTGCCCCGGTTCGCCGTGCTCGCCTGGTCCGACGTCACCTCGGCACCGGTGGTCGTCATGGCCGTGGCCGGACTCGCCTCCGGGTTCCTCAACCCGGTCGTCGGGGCCGTCTTCTTCGAGCGCATCCCGCGGCACCTCGTGGGCCGGGTCGGCGCGATGTCGACCGCCGTGGCCTGGGGCCTCATGCCGTTCGGGGGTCTCGTGGGCAGCGCCCTGCTCGCGCTGCTGGACCTGCGGGCCGCGCTCCTGGTGGCCGGTGTGCTCTACCTCGTGACCACGCTGGCACCGGTCGTGGACCGTCGTTTCCGGGCCATGGACCGCGTACCCGTCGAGGTGTCCTAGAGCACCTGTCCACGATGCGGCGACCGCTCTCACCGCTCGGGACGCCCGCCTACGCTGGGACCATGTCCGAGACCATCCCGCCCGCGGGACCGACGCTTGCCGAGCGTCGCGCCCGTCAGGTCGCCCACGACGAGGCGCGCGTGGAGCACCACCGCACCCGCGAGGCCGTGCTCGGCCCCCGACGCGACGCGGCCACCCTGCGCGCCGTCGC
>NZ_JANLGG010000020.1:0-73175 GCF_024655735.1 Aeromicrobium sp. 50.2.37
CCACCCGCCCCTCGTGCTGCGTGGGCTGGACGGCCCCGGGCATGAGCGCGCGCCCCGCCGGTGGGTGAGTCCGGGCCGGCGAGGCGCGCGGGTCGGGGGTGGCCGCGAGGTGGGGCTCAGGCCAGGATCAGCGACAGCTTGTCGGCCACGCAGACCGGACGGTCGTGACCGTCGCGCAGCATGGTGAAGCGGAACGTCACGAGCCACGAGCCGTCCCGGTCCTGCACGTCGGTGACGCGGCAGGACAGGCGCAGCGTGGAGCCCACCGGGACCACGGCCGGGAACCGGACGCGCTCGAACCCGTAGTTCACGCGCGCCGTGCCCAGCTCCACCGTGTAGAGCTCGGGCGCCAGGGCCGTGATCAGCGACAGCGTCAGCTGGCCGTGGGCGATGACGCCGCCGAACGGACCGGTGGCGGCGCGCTCGGGGTCGACGTGGATCCACTGGTGGTCGCCGGTGACGTCGGCGAAGGCGTCGATGCGCTGCTGCTCGACGACCAGCGGGCCGCTCGGGCCGAGCTCGACGCCCACGAGCGCGTGCAGCGCGTCGGGGGAGTCGATGACGGCCGGACCGCTCACGCGCCGACCCGCTCGAAGACCGCGGAGATGCCCTGGCCGCCGCCGATGCACAGCGTCACCAGTCCGTACCGACCCTCGCGGCGCACCAGCTCCTGCGCCATCGAGCCGACGAGCCGGGCGCCGGTCGCACCGACGGGATGGCCGAGCGAGATGCCGGACCCGTGCGGGTTGATCCGAGGGTCGTCCGGCTCCACGCCCCACGTGCGCAGCACGGCCAGCACCTGGGCGGCGAAGGCCTCGTTGAGCTCCACGACGTCGAGGTCGTCGAAGCCGATGCCCGCCCTGCCGAGCGCGTCGGCCGTGGCGGGGACGGGTCCGATCCCCATCGTCTCCACCGGCACGCCGGCAACGGCCCAGCTGCGCAGGGCCACGAGCGGGGTGAGCCCGTGCCGCGCGGCGAGCTCGGGGGTGGTGACGACGCACATGGCGGCCGCGTCGTTCTGCCCGCTCGCGTTGCCGGCGGTGACCGTCGCCTCGGCGTCGACCTTGCCCATGATGGGCCGCAACGCGCCGAGCGACTCGAGCGTCGTGTCGGCGCGGGGGTGCTCGTCGACGTCCACGACCGTCTCGCGCCGCCCCGAGCCGACGGTGACCGGAACCAGCTCGTCGGCGAAGATCCCCGCCTGCTGGGCGGCCACGGCGCGCTGGTGCGACTGCACCGCGAGCGCGTCCTGGTCGTGCCGGGAGATGCCGTGCTCCCGCCGGAGGTTCTCGGCGGTCTCGATCATGCCGCCCGCCACGGGGTGGAAGCGGCCGCCCGCCGTCTGACGGGCCCGCACGAGGGCGTCGTGCATCGTGACGCCCGTGCGGGCACCGCCCCAGCGGATGTCCGTGGAGTAGAAGGGGACGTTGCTCATGCTCTCGGCGCCGCCGGCGACGACCAGCTCGGCCGCGCCCGTCTGGACGGCCATGGCCGCGTTGACGACGGCCTGCAGGCCCGACCCGCAGCGCCGGTCGACCTGCTGGCCGGCCGCGCGGATGCCGAGCCCGGCGTCGAGTGCCGCCACGCGTCCGATCGCAGGAGCCTCGGCGTTCGGGTTGCAGTGCCCCAGGATCACGTCGTCGACCGCGTCGGTCGGGAGCCCCGTGCGCTCGACGAGCGCTGTGAGGGTGGTGGCGGCCAGCTCGGCCGCGGTGGCCGCGGCGAGGGAGCCGCCGTAGCGGCCCACGGGGGTGCGCACGGGTGCGCAGATGACGGCGTCGTTCACGAGGTCTCCTCGAGGTGGTGGTGGGCAGTGACGGTCGAGACCAGCTCGTCGGCGTGGTCGGGGTCGTCGGTGGGACCGGGTCGGCGCGCCTCGACGGTGCAGCCCTGGCCGGGGTCGGCGCCGGGATCCACGACGTCGAGGTGCGCCCGCTGGCCCGCGAGCAGGGCGGAGCGGCCACGGTGCGCGACGCGGCGCAGCGGTCCGCCTCGGCGACGGGCGACCTCGGCGAGGGCGAGCGCCAGCAGCGGGCCGTGCACGACCAGTCCGGCGTAGCCTTCCGTGCCGGTCGCGTAGGGGTGGTCGTAGTGGATCCGGTGGGAGTTGCAGGTGAGGGCGCTGAACCGTGCGAGCAGCGGGGCATCGGCACGGAAGCCCCAGGAGGCCCGGTCGGCGGAGGACAGTCCGGCAGGACCGTCGTCGGGGGAGGTCGGGACGCCCACGCTCGGCGGTGACGGTGCGGCGGCGCCCGCGCCGGCCCGGTAGACGAGGTCGAGCCGCTCCTGGACCGCGGGGCCCTGGTCGTCGTGCACGGTGTCGCGGACGGTCACGAAGCGCAGGGGCCCCGAGCGGCCCTGCGTGTCGCGCACGTCCTCGACGACACGTTCGATGCCGACCTCGGCGCCGATGCGCAACGGGCGCAGCACCGCGACCTCGCCACCGGCGAACATCCGGCGCGGCAGGTCGCGGTGCGTCGGCAGACCGTCGTCGACCGCGTGCCCGTCGGGTCCGAGGGCCGACAGGGGCACCCACCGCGCCAGGGCCGCCCAGTGCCACAGGGCCGGCAGGGGCGCGCCGACGGAGGTGTCGACGTCGTCGGCGCCGAGCAGGTCGGCCAGGCCGGCGACGGCGAGCGGGTCGACCGTGCGCGTGGGTCGTCCGCTCACATGAACCGTCCGCCGGTGACCTCGGCCACCGTCCCAGTCATGTAGGACGACATGGCCGAGGCGTAGAACAGGGCGACCTGGGCGACCTCCTCGGGCTCCCCGGCCCGCTGCATCGGGATCTCGGCCATCTTGCCGTCCCAGGCCTTCTGCGGCATGGCCCGCGTCATGGCCGACGCGATCAGCCCCGGCTGGATGGCGTTGACGCGCACGCCGTGGTGGGCCATCTCCTTCGCCGCGGCCTTCGTCAGCCCGACGATGCCGGCCTTGGCGGCGGAGTAGTTGGTCTGCCCCACCATGCCGACCTTGCCCGAGAGCGAGGAGATGTTGACGATCGCGCCGCTCTTGGCCTCCCGCATGTGGGCGGCCGCGAGCCGGGTGCCGTTCCAGCATCCCTTGAGGTGGACGGCGATCACCTGGTCGAAGGCCTCCTCGCTCATGGTGCGCATCGTCGCGTCGCGGGTGATGCCCGCGTTGTTGACCATCACGTCGAGCCGTCCCCAGCGCTCCACGGCCGCGTCGATCGCGCGCTGGACGTCGTCGGCGCTGACGACGTCGCAGGCGACGGCGAGAGCCACGTCGTCGCCCCCCAGCTCCGCGACGGCCTTGCTCGCAGCGTCGGCGTCGAGGTCGGCGACCACGACCCGCGCGCCGGCGTCGACGTAGGTGCGGGCGATGGCGAGACCGATGCCTTGGGCGGCGCCGGTGACGACGGCGACCTGGGAGTCGAGCAGGGTCATGCGGGTTCTCCTTCGGTGGTGGACGGTGCTGCAGAGGACGGGGCTGCAGAGGACGGGGCTGCAGAGGACGGGGCTGCAGAGGACGGGGAGGTGTGCGGGCGTCGTCGGGCGAGGACCTGGCGGGCGCGGGCGAGGACCGGCGCGTCGACCATCTGGCCGTCGACGACGGCGACGCCGGCGCGCTCGGCGGTCACGACCGAGCTCGCCCAGGCCAGCTCCTGGGGCGAGGGCGCGAACCGGTCCGCGGCCGCCGCCACCTGGTCGGGGTGGATGCAGAGCTTGCCGCGCATGCCCAGGCGCTCGGCCCGGGTGAGGTCGTCGGCGAGTCGTTCGGCGTCGCGCAGCTGCGGGGTGACGCCGTCGACCGGTCCGACGACGCCGGCGGCCGACGAGGCGACGACCAGGGTGGTGCGCGCGTGGTCCATCACCGTGAGGACGTCGGGGGCCACGCCGAGGTCGGTGGCGAGGTCGAGGTGGCCGAGGGCCAGGCGCCTGACCGACGGTGCCGCGGCGACGTCGGCCGCGTCGAGCAGTCCGCGGGCCGTCTCCACCAGGGCCAGCACCTCGGTGCCCCCGAGGTCGAGCTCGGCCAGTGCGGCGACGGCGGCGCGGTTGGCCTTCGGGAGCACGAGGGACAGCCGGTGCTCGACGGCCATCGCGACGTCGGCCTCGTGCCAGGCGGTGCCGACGGCGTTGACCCGCACGGCCACGCGAGCGCCCGCAGCGGCGGCGTCGCGCACGTGGTCGCGGGCGGTCTCCTTGGCGTCGACGGCCACCGCGTCCTCGAGGTCGCAGATCACGACGTCGGCACCGGATCGGAGGGCTCGCTCGAAGCGGTCGGGGCGGTCGCCGGGGACGAAGAGGAGCGTGGTCGCGTGGGCCAGGCTCACGCGACGTCCTGACGGGCGATGACCCCGCGGTCGCGGAGCCCGCCGATCTCGGCGTCGCCGAGCCCGAGCTCCTCGGTGAGCACGGCGAGGGTGTCCGAGCCCAGCTCCGGCGCGGGGGCCGGCCAGACCTCGTCGTCGCCCCAGCGCAGCGGCGACGACGACGCGGCCATGCGGCCCACGCCCGGCTGCTCGATGTCGCGCAGGACGGGACGCGCGGCGCCGCGGGCGACCCGGCCGGCCTGGTCGACCGACAGGTACGGCGCCCACAGCACCCGCGCCTCGTCGAGGAGTGCGGCCAGGTCGTCGATCGGCCGGGCGGCGAACCAGGGCCGCAGGATCGAGGCGATCGTCTCGCGCAGCTCGTAGCGGGCCGCCTCGTGCCGGAGGTCCACGTCGAGCGCCTTCTCCAGGGCGGCGAACACGTCGACCGTCCCCGTGACGGCGCACAGCGCGTGCCACTGGCCCTCGGTCAGCGCCACCACCATGACCCGCTCGCCGTCACGGCTCGCGAAGTCGGTGCCGAAGCTGCCGAAGACGTGGTTGCCGGTCCGCTGCCGGCTGTGTCCGGCCTCGTCGGCCTCGGCGAACCAGCCGAGTGCACCGACGGACGAGACCGCGACGTCGTACAGCGCGAGGTCGACGTGGCTCCCGACGCCCTCGGCCCGGCGCTTCTGGAGCGCGGCCAGGACGGCGACGGAGGCGTGCAGGCCGGTGAGCAGGTCCCACGCCGGCAGCACGTGGTTGACCGGTGTGTCGAGGAACTCCGGGCCGGTCATGTCGGCGATGCCCACCGAGGCGTTGACGGTGTAGTCGACGGCCGGACGACCGCCCGGGAAGCCCTCCACGTGCACGGAGATCGCATCGGCGCGCACGGCGGCGAGGTCCTGGTGGGTCACCCGGCTCCTCCCGACGACGTTGTCGAGGAAGATGCCCCTCCCGGCACCCTCGCGGGTGGCGAGGGCGATCATCAGCTCACGACCCTCGGGGGTGCGGTAGTCCAGAGCGACGGAGCGCTTCCCCTTGTTGAGGTTGGTCCAGTAGAGGCTGGCGCCGGACCGGCTCAACGGCCACCGCCCGAAGTCGCTGCCGCCGCCCGGCAGGTCCACGCGCACCACGGAGGCCCCGAGCTGGGCCAGCGTCATCCCGCACGTCGGTCCCGCCACGAAGGTGGCGCACTCCACGACCTCGACGCCCTCGAGCGTCCGTCCCGGCGTCATCGGTACACCGCCTCCCGGCGTGCGGCGAAGGCGGCGTGGCCCTCGGCGGCATCGCGGCCGTGGCCGGCCAGCGAGACGCCCACACGCTCCTCGCGCAGGAACGCGTCGAGCCCCTCGGACTCGGCCACGTCGCACATCCAGCGCGTCACCGCGAGCGACTCGACGGGACCGGCCGCCAGGTTCGCGGCCAGGTCGAGGGCGACGGTCGTGGCGGTGCCGGTGGGGCAGACACGCGTGACCAGACCGGCGTCGAAGGCGTCCTGCGCCGCGAGACGTTCGCCGAGGAGCAGGTGCCGAGCCGCGGCCTGGCGGCCGAGCGCGCGGGTCAGGTGCCACGCGACCCCGCCGTCCGCGGCGAGACCACGTCGGGCGAACGGCGCGAGGAAGAACGCGTCCTCGGCGGCGACCACGACGTCGCACCCGAGGACCAGGCCCCAGGCGGCGCCGATGGCGTAGCCGTCGACCGCTGCGACCGTCGGAGCCGTCGCGGCGCGGAGCTCGCGCACCACGCGGTGGATGAGCGAGAGCCGCGCGGCGGGGCCGAACAGGCCGTCCGACGGCCCGGGCATCGAGCCGACGTCACCCCCGGAGGAGAAGTGCTGGTCACCGCCGGTGAGCACGATCGCGCGGGCCCGCGGCGCCTCGGTGGCCAGGGCCTGCAGCAGCTCCTCGACGAGCTGGTGGTCGAGGGCGTTGCGTCGATGCGGACGGTCGAGCCGGAGCTCGAGCACGTCCTCGTGCCACGTGACGCGGAGGACGGAGGAAGGTGGAGAAGACATCAGCCTACATTCTATACAATGTGTACCGACAGTGTGCCGCGTCACGTCCGCCGTGGCAAGAGTGGCGGCGACACGACCGGGCATGCGCGCCACGGCGGGTGCACGCCGATACGGTGTGCACTGCCCCCGCCGCGTCTATTCACCCCTGGAGGAGGCGGCGGGGGACATCAGGCGTCGACCCCGCGGGCCGGTCAGCCCTCGTCGGGCAGCAGCAGGTCGGCCCGCTGCACGTACCGGCTCAGCCGGTCCTGCACCAGGCGCACGTGGTCGTGCAGCCACACGGTGACCGCCGGGCCGAACATCGACGACGACGCCGACGCGGAGTACCGCACGAGCGTCCCGCGGCCGTCGGGCTCGAGCACGATGCGCTCGTTGACCACCGCCATGGGCGACGTGGTGCGGAGCCGGAGCTCCTCGGGTGGGTCGAGGTGAGTCACCACCACGGTGGCGTCGAGATGGTCCTGTCCGTGCTGGAGGCTGCACAGGTACGACTGCGCCCGGTCGAGGCGGTCGGAGTCGGTGGACGCGCACCGGCTGACCGCACTCCACTCGCCCAGCGTCTCCAGACGCAGCAGGTTCGCCCACAGCTGTGAGCGCGTCTGTGGTGACGCGATCCTGTGCTCCTCGGCGATCATCCTTCGACGGTAGACACGGGGCGACCCCACCGCACTCCGAGAAACGGGTGAGCAGCCTCTGCGCAGGTTCTTCGGCCGCGCCACACGCCTGCAACACGGGACCGGCAGGATGGACCCATGAGCTCCGCCAGCCCCCGCACGACCGAGCAGATCCTCGAGTCCGACCGCCGCGCCCCCGACGCCGCCCTGTTCGCCGGTGGTGTCGCCTCCGACGAGGAGCACGCAGCGCTGCGTGCGTCGGTGCGCCAGCTGACGACCTTGCTCGGCGAGGCCCTCACGCGGCACGAGGGGCCGGAGCTGCTGGACCTGGTGGAACGGGTGCGGCACCTCGCGCGCACCCCCGACAGCGGGCAGGGCGCGGCCGAGCTGCGGGCGGCGCTCGACGACCTGGAGCCCGAGCGCGCCGTGGTGCTCGCGCGGGCGTTCGCGCTCTACTTCCAGCTGGTCAACATCACCGAGCAGCTGCACCGCTGGCAGGAGCTCACCATCGGCTCCGAGGGCCCGCTCGCCGGCACGTTCGGGCGCATCGAGGAGGCCCTGGCCGACGGGAGCCTCGACGCCGACCTGCTCACGTCGGTGCTGGCGCGCGTGGAGTACCGACCGGTGTTCACCGCGCACCCGACCGAGGCCAGCCGACGCACCGTGCTGCGACTGCTGCGCAAGGTCGCCGAGGCGGTGCGCGAGCTCGAGGACCCCCGGCGTCCGGCGTCCGAGACCGCCACGGGCGAGCGGCGCCTGGCCGAGCTGGTCGACCTGCTGTGGCAGACCGACGAGCTGCGCGTCGTGCGTCCGGAGCCGCAGGACGAGGCCCGCACCGCCGTGTACTACCTGCGCTCCATCGCCTCGGAGGTCGTGCCCGGCCTGCTCGACGAGCTCGACCGGCAGGCTGCCCGCGTGGGCGTCGAGCTGCCCGAGACGTCGCGCCCGCTGCGCTTCGGCACGTGGGCCGGTGGCGACCGCGACGGCAACCCCAACGTCACGCCCGACGTCACCCTCGAGGTGCTGCACCTGCAGCACACGTCGGGGATCAGCGAGCTGGTGGCGATGGTCGACGAGCTGCTCACCGAGATGACCGCCTCCACCCGCGTCGTCGAGGCGTCGCAGGAGCTGCTCGACAGCCTCGCCGAGGACGCGGAGGCCCTGCCGATCACGTGGGGCACCATCCGCCGGCTCAACGCCGACGAGCCCTACCGGCTCAAGCTCAGCTTCGTGCGCGTGCGCCTGCTGCGCACCCGCGACCGACTCGTGAACGGCACCCCGCACGAGCCCGGCCGTGACTACCTGTCCTTCGACGAGATGGTGCGCGACCTGGTGCTGGTGCGCCGGTCCATGCTCGCCGCCGGTGACGCGCTCACCGGCGACGGCGCCATCCGTCGGCTCATCCGCACGGCCGTCACGTTCGGCGCCGGCCTGGCGACCATGGACGTGCGTGAGCACTCCGCCAAGCACCACGCCGCCCTGGCCGACCTCTACGAGCGGCTCGGCGAGACCGGGTACGACGAGCTCGAGCGGCCGCAGCGGATCGAGCGGCTGCAGCAGGAGATGACGTCGGCCCGCCCGCTCCTCGGGGCGTCGGTCGACCGGTCCCGGCTGGGGGAGGCGGCGTCGGCGTCGCTGCGGCTCATGGAGACCATCCGCGTCGCCCTCGACACCTACGGTCCCGAGGTCGTCGAGACGTACATCGTGTCGATGACCCACGACGTCGACGACCTGTTCGCCGTCGTCGTGCTGGCCCGCGAGGCCGGACTCGTCGACCTGACCGGCACCGGCGAGGGGGCCGACGGGGAGGGGAAGACGCTGGCGCGCATCGGCTTCGCGCCGCTGTTCGAGACCGTGGCCGAGCTGGAGGCCGCCGGACCCCTGCTCCAGGCCCTGCTGTCCGACTCGTCGTACCGGCGGATCGTCGCCGCGCGCGGCGACGTGCAGGAGATCATGCTCGGCTACTCCGACTCCTCGAAGGACGCGGGCATCGCGGCGTCGCAGTGGCAGATCCACCGCGCCCAGCGCGCCCTGCGCGACGTGGCCCGCGAGCACGGCGTGGTGCTGCGGCTCTTCCACGGCCGCGGCGGCTCCGTGGGCCGCGGCGGCGGACCCACCGCCGAGGCGATCATGAGCCAGCCGTACGGGTCGCTCGACGGGCCGATCAAGATCACCGAGCAGGGCGAGGTCATCTCCGACAAGTACGCGCTGCCCGGCCTGGGTCGGCACAACCTCGAGGGGGCGCTCGCCGCCGTCGTCGAGGCGTCCGCGCTGCACCGCACGTCGCTGCTGCCCCAGGAGGTGCTCGACGGCTGGAACACGACGATGGACGTGGTCGCCGAGCAGGGGAAGGTCGCGTACCGGGCCCTCGTGCGCGACGACGCACTCGTCCCGTTCTTCGTGGCCGCCACGCCCGTCGACGAGCTGGGCAAGATGAACATCGGCTCGCGTCCTGCCAAGCGTCCCGGCGGCGCCGGCGGCCTCGACGACCTGCGTGCCATCCCGTGGGTGTTCGGCTGGACGCAGTCGCGCATCATCCTGCCCGGCTGGTTCGGCGTCGGGTCCGGCCTCGCGGCGGCCTTCGACGACGGCCGCGGCGAGACCCTCCAGGAGATGTACGGGTCGTGGGCCTTCTTCCGCACGTTCCTGTCCAACGTGCAGATGACGCTGGCCAAGACCGACCTCGACATCGCCACGTCGTACGTCGAGGCGCTCGTGCCCGACGACGCCCGCCACCTGCTCGACGTCATCCGCGCCGAGCACGAGCGCACGGTCGAGCAGGTGCTGCGCGTGACGGGCCAGTCGTCGCTGCTGGAGCAGGCGCCGGTGCTGCGCCGCACGCTCGAGCTGCGTGACCACTACCTGGCCCCGCTCCACGCCCTGCAGGTGTCGCTGCTGGGCAAGGCGCGCGCGTCCGAGACGCCGTCGGCCGAGACCGAGCGGGCGCTCCTGCTCACCATCAACGGCATCGCCGCGGGTCTGCGCAACACCGGCTGACGTCGTCCGGTCGTCGACCGCGCCCTGCGGCCTGCCGCCACGACGTCTCCGGCGCATGAGGGACGATCGACCTAGGGTGAGACGGTGAAGCGCTCCGCGGTGGTCCTGGTCGCGATCCTCATGTCCCTGACGGCGTGCACCGGTGGGGGTGACGAGCCCTCGGCCGCCGCCCCGTCGGCGTCAGCGTCGGCGTCGGCGTCCGCGCCGGTCGGGACCGACCCCACCGCGAGGTCCGTCGACGGCGACGTCGAGGTCTGGGACCTGACCGGTGATCCGTCCGACGCCTCGTTCGGGATCGGGAAGGCCGAGCCGCGGGCCGACTACGGCGGCGACGAGCCGCGGGCCGTGCGGTTCGAGCTCGAGGGAGGGTCGATCCAGCTCGACCTCTCCGACCTGACCTTCTACCACCAGGGCGACCTCTTCGCGTTCCTCTCCCGTACGGCCGAGATCCCCCCTGACCAGCTGACGGCGGGGTACCGCGACCTGCTCGAGGCGCTCGACGTCGACCGGGCGAGCGCGGACGCGTTCGAGGCCGAGCTCGCCGACGCTCCGACCGACCAGACCGGTCAGGTGACCGTGAGCTATCCGGACGAGATCCGCCTCGGTGACTGGACGCTCGCGGTGAGCGCGGCGATCTCGCCGGCGGTCGGCACCGGGGTCCTGACCGTCAGTGCCGGGTACCGACCTCTGCTGGTCGGCTGAGCCGGCCCCGGCGCACGACGACGCCGCCCCCCGACCGGGGAGCGGCGCCGTCGTGCGTAGGTCGTTCGGTCAGCGGTAGCTGACCCGCAGCCGGACCGAGCCCTTCACGACCGAGGCCTGTCGGTACTTGCGGTCCACGTTCAGCAGGCCGACGCTGCCGGTGATGTAGTCGTGCGAGACGTACAGGTAGTCGTGACGCTGCTGCTTCGACAGCAGGGCCGCCACCCCCTCGGCCGACGTGGGCTTCTTCTCCGGGATGGTCAGCTCGTCGTCCTCCTCGTCCTCGAAGTAGAACGCGTCCGTCTCCCACGGCGCCGAGTCCTCGAAGGAGAACTCCTCGTCGTCGTCCCAGCTGGGCTGGTCGCCACCGGCGATGAGGAGTCGACCGGTGCCGACCGCGTGACGTGAGACGGAGAGCGTCGAGATGACCGACGTCGGCGTGGCCTTCGAGTACTTGTCGGCCTTGACCAGGTTGATCCGGAGCTTCAGCTGCTTGCCGCGGGGCGCCGGGATCGCCTTGCTGGTCGAGACCCGCTTCCAGGTCCGGCTGGCGGTGTCGTAGCGGTCGATCGTGCCGACCTTGAGCGCCTTGTACGTCGAGCTCAGCGTGTCGTCGATGGTGACGTCGTCGATGTCGAGGGTGGCGAACTCGTTCTCCTGCAGCGTCGCGACGTCGCTCGCCACGTCGTTGCCGAGCCGCTCGGCGAGGTCGGCGCGGGTGCTGTAGCGCTGGCCCCGCCTGAGGGTGATGGGAGTGCCCGTCTCCGTGCTGGTGCCCTCGACGGTCCAGCTGACGACCGACTCGCCTCCGCCCATCTGGTCCTGGGCGAGCACGGCGTCACGGAACGCGTGGGTCGCGGCCAGCTCGGCCAGGGCGTCGGGGTTGGGCACCTTCGTCGTGTAGGTCGCGGGGCTCTTCCCGCTGCGCGCGGCGGTGGAGGTGATGGTGGTGGCGTCGACGTCCTGGGCCAGCCTGCCGACGATGCCCGCGAGGCCGTCGTGGGTCAAGGCCCCCACGGGCGCGCCAAGGTTGCCCATCTTGAACGAGCCGACGCCGTCGGCCTGGATGAACGACGTCCTCGCACCGTGGATGGTGCGCTGGGCGTCCACGAAGTCCATCGGGTGACCGAAGCCGACGACCTCGGTGCCGCACACGGCGGTGGCGGTGCCGAGGGCGTACGAGGCGAGCGACCCGTACGAGTCGGCGGCGGCGATGTTGCCGCCGGCGACGATCGGCGCGGCGTCGGTGCTCGTGGTGCCACCGGTGGCGAGGTCGCGCGAGGGAGCGCCCGCGCGCTTGGCGATCGTGGCGTACCCGGCGGCGAACTTCTCCGGAAGGGTGATGGCCGAGACGGGCGCGATGCGGCGTGCGCCCTTGCCCAGCTCGCGGCTGGACGCGCCGGCGGCGACGAGCTGCTTCGTCTGCTTCGTCGAGAGCGCGATGCGCTCCGGCGGCGCCTCGACGGCGTCACCGTCGAGGAGGGCGTACATGTCGGCCGCGGGCGTGATGCCGGCGATGGTGGACGCCTCGAAGCTCCCGAACGTGTACGAGACGGCACCGACGAGCCGGCCGTCGGCGGCGTAGACGGGGGAGCCCGACATGCCCGACCAGACGCCGGCGTCGATGGAGCCGTCGGCCTTGGTGATGCGCGACCCGGCGAGGTCGAAGACCAGCAGGTCGCCGTCGTCGCCCTCGAGGGTGTCGACGAACGTGCCGGTGAAGCCCTCGGGCTCCACCTCGGAGCCGCGGGTCCTGCCGGCGGTCGTGAGGCCGGAGACCTCCTGGCCGGTCTCGAGCTCGGCGGCCGGGAACACGTCGGCGCACTGCTCGAACGAGGGGGGTGTCGCGGTCGCCGGGGCGGCGACGAAGGCGACGCTGCCGGCCACGAGCGCGACGGACGCGCACAGCGACGAGGGCAGACGGAGACGACGGGGCATGGGGGAGCTTCCCTCCGACGAAGGCCCCGGGGTCGGGGCAGGTGAGGCCACCGTAGGGCCGGCCAGGGTCACTTCTTGGGCAAAGACGCAAGACTGGCCCGGAAGGACTAGAGGGCCGGATGGGTCCGGGTGCGGAGCCCGATTTCCATCGCGCCGACACCGTCCCGTACACTCGTCTCCGTCCTTCGGGACGTGCGCCCGTAGCTCAACGGATAGAGCATCTGACTACGGATCAGAAGGTTTGGGGTTCGAATCCCTACGGGCGCGCAGATCGGCCCCGAGCGTCCATGACGCGCGGGGCCGTGGTCGTTCACAGGGCGTCGGAGACGCCGGTGGAGGCCACGCGGTAGCCGTGGTCGTCGGCGTGGACCAAGCCGCGCTGCACGAACGCGTCGAGCCAGCCCTCCATCGGCCACCAGCCCCAGCGGGCGTGGAAGACGTGGGCGTTGCGGACGATGTCGTGCACGTGCTGGACGGGCGGGTCCTGCGTCGGGTGGTGCTGGTGCGCGGCCCGCGCCCCACCGACCCAGGCGAGGGGCACGCCCGCCGCGGCCGCCCGTTGCGCGAAGTCGGTGTCCTCCCCGCCGTAGCCGACGTAGGCCTCGTCGAAGCCGCCGATGCGCTCCCACGTCGCGGCCGTCACGGCGAACGACAACGACCAGAACAGCCGGTGGCCGTGCGGATCGAGGTCGACCGCGCCCGGGGGAGGCGCCGGGCGGGCCGGGTGCGGCGTGCTCAGCTCGGCCGCGGAGCGCAGGTCGTAGCCGCCCGGCGGGGGCGGCGGGAGGTAGGTGACCGGCCCGCAGAGGAGGGCGCCCTCGCAGTCGGGTCGGCGCGCGGCGACGTCATAGGCCAGCGCGAGTCCGGGGGAGGCGAGGCAGTCCACGTCGAGGAAGACCAGCAGGTCTGCTCCTCGCTCGAGTGCCGTGCGGGCCCCGAGGTTGCGGGCAGCGGCCAGCGGCAGCCCGGCGTCCCCGGCGTCGATCTCGACGACGTGCGGAGTGGGCGGGAAGCCGGTCCGCCACCGCGCCGGCCACGGGTCGTCCATCGCCACGACGATCCAGTCGTCGAGGAGCACCGCCGAGCGGCCGAGGGACCGGTGCTGCAGCTGCAGGTGGTCGTGGCGACCGTGCGCGACCGTCACGACGGCGATGCGGGCTGCGTCGTGCGGGTTCACGCGCCGTCCCGCCCCGCGACCTCGAGGACCACGTCGGCCAGGCGTCGGGCTCCCTGTCCGTCGTTCCAGACGGCCCATCCGGCACCGTCCAGGGTGGCGGCGCGCTCGAGCACGTCGGTCCAGCCGTCGTCGAGGAACTCCTCGAGCACGACGACGGGCAGCCTGCCGTCGGCGGCGAGGGCCGCCGCGCTCGTGCGCTGCTCGTCGTGGGGCCGCTCCTGCGGGACCACCACCGCCGGACGTCGGGCGGCGGCCACCTCGGCCAGGGCGTTCTGCCCGGCGTGGGTCACCACCACGTCGGCCCGGCACAGGGCGGACCACGGGTCGTCGACCCACGTGCCGTCGGGCCCACCCAGCACCGTCCAGGTCCAGTCGGGCGTCGTCCGACGGGCGTGCTCGAGCGCCTTGACCGTGAGTGCGCTGCCCCCGGCGCCGGACAGCACCACGACGTGAGGCCCGTCCGTGGCCGAGGCGTCGGGCTCGCGTCCGTCGAAGCGGGAGAACGCGCCGACGTGCACCAGGCGGGGGTCGTCGGTCGCCACCCCGAGCACGACGTCGGCGACGTCGGCCGGCCACGGCGCCACCAACCGTTCCGCGAGCCCCAGGCCCAGCGTGTGCGGTGGGTCCGTGCGGTCGCCGGGCTGGATCAAGGACACGACGGGGACGCCGTGCAACCGGCACAGCGTGGCCACCTCGACCGACGTGTCGACGACGACGACGTCGGGCCGGGTCGCGTCGATCCAGCGCGAGATCGTCGACATGCGCGAGCGTAGCCCCGGGTGCCCTCGCGGGACCCAGTGGAAGGTCCCACCCGCGGTGGCGTCCTCGGGCAGCTCGAAGGGGTCGTCGTCCGCGTCGGGGTCGAGCTGGACCCACAGCTGGGGCCAGGCCGCCGGGCGCGGCAGGGTCGACAGCCCGGTCACCTCCACGTCCGCCGGAAGATGTGGGAGGAGGGCAGCCGCGCGGGTCACGTGGCCGCGGCCGTGGTGGTGCACGTAGTAGCCGATCACGCCGACGTCCCCACGGCCGGCGGGACGGTGCTCACGGGGGTGGGGGCGCCGGCGCGGCGGTACAGGTCCTCGTAGCGGCGGACCATCCGGTGGAGCGAGCAGTGCCGCACGGCATGGGCGCGCACGTCGCCACGGTCGAGCGATGCGGCCTCGAGTGCGGCGCGCGCCAGGTCGTCGACGTCGTCGGGTCGGGCGAGCCGGCCGGCCTCCACGCCCACCACCTCGCCCAGTGCGCCGCGGGCGAACGCGGCCACCGGGGTGCCGCACGCCATCGCCTCGGCGGCCACGAGGCCGTACGGCTCGTCCCACCGAGGCGAGACGAGCGCCACCCGGGCGCGGCCGACCACGTCGGCCAGCTCGTCGGTGCCCAGGTGGCCGAGCAGGCGCACGTCGGCACCGAGCAGCGGAGCCACCGTCTCGGCGAAGTAGGCCGGGTCGAGGACCGGGCCGGCGAGGTCGATCGGCAGACCGGCACGCCGGGCCGCGGCGATCGCGAGGTGTGGCGCCTTCTCGGGGACGATGCGGCCGGTCCACACGGCTCGGTCGCCACCCGGGCCCGGATGCCAGCGAGCCGTGTCCACGCCGTTCGGCACGACCTCCGGCGTCACCACGTGCGACCAGGCCTGGGCGGTGTGACGACTCACGGCCGCGAAGCGGGTCGTGGGCGGCGCCAGCGACATGGCCGACTCCAGCCAGCCCAGCGGCGGGGTGTGCAGCGTCGTCACCATCGGCAGGCTCAGCGCCGACGCCATCGCGACCGGCAGGTGGTGCAGGCTGTTGTTGTGCACGACGTCGAACCGCTCGTGCCCGTGGTGCACCAGGTCGAGCATGAGCGCGAGGTAGGCGTGGTGCTCCTGCATCCACGTGTCGGGGTGGGCACCGACGTCGGCCCGTGCGGCGTCGCTCGGGTGGAAGCGCCGCACCGGCAGCTCCTCGACGCCGAGCGCCGGGTCCGACCCCGGCGCGGCGAACACGCTCACGCGGTGGCCTCGCGCCGTGAGCGCGGCGGCGAGCGTGGCGGTGTGGGCCTCGAGACCGCCCTGGAACGGCTCGGCGATCGGGAAGCGTGACGAGGCGACGAGGCAGACCCTCATCGCCGTCCCGCCGCGGGGAGCGTGCACGCGTCGGTGACCAGACTGCCGTAGATCTCGGCGTGCGCGGCGGCGAGGTCCTGCCGCTGACGCAGGCGCTCCGCGGCCGTCGGCGCCGGGACCGGCGTCGAGGTGTAGGCCTCGAGCACGGCCGTCTCGAGGCTGCCTGCGTCGAAGGAGTCCTCGGTCAGGGTGAAGGAGTGCACCGGCGCCTGGTCGGCGTAGTGGCCGCACGTCGGCGCGGCCACCGGGGTGCCGACGTCGCGGCAGAGCTCGAGCCAGCCGGAGTGGGTGCCGAAGCGGTACGCCAGGACCGACAGGTCGAGCCCGGCGAGATGGTCGACGAGCTCGGCGTCGGAGAAGTAGTCGTGCACCCGGACGTCCACGTGGTCAGGGGCGTCGGCGAGCATCTCGGCGAGCTCGGGCTCGAAGCGGGCGCCGTGGGGGTCGAGGACGTCGGTGTGCCCGTCGACCTGCAGCACACCGCCTGGCAGCCGGCCCACGGTGTCGACGAGCACCGGCAGCACGGCCAGGGGGTCCATGCAGGCCCGCAGGCTCTTGACGTGCAGGCCGACGCGGAACTCGCCACCCGCGCGGTCGATCCGGGTGGCGGGCGCCTCGCGCACGCGGGCGCGCCGCTCCATCTCGACGAGGTCCACCACGTGCGGGTGCGGGAGCACGACGGCGTCACGTCCCCAGCGGTGCCGGATCTGCTCGGCCGCGCCGAGGGTGAGGGTGATGACGACGTCGGCGGCGGGCAGGAGCACGTCGAGCTGCTCGTCGTGCAGCTCCGGGGTCGGGTGGTGCGGGTTCCGCAGGTCGTGGACGGTGTGCACGAGCGGCTTGTCGTGGGTGGCCAAGGCGTGCACGACCTCCTCCAGCTGGGACGGCGCGAGGGCGTCGAAGCCGAACTGCAGGTGCATCACGTCGAAGTCGTCGTGGTGCCGCTCGATCCATCGGGGATCGAGCATCGCGGGCGGCCACCACGGGGTGCCCGGGACCAGGGTTCCGCCGTCGGGTGCGGGGTCGAGGAGGCGCTGCACGGCGTCGTCGTGCGTCGGGTCGGGCGCGGACAGGTGTCGCACGTACACGTGGGACGCCGGCACGGATGCGACCCGCAGCCACGTGGGGGTGGTGGCGGGGCCCACGGCTCCGGTCAACGTCATGCACTCGTCCTCTCGATCGACCTCGGCGGACTCGGGCCGCCACCCCTGGGCGTACCCGATGTCGGGCTGGTCAACCGCGACGTGCCGGACAGCGGAAGGCCGCCCCGGGCGCGATGCTCCAGGGCGGCCTCTCGATGGTGCTGCGGGGAAGGTCAGAGGTCGAGCGTGCCCACCCAGCGCTCGCCCTCGTCGCCGCCCCAGGCGTCCCAGGCCACGCGGCCCGGCGACGGGAAGCCCTCGGTGCCGCGCGTGAAGCCGTCGGCGTCCTTGTCCACGGAGTGCCGTGCGAAGTAGGCACGCATCTTCGTCGCCTGCTCGTCGGTGAGCTTCTCGCCGTTCGCCAGCTGGTGGGCGCGGTGGCGTCCGGTGTCGGTGAAGTTCTTCCCCGCCTTGCCGTCCTCGATCCACCGCACGGCTCGCTGCGCGGTCTCCTGGACGCCCTTCGGCGGCTGGTGCTTCCCGCTCATCGGCTCAGGGGTTCTCGACGACGCCGTGGTCGCTCTTGTACGGCTCGCCGGTGACCTTCGACTTCACCAGGCTGATCGCCGTGGCGACCTTGCTGCCCGGGGTGTCCCAGTACTCGGCGCGGTCGACCCTGACCTTGATCAGCGTCGAGTTGCTGCCCTCGGGTCCCTCGGGGAGCCACGCCTCGGCGAAGGAGCTCCACAGCTCCTTCAGCTTCGCGAGGTCGTCGACCACCTCCGCGCGGCCGGTCAGCGCCACCCAGGAGTCCGAAGAGCTGAACGTCAGCTGCACGTCGGGGCGCTTGGCCACGTCTTGGGTGTGCTCGGTGTCCTTGGCCGTGATGAACCACAGCTCGGCGGGATCCAGGTCGGTCTCCTGGCGGGCCATCGGGATGCTGCGCAGCGTGCCGTCGTCGGTGACGGTCGTGAACATCGCGATCCGCAGGTCGGTCAGCAGGTCGTCGAGCGTCTTCTCGGGGTCCGTGTCGCTCATCGTCTCTCCTCGTGTCGGGGTTCGGTTCGACCGTAGGACGGGCCCGGCGGGTGCGCCTGTCGAAAATTCGGGGGTTTGGGAAACCGTCTCCGGGGTAGCTCGCGATGTCGAGGTGCACTGCCCCGGATCGTCGCCGAACCTGGGGACATGACCGAGATCAGCAGGACCTTCACCGTCGAGCCCGCCCCCGCGACCGTCCTCGAGTACCTCAAGGACTTCTCCCACGCCGAGCAGTGGGACCCCGGCACCGAGTCGTGCACGCAGAACGGCGCCGGACCCGTCGTCGTCGGCACGACGTGGCACAACACCTCCAAGATCGCGGGCGTGAGCACCGAGCTGACGTACGAGCTCACCGAGCTCGACGACCGCCACGTGCAGTTCGTCGGCACCAACGAGACCGCCCACACGACCGACACGATCACCGTCGAGCCGCACGGCACCGGCAGCGAGATCACCTACGTCGCGACCATCGAGATGAAGGGTGCGGCCAAGCTCGCCACCCCCGTCGTCAAGCTGGTCTTCGAGAAGATCGGCAGCGACACCGAGGACGACATGGTGCGGGTGCTCAACGGGCTCTGACTCGCGGCCTCGACTGCCCCACCCGATCGGGAACACCTGGTCGGGTGGCGGTGTTGGGAGGTTCTGTCGGCGGTCCGTGGTCCCATGGTCCTGACCATGTTCCGATCAGGAACACCGACCTGCGGACCAGCGCGTCCCCGCACCAGCATCGAGCACCAGGGGTGGCATGACCAGCACGAGCCAGCACGACGTCGACGTCGAGACGTCCGGCCCTGACACGACCGGCCCTGAGGCGACCCGCACCGCGCCGCTGCCCCGCGAGCACCTGCTCGTGATCGTCACCCTGCTGGTGGCGTCGTTCGTGGTGATCCTCAACGAGACCGTCATGAGCGTCGCCATCCCCGTCCTCCAGGAGGACCTGGGCGTGCCGCCGTCGACGGGCCAGTGGCTCACCACGGCGTTCATGCTCACGATGGCTGTGGTCATCCCGCTCACCGGCTTCCTCATCCAGCGGGTCGCCACGCGGACGCTGTTCGTCGCGGCCATGTCGCTGTTCACGGCCGGCACCGCGCTCGCGTTCTTCTCGACCACCTTCGCGGTGCTGCTCGTGGCCCGCGTGGTCCAGGCGTCCGGGACCGCGGTCATGCTGCCGCTGCTCATGACCACGGTCATGACGATCGTCCCGGCTGCTCGCCGAGGCGCCATGATGGGCAACATCACCGTCGTCATCGCGGTGGCTCCGGCGCTCGGGCCCACGATGTCGGGCTTCGTGCTCGATCATCTGGGCTGGCGGTGGATCTTCGGCGTGGTCGCTCCCATCGCGCTCGCCGCGCTGGTGATCGGTGCCCGCTACGTCGTGAGCGTCTCGGCCACGGGGAACCAGCGCATCGACGTCGTGTCGGTGCCGCTGTCGGCGCTCGGTCTCGGCGGGCTCGTGTATGGCCTCGTGGGCATCGGCGAGCACGCCCAGGGATCGTCGGGCACCCCCACGTGGCTGCCGTTCGTCGTGGGCGCGGTGGCGCTGGCCGCCTTCGTCGCCCGCCAGATCCACCTGCAGCGCACTGACCGCGCCCTGCTCGACCTGCGCGTGTTCACGTCGGGCCAGTTCCGCATCGCGCTCGGCGCGATGCTCATCGGCATGTCGGCCATGTTCGGGTCGTTCCTCCTGCTGCCGCTGTTCGCGCAGCAGGCCCTCGGACTCTCGGCGCTGCAGACCGGCCTCATCACGCTGCCCGGCGGCATCGTCATGGGCGTCACCGGTCCTTTCGTCGGCCGGCTGTACGACCGGTATGGCCCGCGGGTCCTGGCGGTGCCCGGGTCGGTGCTCGTCTCGGCCGGCCTCTGGCTGCTCGTCGACGTCGACGCGGACACGTCGCTGGCCTGGCTGGTCGGCGCCAACCTCGTGCTCATGCTGGGCCTGTCGGCCACGTTCACGCCGCTCATGACGACCGCCCTCGGATCGGTGGAGCCGCGGCTCTACTCCTACGCGAGCGCCGTGGTCAGCACCCTCCAGCAGGTGGCCGGTGCTGCGGGCGCGGCGCTGTTCATCACGATCATGACCGTGGTGTCCAGCGCCGGCGTCGAGTCCGGGATGGGCGAGGGCGCCGCCTTCGTCGACGGTGTGCGGCGGGCATTCCTGGTAGGCGCGCTGCTCAGCCTGCTGCTCGTCGCGCTGGTGCCGTTCCTGCGCAAGCCCGACGCCGCGCCCGCCGCGCCCGCCGTGCACTGACGCCCCGGCCCGGAGGCCCTGCCCGTCGATGGCGAGACGGTGCCTAGGGTGGACGTGTGGGGGAGATGAGCACGGTCGCGCTGGTCGTCGTGCTCCTCGCGATCGTCCTCGGTGCCTTCGTGCAGTCGACCGTGGGCATCGGGCTCGGTCTGGTCGCCGCACCCGTGGTCACGCTCGCGGCCCCGCAGCTCATGCCCGGCGGGATGTTGATGGTCGTGGTGCTCCTGCCCATCGTCACGCTCGCGCGTGAGCGTGACGAGATCGACTGGGGCGGACTCCGGTGGGCCTTCCCGGCGCGCGTCGTCGGGACCGCCGTCGGCGTGTGGGTCGTGGCGAGCGTCGACGACCGCCAGCTCGGCATCGCCGTCGGCGCCATGGTCCTGGTGGCGGTGCTCCTCACCGCGCGCACCGTGGTCATCCCGGTGAACCGAGGAACCCTCAGCGGTGCCGGGTTCGTCAGCGGCGTCACCGGGACCGCGTCGTCGATCGGCGGGCCGCCGCTCGCCCTGCTGCTCCAGCGACGGTCGCCCCGGCAGATCCGGACCACGCTCGCGGTCTACTTCCTGCTCGGGTCCCTGCTCAGCCTCGTCGGGCTCGCCTGGGCCGGCGAGCTCACCGTCGACGAGGCCTGGTTCGCGCTCGCCGCCGTGCCGGCGCTCGTGCTCGGCTTCGTGGTGAGCGGGCCGCTGCGGCGGCGGCTCCCGGCCCACGTCGTGCGGCCCCTCGTGCTGCTCGTCAGCGGGGCGTCGGCCGTGGCCCTCATCGTCCGCTCGACGGTCGGCTGAGCGGCTCCCGAACCCCCGAAACGCCCCGCACGCAGGCGTCGTGGCCCGCAACGGTCTACACTTGGCCCAGCAGGTGCCGCACGGCCCGCGCTCGTGGGGATGGCGCTCAGCCGCCGCCCCACCGCCGATCTCACTGGCGGGCGAGCCGTCGTACGCCCTGTCGCGGGGGACGGACCAGCCGTTCACCGCCGACCGTGACAGACGTCCGGTCGCGGAGGAGGAGCCTGTTGGCCACACGAACCCAGCGCCAGAACCCCCAGCGCCAGAACCCGCAGCGCCAGAACGCGCAGCGAGGCAGCAACGGGGCGCGGCGCAAGAAGCACGACGACGACACCGGCCTCATGCCCGTGCTCGCCAAGGCCGTGCGCGAGGTCGAGAACGCCGTCCAGCGCCGCCGCGTCACCGCCACCACTCGCGCCACCTTCCAGGCCGTCGGCCTGCTCGTCCGTGAGGAGCGCGCCCGCGTCAAGACCGCGACCGACCTCACCGAGCCCCAGCGCGCCGACCAGCTCAAGCGACTCGACGGCGTGGCCACCATCCTGGCCAAGACCGCGACCCGCGAGCCCGCCCTCCTCATGCTCCTCACCGAGGAGGCCGAGGTCTCCGGGTCCACCCTGGCCCTCAAGCGTGAGCTCATGGCGGCCGCCGGCCTCGAGCTCGCCGCCGAGCCCACGCCCGACGCGGCCGTGCGCGTCGACCGCTCCGTCGTCCCCCGCTCCGTCATCGCGCGCCAGCTGGCCAACCCCTTCATGGCCCCCGACTTCACCGACGAGCCGCCCCCGCGCACCGGCCCCAGCCGCCTGGCCACGTGGGAGCTCCTCGGCCCGCTGCTGTCGTCGTTCGAGCGTGCCGCGGCCGGCGCCCCGGCCTGCATGGAGCTGCCCGAGCCGATCCCCGGCATCGTGCGCGGCCCCGAGCTGATGCGCCACCAGGCCGAGCTCGTCGCCGCTGCGGCCGACGGTCACCGCACCTTCCTGCTGGCCGACGAGCCGGGCCTGGGCAAGACGGCCCAGTCGCTGCTCGCCGCCCAGGCCGCGGGCGCCTTCCCGCTGCTCGTCGTCGTCCCCAACGTGGTCAAGGCCAACTGGGCACGCGAGGCCGGGCTCTGGACGCCGCACCGTCCCGTCACCGTGGTGCACGGCAACGGCGACGACATCGACGCCTTCGCCGACATCGTGGTCGTCAACTACGAGATCCTCGACCGGCACGCCGGCTGGCTCGGCGACCTGGGCTTCCGTGGCATGGTGCTCGACGAGGCCCACTTCATCAAGAACACCTCGTCGCAGCGCTCGCGGCACGTCCTCAGGATCGCCGACCGCATCCGCAGCCGGACCTCGCGTCCGCTCATGATGGCGCTCACCGGCACCCCGCTCATCAACGACGTCGACGACTTCCGCGCCATCTGGCAGTTCCTCGGCTGGATCGACGAGAAGAAGCCGATGCCCGAGCTCATGCACGCCCTCGACGAGACGGGTCTGACGCCGCTCGACGCCGGGTTCTTCCCCGCCGCGCGCCAGGCCGTCATCGACCTCGGGATCGTGCGCCGCCGCAAGATCGACGTCGCCGCCGACATCCCCGCCCGTCGCATCGCCGACATGCCCGTCGAGCTCGACGGCGAGGCCGGTCGGTCCATCCGCGCCGCCGAGGCCGAGCTGGCCCGCCGTCTGGTGGCCCGCTACGACCGCGCCGCAGCCGCCCGCATCGAGGCCGGGCACCCGGTCGCGGAGGTCCTCGACCTCGACCTCGTGCGCAAGGTCGCCGCGTGGGAGCGCGAGGAGGCCAACGAGTCCACGGGCGAGAACGTGTTCTCCATGGTGCGTCGCATCGGCCAGGCCAAGGCCGGGCTCGCCGCCGACTACACCGCCCAGCTGGCGCGCAGCGTCGGCAAGGTCGTGTTCTTCGCCAAGCATCTCGACGTGATGGACGCCGCCCAGAAGGCGTTCGAGGAGCGTGGCATCGGCTACACCTCGATCCGGGGCGACCAGACCGCCGCTGCCCGCACCAAGGCGATCGACGCGTTCCAGAACGATCCGGGCACGCAGATCATCGTCTGCTCGCTCACCGCGGCCGGCGTGGGCATCAACCTGCAGGTCGCCTCGAACGTGGTCCTGGCCGAGCTGTCGTGGACCGACGCCGAGCAGATGCAGGCCATCGACCGTGTGCACCGGATCGGGCAGAGCGAGCCCGTCACGGCGTGGCGCATCATCGCCTCGCAGACGATCGACAGCCGCATCGTCGAGCTCATCGACAGCAAGGCCGGGCTCGCCGCCCGCGCCCTCGACGGTGAGGACACCGAGGTCGAGGCGACCGACGTGCAGCTCGAGGCGCTCGTCGGCATCCTGTCCGACTCCCTGCAGGCGCGCCGCCGCTGACCGCCCGCCCCTCCGCGTTTCGAAGGGATATCGACGATTCCTGCTGGTCAGGATTGTCACTTTCCCTTCGAAACGCGGACGGGGCTCCTCGAAGGACGGGGTCAGCCGAGGGCGCGGTCGAGGTTGATCGCGGCGCTGATGAGCGACAGGTGCGTGAAGGCCTGCGGGAAGTTGCCCAGCTGGTCGCCCGTGGCGCCGATCTGCTCGGCGTACAGGCCCAGGTGGTTGGCGTAGGTGAACATCTTCTCCAGCGCCACCTCGGCCTCGCGGTGCCGTCCGGCCCGGGTCAGGGCCTCCACGTACCAGAACGAGCACAGGCTGAACGTGCCCTCGCCGTCGTGCAGGCCGTCGCCGTCGGTGTCCGTGTCGGCGATGCCGTCGGGCGCGGCGTGCACGTCGTAGCGGAACACCAGGCTGTCAGCCACGAGCTGGTCCTCGATCGCGTCGAGCGTGGAGAGGAAGCGCGGGTCCACGGGCGAGCAGAACTTGACCATCGGCATCAGCAGCACGCCCGCGTCGAGCACCGGGGCGTCCGCCGGGTCGGCGTCGGGGTCGACCGCGGCCAGCGTGAACGTGCGGTGGTGCTCGTCCCAGTGCCTCGTCATGATCTCGTCGTGGATCTGGTCGCGCACCCGCGCCCACGCCGACAGGTCGCCGGGCAGACCGCGCTGCCGGGCCATGCGGATCATCCGCTCCACCGCCACCCAGCACATGAGCCGGCTGGTGGTGTGCGCCCGCACGTCGCCGCGGATCTCCCACATGCCGGCGTCGGGGGAGTCCCAGTGCTCCATCACCCAGTCCAGCACGCGGCGCAGGTCGTTCCAGGCGTCGTGGCTGATCCCCGGGCCGTACTTGTCGAACAGGTAGACCGCGTCGATGACCTCGCCGTAGATGTCGAGCTGCAGCTGGTCGACCGCGCCGTTGCCCACCCGCACCGGGCGTGAGTCGGCGTAGCCGGCCAGGTGGTCGAGGGCGTGCTCGTCGACCGGCGTCGACCCGTCGATGTCGTAGAGCACCCGCAGGGGCCCCAGCCGTTCGGCGTCGTCGCGCTCCTCGCCCAGGCGCTCGGACAGCCAGCGCGTGAACGCGTTCGCCTCCGAGGTGAACCCGAGCCGGAGCAACGCGTACAGGCTGAACCCGGCGTCGCGAATCCAGACGTACCGGTAGTCCCAGTTGCGGGAGCCGCCGATGGTCTCCGGCAGGCTCGTCGTGGGCGCCGCGATGACGGCACCCGTCGGCTCGTGCGTGAGCAGCTTGAGCGTGATCGCCGACCGGTGCACGGTCTCGCGCCAGCGTCCCTTGTAGGTCGACTGAGAGATCCACCCTCGCCAGAACGCCGACGTCGCCTCGAACAGCTCCGACGTGTCCTCCACGCCGCAGGCCTGGAACGGCGACGGCTGTCCATCGGTGGCTCCCGTCGGGCCCTCACCGACGTCGAGGACCTCGAGCACGAACAGTGCGTGCTCGCCCTCGTCGAGCGTCACCTCGGCCACGACGTCGAGCCCGTCGACCTCGAGCGGCACCGTGGAGCTGATCCCGACCCGGACGGCGGGATCGTCGCCGAGCGCGGGCGCCGACACGACGACCCCGCCGTCGACCTGCTCCACGTCGGGGTCCTGCCGCGCGTAGTGCGGCCGCGCGGCCACGCGCGATCGCACGACCGACCGGCCGCGCACGGCGGTCACGCGCCGCACGAGCCGCTGGCGGTGGTCGGCGTCCTCGGCCTCCAGCACCGGCATGAAGTCGTGCACCTCCACGACGCCCTCCTCGGTGAGGAAGCGCGTGGCGAGGATGGCGGTGTCGGGGAAGTAGAACTGCTGCGAGCGCACCGAGCCGTCGACCGGGTACAGCTGCCACGACCCGCCGCGCTCGGCGTCGAGCACCGACGCGAAGACGCTCGGTGCGTCGAAACGACCCGGGCAGAACCAGTCGATCGTGCCGTCGGTGCCCACCAGTGCGGCGGTCCGCAGGTCACCGATCAGTCCGTGGTCCGCGATCGGCAGCGGAGGTGTGGTCGGGGACGTCACCGCAGGTGCCAGCCGCGCTCGCCGGCCAGGTCGAGCGCCGCCTGCGGTCCCCAGGACCCCTTCGCGTACGTCTGCACCGGCGGCGGGTCCTCCAGCACGGGCGTGATGACCTGCCACAGCCGGTCGACCTCGTCGCCACGGGTGAAGAGCATCTGGTCACCCTGCATCACGTCGAGCAGCAGGCGCTCGTACGCCTCGAGCGGCCGGTGCTCGGCGTCCTCGTCGTCGGCGTCGGGCAGCGTGAGGGTGGCGGCGGCACGCTCGAGCTCGAACGTCGGTCCCGGGCGCTTCACGTTGAGGCTCGCCGTGACCTCGGGCACCTCGCCCAGCTCGAGGACGAGCCGGTCGTCGCCGTCCTCGCGCGACTCGAACAGCGGCTCGGGTGCGCGGAAGAACAGGGTCACCGTGCGGCGGGTCGCCGCCATGGCCTTGCCGGTGCGCAGGAGGAACGGGACACCGCGCCAGCGGTCGGTGTCCACGTGCACGCGCACCGCCACGAAGGTCTCCGTCGTGGAGTCGGCGTCGACCCCGTCCTCGTCGGTGTAGCCCTCGTACTGCCCGCGCACCACGTCGCCGGGGCTCAGCGGCTGCACCGCCTCGAACACCGCGGCCTTCGCGTCGCGCAGGTGGTCGGCGTCGATGCCGTCGGGTCGCTCCATGGCCAGGAAGCCGAGGACCTGCGACAGGTGCGTCGAGACCATGTCGCGCAGTGCTCCGGTGGCCTCGTAGAACGAGCCCCGACCCTCGATCGTCAGCTCCTCGGGCACGTCGATCTGCACGGCGCACACGTGCTCGGCGTTCCACGACGGCTCGAGCAGCCCGTTCGCGAACCGCAGCGCCAGCACGTTCTGCACCGCCTCCTTGCCCAGGAAGTGGTCGATGCGGAACACGGCGTCCTCGCCGGCGACGTCGTCGAGCGTGGCCTGCAACGAGCGCGACGACTCCAGGTCGGTGCCGAACGGCTTCTCCACGACGATGCGGGCGTCGTCGGCGATGCCCTCGGCACCGAGCATGCGGATCATCGGCTCCATCGCGGCGGGTGGGACCGACAGGTAGACCAGGCGGCGGGCGTCGTCGCCCAGCTCGGACTCGGCGTCCCGCACCGCAGCCGCCAGGGCGCTGCCGTCGTCGGCGTCGGACGTCTGGAACGTGATGCGGGAGACGAAGGCGTCGGCGACGTCGGCGTCCAGCTCGTCGACGGTGTCGCGCAGACCGTCGAGCACCTGCTGGGCGAAGTCGCCTTCGGGCGCGTGGCGCCCGGACCCGATCACCCGGTAGTCGGCGGGGAGGCGGCCGGCCGCGGCCAGGCGGTACAGGCCGGGAAACAGCTTGCGGCGGGCGAGATCGCCGGTGGCGCCGAAGAGCACGACGACGTGCGGGGGCAGGGCGGTGGGGGAGTCAGGCACGACACGTCCTCGCGTCGGGGGAGCAGGGGCACCACCCACGCTAGGAGCGGGTGGGTGATACCGCATGGCGACCGCTGCGGAAGCAACGAGTCCGACGAAGGGGATCGGACGCCCCGGCGCTTCTCGAGGGCTCCGGGACGTCCGTCCGGGCATCGCGCCACACCCCTGGAGGCGAGCGTGCCCAGGGCAGCATAACCGAAGTTGGACTTTCGTTCGTGTCCGATGGGTCGGGGTGGTCGCTACGATGACGCTCCGACGGTGCGTCGACGACGCCGGGACGCCGTCCGTGACCGGGGGAGGGTGGCGTGAGCGACGCCGAGATGGACGGACCCGACACGGACCGCCTGTGGGGTGCCGAGTGGTGGGAGCGTCTCGCCGACGCGCGTGAGCGGTGGCGCGAGGGGCACGTCGGGACCGCACGGACCCTCGACGGGGTGGTCCGCACCGCCTTGTTCGTCGCCTTCGCCGTGCTCGTCGTGACGGTCAGCGTCTCGCCGGTCCTGCGCGCGGGACTCGGTGCGTGGCTGGGCGGTGCCTGGCTGGCGCTGCTGGGGTTCGTGCTGCTGCGCACCAAGACCATCGCCTGGTCGACGTACTGGTGGATCTTCACGGTCTCGCTCGGCTGGTCCTTCGTCGCGAGCGTCGGCCTGGGCTCGCTGGCCTCCTCGGTCTCCGCCGGGGGCGCGGAGGCCGCCGGTCCGGCGGTGGGCATCGCGTCGATCGGCGAGGAGGCGCTGAAGCTGGCGCCCCTGCTGCTCATCGCGGTGTTCGCCCCAGGGCGGGTCCACCGCTTCTCGGTGGCCGACTGGGTGCTCGTCGCCCTGGCGAGCGGCGCGGCCTTCACGGCGGTCGAGGAGTTCATCCGGCGGGTCGCGAGCATCGGTCTCGAGGGCGGCGGCGTCCCCGACAGCTTCCTGTCGTTCGGCGTCTCCGGGCTGCAGCTGGCCTACGACGGTGCGGTGGCCTATCCGGGCCACCACGCCGCCACCGGCATCACGGGTGCAGCGGTGGGGCTGGGCATCGCGCTGGTGCGTCGGTCGCGGCGCGACATCGGCTGGCGGAGGGCGACGCTCCTCGTCGCCGGGGTCGCGCTCCCGGTGCTCGTGTGGTGGCTCTTCGTCGTGCGGCACGCCGCGCTCAACGCCCTCGGCGTCGGCGTCGACCTGCCCTGGCCGATGGCCTTCACCGAGGCGCTGCTGCCGCCCGCGTGGGGGCGTACCCTGACCGTGCTGCTGGTGCTCCTGCTGGTGCAGCTCGTCGACGCCCGACGCCTCGCCCGCTGGCGCGACGCCAGCCTGGAGGACGGTCCCACCCCCGCCTGGCTCGACCGGCTGCTCGACACGACCGAGGGCTGGCGCGCCGCGGACGGGCCCGCGCGGTTCGCCGCCCCGGTGGTGGAGAGCGCCGGCCACCTCGGCCACGTGGTCGGCCGCGACGTCCGTCAGCTCGCGGAGGTCGTCGGGAGCCAGGATGGGACGAACCGATGGTCGATCCTGCGGTCTTCTCGTACGCTCTTGGCCATGCAGCGAGAGATGCGACAGATCGTCCAGCACCTGGATGGCGCTCCGTCGCGCCCCTCGGTCGTCCGCTCGGTGGCCCTGGTGGCGCTCCTCGTGCTCGGTGCGGTGACCGTGCTCGTGGCGCCGGCGGTGGCCGACGACGTCCAGTCCGCGGCCGACAGCGGCCAGGCCTGGATGGCCGGACTGCTCCAGCAGCTCGACCAGTGGTGGAGCGGGGCGAGCTTCATCGACCGCACGCTCTTCACCTCCGGCACGGTGGCTGCGGCGACGCTGTCGTCGGCCGCCCTGGGGCGGTCGCCCGGCTCGCTGCGCGAGACGACGCCCGTGGGCGCCGTCGCGGCGCTCGGCCACGGCGCGCTGGCGGCCGGCCTGCGGGTCACGGGGTCCGCGGCCAACGCCACCTCACCGTGGGTGGCCGAGACCGACCGCTACCTGGCCGATCCCACCGGTTGGCGCACCGCCCAGATGATCCGGCTCAGCGCGCCGGGAGCCTGACCGGCTGCACGTCGGCCACCGTCTTGTCGTCGCGCAGCCCGCGCCACACCGGGTGGCGCAGGTGGCCGGAGTCGGTCCAGCCTGCCGACGTCACCTCGCCGACGATCGTGGGCTCCACCCACACGGCCTCGCGGGCGACGTCGCGTGGTGCCGCCACCGTGGCCTCGTCGCGACGAGCCTCCTCCAGCCGTGCTGAGAGGTCGGCCAGCGTGCGCTCGGCGAACCCGGTGCCGACGCGACCGGCGTAGACGAGCGTGCCCTCGGCGTCGGGAACGGCGACGAGGAGCGACCCGATGCCGCCGCCGCGTCCCCCCTTCCCGGGTCGCCAACCGACCACGACGACCTCCACGTGCTGCTCGTGCTTGAGCTTGACCCAGTGCGCGGACCTCGCCCCGGGCCGGTACCGACTGGTGCGACGCTTCGCCACCACGCCCTCGAGGCCCAGCGTCCGGCTGGCCTCCATCGCGGCCTCCAGGTCACCGTCGAACGCGGCCGGCACGTCCACCCCGTCGGCATCGTCGAGGTCGAGGCCGAGCAGCAGCTCGCGACGCTGCTCGTAGGGCAGCCCGGTCACGTCGGAGCCACCGAACCTGAGCAGGTCGAACCCGACGAACCGCACCGGGACGCTGCGGCGTGCCGCGGTCACCTCGCGGGGCTTCGTGAGCCCGATTCGCTGCTGGATGCGCCCGAAGGAGGGGGCGCCAGCGTCGTCGAGGGCCACCACCTCGCCGTCGACGACCGTGTCGTCGAGGTCGAGCGTCGCCAGCGCCTCGGTGATCTCGGGGTACGTGGCGGTGACGTCGCGACCGCTGCGCCCGACGAGCCGCACGGCGCCCGCGTCGCACGTGGCCACCACGCGCACCCCGTCCCACTTCATCTCGAACGCCCAGGCGTCCGCGTCGGCGTGGGCGTCGAACGTGCCGGCGCGCGTGGCGAGCATGGGTGCGACCGTGTCGAGGTGCTGCGTGCCGAGCCTGTCGAGGTGTTCGGGGTGCGTCGACGTCACGTCGTCGTCGCTCGTCTCGTCGCGCTTCGGCGCGTCCTCGGCCGGCTCGCGGGGCGGGTCCATGCGGTGCATGAGCCAGTTCTCCCCGGTGCGGATGAGCGCGAACCGCACGCTGCCGCCGAGCCCGCCGCCGTCGCTGCCGTGCAGGGTGGCGATGACCTCGCCGTCCTTCCACTTCTCGAGCGCGTACGTGCCGTGGTCCCAGATCGACACCTCGCCCGCGCCGTACTCACCCTTCGGGATGGTGCCCTCGAACGTGGCGTAGTCCATCGGGTGGTCCTCGGTCGGCACCGCCAGGTGGTTCTTCCCGGGATCCTCGGGTGGACCCTTCGGGACCGCCCACGACACGAGCACCCCCTCGCGCTCCAGCCGCACGTCGTAGTGCAGCCGGGTGGCGTGGTGCTCCTGGACGACGAAGACCGGCCCGGCGCGATCCTGGGCGGCGGCGCCGTCGGCCGGGGCGTCGGCGGGGACGGGCTCGGGCGTGCGGCTGGCGTCGCGCATCGACCGGTAGACCGTCAGCCGGTCGGGCGCGGCGGTCCCGCCCACCGCCGTGTCGGTGTCGCTGCCCTCCGCCCCCAGGCCGGAGAGAGGGTCCTCGGAGCGCTCCAGCACCTCGGCCATCGTGAGGTGCCGCAGATCGGGACCGAGCTCGTCCCAGTGCCGTGGCGCGGCGACGAAGGGGCCCTCGCCGTCCGGGGCCGCGCGGCCACGCAGCGAGTAGGGGGCGATCGTGGTCTTGGCCTGGTTGTTCTGGCTCCAGTCGACGAGCACCTTGCCCTCGCGCAGGGACTTCTTCATCGACGAGACCACGAGGTCGGGCAGCGCGTCCTCCAGGGCCGCGGCGACCTGCTTGGCGAAGGCGTTCACGTAGTCGGGCCCGTGCTCGCCGGTGAGCCTCGCGTACAGGTGCAGTCCCTTGCTGCCGCTCGTGACGGGCCAGGCCGTGAGCCCCACGTCGTCGAGCAGCTCACGCGCGGCGAGTGCGACCTCCACACACTCGGCCAGACCTGCCCCGGGCCCGGGATCGAGGTCCAGCACCAGGCGGTCCGGATGACGGGGCGTGCCGTCGGCGTCGACCCGCCACTGCGGCACGTGCAGCTCCAGCGCCGCCACCTGCCCGAGCCACGCCAGGGTGGCCGGCGAGTCCACGATCGGGTACACGTTCACGTGGCTCTTGTGCCGCACCACCACCCGGCGCACCCAGTCCGGAGCCGAGTCGGGCAGGTTCTTCTCGAAGAACACCTCGGTGCTCTTCTCCGCCCGTGGCCCGGAACCCCCGCCGGGGCGGTCGGCCACTCCCACGCCGTCGGGCCACCGCTTGCGGGTGGCGGGGCGCCCGATCGCCCACGGCAGCAGCCGGTCGGCGACCGCCACGTAGTACGAGATCACCTCGGCCTTGGTCGTGCCCGACGCCGGGTACAGCACCTTGTCGAGGTTGGTCACGCGCAGGCGGCGACCGTCGACCTGCACGGTCTGCGACGACCCGCGACCCGCCACGACCGCGGTCAGGCCTTCTTGCGGGCGCGCGGCTTGGTCGCGCCCGAGCCCTGGCCGCCCGAACCCTGACCACGCCGCTCCTTGCTGCGCTCGACGCTGCGCTTCAGCGCCTCCATCAGGTCGACGACCTCGGCGTCCTCACCCTCGTCGTCCTTCTCGCCGAACGTGGCCGCGGTGTCGATCGTGTCGCCCTGCTCCAGCTTGGCCTCCACCAGCGTGCGGAGCTGCTCCTGGTAGTCGTCGGTGAACTGCGACGCGTCGAAGTCGGCCGCCAGGGAGTCGACCAGCTGGGCGGCCATGTCGCGCTCCTTGGCGCTGATCCGCGGCACCTGGTCGAGCACGTCGAACTCCGCCTCGCGGATCTCGTCGTCCCACAGCATGGTCTGCAGCAGCAGGGTCTTGTCGCGCACCCGCAGCACCGCGAGGCGCGTCTTCTGCCGCAGCGCGAACCGCACGACGGCGCTGCGGTCGGTGTCCTCCAGGGCACGCCGCAGGAGGGTGTACGGCTTGATCGCGGTCTTGTCCGGCTCGAGGAAGTAGGCCTTGTCGAGCCGGATCGGGTCGATCTGCTTGGCCGGGACGAACTCCACGACCTCGATCTCCTTGGCCGTCTCGGCCGGCAGCGACGCGAAGTCCTCGGGCGTCAGGACCACCGTGTTCTCGCCGTCGTCGTAGGCCTTCGCGATGTCCTCGTAGGCCACGACCTCGCCGCAGATCTCGCACCGACGCTGGTAGCGGATGCGACCACCGTCGTCCGCGTGCACCTGGTGCAGGGACACGTCGTGGTTCTCGGTGGCGCTGTAGACGCGCACCGGCACGTTGACCAGCCCGAAGCTGATCGAGCCCTTCCAGATCGAGCGCATGGATCCAGTCTTCCTCAGTGGAAGGGACACGGCCAGCCCGCGCACGAACGTCGGGCCGGGACCACCATGGTCCCGGCCCAACGTGAGCGTGCTGCTGCGGCTACTTGGAGCCGGGTCCGTCGACCGCGTCGAGCGAGTCGGCGGTGGGAGCGGCACCCGGAGGCGTCGAGCCCGACGGCGGACGCGGCGCGGGCGCCGGAGCCGGCTGGTACGGCGGCGGGGGCGGAGCCTGCTTGCCCTTCAGGGTGGCGAAGGCGGCGGCACCGGCACCGGCGATGAGGCCCAGGCCGACGATGCGACGCAGACGACGCTTCTTCTTCGGCTTGACCTCCTCGGGCAGACGGTCGGCCACGCGCTTCGGCAGCTTGTCGTAGGTCTTCTCGTTGAGCTCGGGCGTGCGCTCGAGCAGCTCGTCACGCAGCTCCGGGAGACGCTCGCGCAGCTCGGCGACGCCGTGGCTGGCCTTCGCCGCGACGATGTCGCGCACGTCGGCGGCACCGGACTGGGTCTTGGCGACGACGCTGTCGCGCACCTCGGGAGCGTGGTCCACGAGCTGCTGGCGGACGTCGTCGGCCTGGGCGAGGAGGTCCTCGAGGCGGCTCTGGAGCTTGTCCTTGACGGTCTTGTTCTTCCTCAGCGGCATGCTGACACGGCTCCTCGGTGGTCGATGGTGCTTCTCGCTCCCGACACTATCGCCGGTGCCTCCGCGGTGCACCCTGTGCTGGTCCTGTTCTCCGCCCGTGGCCCGGAACCCCCGCCGGTGCCGTTCTCCGCCCGCGGCCCGGAACCCCCGCCGGGCGGTCGGGGTCAGCCGCGCAGGCGACGGGCGGCGCGGCGCCAGCGTGGCACGGGGGCCGGCGCGGTCGGCTTGACGATCTCGACGAACCCCGGTGCGTAGGGCTCGAGGCCGGCATCGACCCGGCGGCCGATCTCGACGGCGGCCGCGTGGGGGTCGTCGAAGGGGACGCCGCTCAGCTGGTTGGGGGAGAAGCGCCACCACTGCAGCCGCAGCAGCTCGTCGACGACGTCCTCGGGGAGTCGGCGGCGCAGGACCCTGGCCGGCAGTCCGGCGGCGATCGAGTACGGCGGGAGGTCCTTCGTGACGACCGCCCCGGCGGCGACGACGCAGCCGTCGCCGATGCGCACCCCCTTGAGCACCACGACGTTGGCGCCGAGGTGCACGTCGTTGCCGATGACGGCGGGCTCCTCGCCGCGCACGCCTCGGAACGACGTCCGCCCCCCTGCCTCGGGGTCGACGGTCTCGACGGCGTCGGCGCTCGGGTGCCACCCCCAGGTGCTGGCGCGGTACTGAAACGCGGAGGCGCTGAGCCACGTCGTGGGGTGGCTGATGGCCCCGAGGATGCTGCCGGGACCGATCTCGCCGTAGCGACCGACGTCGGCCGACTGGATCTCCACGATCTTGCCGAACTCGGTGAAGGCACCCACGTGCGTGTCGGAGCGGATCGTCAGGGCCCCGATGATCCGCACGGGCGGCTCGGCCAGGAAGCGGGCACCGTTGGACCGGTTGATGCGCTGGGCGCCGCGCGCGTGTTGCTCCACGTCGTCAGGGTATCGGCGCGCGGCAGAGGCTTTGGTCCCCCGTCCGGGCGTTCCGGCCCCGGCGGTCGCCGGGATCGGTGATCATGGACGCCGGACGATCGGGGTCGAGCGGTTCGGGGTGGAGAAGCAGGGGTTGCACGTGCCAGGTTCCGTCGCCATCGTCGGCCGCACGTACCCGGCGATGACCGTGGCCACCGTGCTGCTCAACGTGGTCGCCGTCGCGATGCTGTCGCTGACCCTGCTCACGTGGCGACCTGACAACAACCCGAGGTCCGTGCTCGTGGCGCTGCTGCTCACGTCGGCCGCGGCCCTGGTCTGGACGCTGGTGCGGGGCGCGCTGCTCGAGCAGCGTGACGTGGCCGTGATGGTCGCCCTGGCGTTCGGCGCCCTCGCGGCGCTCACCTGGGGGACCGATCGCGAGCTCGCGGCGTTCGCGAACGGCTCCAGCGCCCCGATGCTCTCGGTGTTCGCGGTCTGGTTCCTGGCGATCGGGCTGGCACGGGTGATCGCGTACGTCGGCACGGCGGTGTGGGGACTCGCGATCGCGAGCCACGCCGACGAGACATTGCTGGTGCCCGCCGTCACGGTGGCCGTGCAAGTCGTGGTGGCGACGGAGGTCCTGGGCAGGCTCCGGGCACGGCTGGACCTGCTGGCCCGCACCGACGAGCTCACCGGGGCCCTCAACCGGCGAGGTGCGCATGCCCTCGTGACGCAGCACCTCACCCGCAGGGCGCGACTCGGCACCCCGCTCACGGTGCTAGCGCTGGACGTGGACGACCTCCGCGCGGTCAACAACCGGGGCGGGCACCCGGCCGGGGACGCGATGCTGCGGGCGATCGTCGACCACCTGCGTTCCGGGCTCCGCCCCGGCGACGAGGTGGGCCGGCTCGGAGGTGACGAGTTCCTCGTGGTCCTGCCGGGCGTGGACCACGGGGTGGGCGACGTCGTCGCCCGGCGGCTCGCCGAGGGAGCACCGGCCTCCTGGGCCGTCGGGGTGGCCGAGGCACGGGCCGACGATGATCCCGCGTCGCTGCTGGCGCGGGCCGACGCGCGGATGTACGAGCGGAAGCAGTTCCGGCGGGGGCTGGATCAGGCCTGAGGCGTGGGCGTGGGCGCCGGGGCGTCGACGCGTGCCGGGCGTCCGAGGAGCCCGCGTCGGTCGGCCAGCACCTCGAACACGACCGTGAAGAACGGCGGGATCGCGGCCAGCAGCGCGAGGACGAGCGTCTTGAGGTTCCAGCCGAAGGTGCGCCAGGCGACGAGGGCGGACGCGCAGTAGGCCACGAAGAAGGCGCCGTGGATGGGGCCGGAGATCGGGACGCCACCCTCGATGCCGCTGTGCGGGTCGTCCTGGACCACCCACTTGAAGAACATCGTGACGAGCAGGACGGCCCACGACACGGCCTCGGCGAACGCGAGCGCGCGGAAGGTCGGTCGGACCCAGGCCGGGTGGGTGCCGTCGGGAGAGGGGGAGGCGGTGCGGCTGGCGGCGTTCACGCGCGCCAGGGTATCGGCGCAACGCAAAAGAAACACCGGCGTGGTGAGATGTGCCCATGGCCTACCTGCTGCGCGTGGAGCTGCCCGACGTCCCGGGCTCCCTGGGTGCGATGGCGTCGGCGCTCGGTGGTGCGGGGGCCGACATCGAGGCCATCGAGATCGTGGAGCACCGCTCCGACGGCAAGGCCGTGGACGACGTGCTGCTCGAGCTGCCCCCGCAGGTCATGGCCGACGCGTTGATCACGGCGTGCCACGAGCTCGAGGGCGTGCGGGTGCACTGGATCAGCCGCTACAACGCGGGCGCGAACCTCAGCATGGACCTCGAGGCCGTCGAGGCGTTCACCGCCGAGCCCGAGCACGCGATCGCGCGGCTCGTGGAGGTCGTGCCGGCCACCTTCCGCACCGACTGGGCCATGGCGCTGCACCGCGTCGACGGGGAGCCGGCCGTGCTCAGCGCCTCGCCGTCGGCGCCGAAGCTGGTCCCCGACGCGGCGTCGTGGTTGTCGATCCGCAGCTCGCGGGCCCTCGACTCCGTCGACGCCTGGTCGTCGACGTTGCTCGCCGGCACCCAGGCCAAGGACCGCAGCGGTCGTGTGTTCGTCGTCGTGGTCGGACGTCATGGCGGCCCGGAGTTCCTGGCGTCCGAGCTGGCCCGGCTGGGCCACATGGTGAGCCTCGCCGGTTCCGTCCAGGCCTGACGCGACGGCGGCCGGGCGTCGACGTCAGGGGGCGGCGGGCTCGTCGACGATCGGCTTCTTGGGGTCGGTCAGGGGGACGTGGGCGTGCTGGAAGCGGCCCAGCGCCGCGACCTCGCGCTCGAGGTCGGGCACGTGCTTCTTCAGCTGCGGGCGCATGACGGCCCAGCCGATGGGGGAGTTGACGAGCGGCTTGGTCCAGTTGGCCACGACGACGCCGCGGCGCACGTAGACGCGGGTCTTCCGCTTGGCGAGTCCGGCGACGATCGCGTCGACGCACTCGGCCAGCGTGGTGGTGGCGTTCGCCGGGAACGGGAGCTTGCCGCGGATGACCTTGAACGTCGGCAGGTCGGCCTCGGCGCCGCGGACGATGTCGGTGTCGATCCACGACGGGTGGGCGACGCCGACCTTGACGCCGAGGTGCGCGACCTCCTGGCGGGCGACGAGCGCCAGCGACTCCGCGCCGGCCTTGCTGGCGTTGTACGACGCGAGGCCGGCCAGGTTGGTGAAGGAGGCGAGGGAGGCGACGACGAGCGCGTAGCCCTTGGTCTTCTCCAGGTGCGGGATCGACGCGTGCAGGGTGCGGTAGACGCCGTTGACGTTGATGTCGATGACCCGCTCGAAGGAGTCCTCGTCGATCTGGCGGACCGTGCCGTAGGAGGCGATCCCGGCGTTGGCGAGCACGTGGTCGATGCGGCCGAAGTGCGCGGCGGCGGCGTCGATGGCGGCGGTCATGGCGCGGCCGTCGCGGGCGTCGGCCTCCCACCACGCCGCCGCGGGGCCCAGCTCCGTGGCGAGGGCCTCGAGCAGGTCGGGCTCCAGGCCCAGCAGCGCGACGCGGCCGCCCCTGGCGACGTAGGCCCGTGCGACTCCGGCGCCGATGCCGCGTGCCGCGCCGGTGACGACCAGGACCTTGCCGGAGAAGCCCTTGCGGGCGAAGAGTGCCATGCGGTCAACATACCGACGGTATCTGAGTTCGTCACGCAGGTGTGACGCATCGTGCGACGTGGGCGTCACCGGGGTGTGTCGGGGGTGAGCGTCTCCTGGAGTGCGCGGTAGTGGGCGTGCGTGGCGGCGAGGTAGACGTCGAAGTCCAGCTCGTCGGGGTGCCCTCCGGACGCCGCGGTGGTGAGCCGGTCGAGGTACCACTCCCAGCCGGGGCCGGTGTGCTCGACGATCGAGACGTCGTGGATCCGCTGCGCGAAGACGAGCGTCGTGGTGCCGTCGGACTCGCTCAGCTCGAGGTCGAGGTACCAGGCCCCGCCCTCGTCCACGACGTCGACGGCGAGGTGGGTCGGGGCCTCGCACGCGCGGATCTCGAAGCGGGACGGCTCGGCGTCGTCGCCCTCGGCGTTCATCTGGACCGTCACGAAGCCGTCGGCCGGGTCGCCGGACCAGGTGCCGAACCAACGGGCCAGGCGGTCGGACTCGGTGACCGACGCCCAGACGTCGTCGATCGGGGCGTGGAAGGTCCGTTCCCAGACGAGGTGGTCGTCGGTGCCGCGCCGCTCGTGGCGGCCGGTGGGGGTGGGTGTGGTCATGCCGACTCCTCGTGGGTGCGGGTGGCGGGGCGCTCGGTCGCGGCGTCACGACGTTCGCGCCGCGTGCGGGCGACCTCGGTGGCCAGGGCGTCGAGCGCCTGCTCGGGCACCGGTGGCCGCGGCGTGATCGAGTCGACGAACTGTCGCACCTCGCCGAGGGGCTCGGCGCGCAGGCGGTAGTGCCGTTCACGGCCGCGCTCGTCAGCGGTGACCAGCCCGACCTCGGACAGCAGGCGCAGGTGCTTGCTGACGGCCGGCCTGGACACCGGGTGCTCGGCCGCGAGGTCGGCGACCCGTCGTGGACCCTCGGCGAGCCGGGCCAGCAGGGCGCGCCGGACCGGGTCGGCGAGCGCGGCGTAGACATCCATGTGCAACATGGTAACCAGTTGGTTACTCATCACGTCAACGATACGGTCTCGCCATGAGCGCACTGCCCGGCGTGTCCGAGACCTTCGACCCCTCCGCCTGGAACGAGGTGGCCGGCTTCGAGCACCTGACCGACGTGACCTACCACCGCGCCGTCGACCACGGCACGGTCCGCGTGGCCTTCGACCGCCCCGACGTGCTCAACGCGTTCCGCCCGCACACCGTCGACGAGCTGCTGCAGGTCCTCGAGCACGCGCGCACGTCGGCCGACGTCGGCTGCGTGCTGCTCACCGGCAACGGACCGAGCGAGAAGAACGGCAAGCGCTCGTTCTGCACCGGCGGCGACCAGCGCATCCGCGGCCGGTTCGGCTACCAGTACGAGGACGGGTCGGCGTCGGGGTCCGACACCGGGGCCGAGGAGCCCTCGCCCATCGACAAGGCGCGACTGGCGCGTCTGCACATCCTCGAGGTGCAGCGGCTCATCCGCTTCATGCCGAAGGTCGTCGTCTGCGTGGTGCCCGGCTGGGCTGCCGGTGGCGGCCACAGCCTGCACGTCGTCTCCGACCTCACCATCGCGAGCGCCGAGCACGCCCGGTTCAAGCAGACCGACGCCGACGTCGGCAGCTTCGACGGTGGCTTCGGCTCGGCCTACCTCGCCCGCCAGGTGGGCCAGAAGTTCGCCCGCGAGATCTTCTTCCTCGCCGAGGAGTACTCCGCCGAGGACGGGGTGCGAATGGGCACGGTCAACCGCGCCGTCCCGCACGCCGAGCTCGAGGCGACGGCGCTGGAGTGGGGCCGCATGATCAACGGCAAGAGCCCCACCGCGCAGCGCATGCTCAAGTACTCCTTCAACATGATCGACGACGGACTCGTCGGCCAGCAGGTGCTCATGGGCGAGACCACCCGCCTGGCCTACATGACCGACGAGGCGCAGGAGGGGCGCGACCAGTTCCTCGAGAAGCGCGACCCGGACTGGTCGGAGTTCCCCTGGTACTACTGAGCCGAAGAGGTGCTCGACATGAAGCCCTCGACGCAGGCCCCCGTCGTCACGTACGAAGGCCTGCCGCTCTCGAGCGGCGGTGCGCACTCGTTGGGCGGGTCGTCGCGACGGGTCGTGTACATGCAGGTCCTGTCGTTCCTCGAGACCTGCACCACGCTCAGGGGCCGGGTCGAGCACTCGCTCGTGACGCGCGAAGTGCCGGGACTCGAGAGACAGCGGGAAGACCTTCAGGCGCTGGAGGACCGGTTCGGTCGCGGCCAGGTGATCGTCCTGGACGACGAGGAGGTCGAGGACGCCTTCGACCTTCTCGACGACATCGCGCCACAGGTGACGATGCACGGGATGTCGACCATCGGGCTGGACGTGCGGGCGTCCTTCGATCTCCTCGACCCGTCGAGCAAGGCGCCGCTCGACGCTGGGCGCTGGCAGGAGCGGACCGGACACCAGAATCACCTAGCGCTCCGACTCGCGGAGAAGTCGACCCTCAGAGTCGAGTTGTGCGTCCCGCTGTCACCTGGCGCCGAGCTCGACCGACTCGTCCACCGACTCCAGGACCGGCTTCCGGTCCGCTTGTCCTCGAAGCACTGGCGGTGCTGGGTGATCGGTGGCGGCGGATCATCGCTAGCGCCACGCAGGCTCGACATGAGTCACGTACTCGCCGGACAGCGCGCACGTGACGCGTGGTGACGGTCGGCCCCACCACCGTCCACCGGGATCGCCGACGTCTGCGCGGTGCTGCAGGAGGTTGGTCAGCGCCAGGCCGTCTGGCCGCCGTCCACCACCAGGCACGTGCCCGTCGTCCATGACGAGAGGTCGGAACCGAGGAACGTGACCGCGCGCGCGATGTCGACCGGGTCGCCGAACCTGTCGATGATGTAGGTGTCGAGCGCGGCCGCGCGGGTGGCGGCCGGGTCGGGCGTGAGGTCGAAGATCCGGTCCACCATGGGGGTGTCGACCACGCCGGGGGCGACGGCGTTGACCCGGACGCCGAGGTGGCGCAGGTCCAGCGCCATGCTCTTCGTCAGGTGGATGAGTGCCGCCTTGCTGGAGTTGTAGGCCGGGCTCGCCTCGGCCGCGACGATGCCGTGCTGGGAGGCGACGTTCACGACGGCCGCCGACGGCGACGACGCCATCGACGGTGCCAGACCGCGCGCCAGGAGCCAGGGAGCGCGCACGTTCACCGCCATCACCAGGTCCCACAGCTCGACGTCGAGCCCCAGGGTGTCGCTCTGCGTGGTCATGGTCTTCTCGTGCGCGGCGGCCGTGTTGACGAGCAGGTCGACCCCGCCCGCGTCGAGGGCCGACCGCACGATGCCCTCCACGGACGCGACGTCCGCCAGGTCGGCCTCGATCGTGGTGCTGGTGGCGCCGGCCGCGCGGACCTCCTCGGCCACCGGTCCGAGGTCGGACCCCGGCCGGTCGTGCAGCACGACCAGGTCGGCGCCACTGCGCGCCAGGTCGAGCGCGATCGCGGCACCGATGCCGCCGGCCGCGCCGGTCACGAGTGCGCGACGGCCCTCGAGCGTGTGCTGGTTCATGGTGCGGTCCTCTCAGGGGGAGTCGGGGTGGACGAGCCCGAGCGCGCGAAGGTCGGCCCAGACCCCCTCGTCGATCGGGGTGGAGACCGCCGCGGCCGCGTCCATCATCTCCTCGCGGCTCGACACCCCCGGGATCACGGCAGCCACGGCCTCGTGGCGCAGCACGAACTGCAGCGCCGCCGCCCGCAGCGTCGTGCCGCCATCGACGCAGACCTGCTCGATGGCGCGCACGCGGTCGAGCACCTCGGACGTGGCCGGTGCGTAGTTGTAGCGCGCGCCCGGCACGGGTCCCGTCGCCAGGATCCCGCTGTTGTAGGGCCCCCCGATGACGAGGCTGATCCCACGCTCGACGCAGAGCGGCAGCAGGTCGTCCAGCGGCCCCTGCTCGAGGAGGGTGTACCTACCCGCGAGGAGGAAGGCGTCGAAGTCTCCGGCCCGGGCGAAGTCGATCAACATCGGCGCCTGGTTCAGCCCGACACCGATCGCACCGATCACGCCGGAGGCGCGCAGCTCGTCCAGCACCGTGTACGCACCGCTCATCGCTGCCTCGAAGTGGCTCGACACGTACGGGTCCACCCCGTCGAAGCCGCCTCGAGCACCGTCCGGGTCGTGGATCCAGACGATGTCGAGCCGATCGGTGCCGATCCTCTCCAGGCTGCTCTCGATCGACCGTCTGGTCGCCTCGGCCGAGAAGTCGAAGCGTCGGGCGAACGGGAGTCCACCGGGAAACTGGTCCCACGTCTGCTCGCCGGGAGCGAGCGGCACGAGGTCGTACCCGACCTTCGAGGAGAGGACGTACTCGTGGCGGGGCACACCCCGGAGAGACCGACCGAGCCGGATCTCACTCAGCCCGGCTCCGTACACCGGTGCGGTGTCGAAGTATCGGACACCCGATTCCCACGCCGCCGCGACGGTGTCGGTGGCCGCCGACTCCTCGAGGGACCTGTAGATGCCGGCGAGTGGCGCGCACCCGAGTCCCAGCTCGGTGACCTCCAGCGCGGTGCGCCCGACGCGGTTGGCCTTCATGCGCCCTTCTTGCGGCGCCGGCGCTCGGGCAGCTTCGCGAGAGCCACCGCGAGGACGAGGGCGCCACCGTAGAACAGCTGCTGCACGTACGACTCCGCTCCCAGGATCTGCAGGCCGGTGATCCCGCTGACCAGGAAGAACACCGCGACGAAGGTGCCGATCGGGTTGAAGCGGCCCGGCTGGATGGCAGTCGACCCGAGGAAGCAGGCCGCGAAGGCCGGCAGGAGGAACCCGAGTCCGGACGTGGGGTCGGCCGCGCCCTGGGAACCGGTGTAGACGACGCCGGCTACGGAGGCGATGAGACCGGACCCGACGAAGGCGCCCCACTGGATGCGACCGACCTCGACGCCGCTGAGCCGGGACACCTCGGGGTTGCGCCCGACGAAGAGCATCCGGCGCCCCAGCGCGGTGAAGCCGAGCAGGTACGCGAGCACCAGCGTCAGGATCACGCCGTACCAGAAGCCCAACGAGATCCCGACGAAGCGGTAGTTCGCAGCGAAGTTGATGAGGTTGCTGCTGATGCCGGAGATGGTCTGGCTGTCCGAGACCGCCAGCACGAGGCCCTGCAGCACCGTGCTCGTCCCGAGTGTCGCGATGAAGCTGTCGATCCCGAGCCCGACCACGAGGAAGCCGTTGACCACGCCGACGAGGACGCCGGCCACCAGCACCACGAGGATCGCCGGGACGAGGGGGACGTCGTGCTGCACCTGGAGGATCGCGAGCAGAATCGACGAGAAGGTGAGGTTCGCGGCGATCGAGAGGTCGAAGTTGCCGGTGATGAGCGGCAGGAGGAGCCCCAGGGCGAGCAGGAGGAGCACGGCCTGCGATCCGAAGATCGTCTGGAAGTTCGCGGCACTCAGGTAGATCTCCGGCCGCAGCGCGCCGAACGCCACCACGACCAGGGCCCAGGCGATGACCAGCGCGTACCGCTGCAGCAGCCCGCGCGTCCTTCGTGCGCGCGGCGTCGGCTCGGTGCCTGGCGCCTCGGGAGCGTCCGGTGCTTGCTGAGGGTCCTGCGACGTGTCGATGGAGGTAGTCATGCCATGTCCTTGATGGTGTCGGTGTCTGACGTGGTGGTGGCGGGCGTCCAGGTGCTGTAGACGGTCTCCACGAGGTGCTCCTTGGACAACGTGTCCCCGGCGAGGCTGGCCTGGACCCGGCCCCGGGCGATGACGACCACGCGGTCGCAGATGCGTGCCAGCTGCTCGCAGTCCGAGCTCGCGCAGACCACGGCGGTGCGGCCGGCTCGCGCGGTGTCGAGGGCCGCGAAGATCTGCTCGCGTGCTCCCACGTCGACGCCCTGGGTCGGCTCGTGCAGCAGCAGGACCTCGGGGCCGGTGTCCAACCACTTCGCCATGAGTGCCTTCTGCTGGTTCCCACCGCTGAGCGATCCGTAGATCGCCTGGGCGTCGCGCGGTCGGACGTCGTACTGCGCCACGAGGTCGTCGGCGAGCGCTCCGAGCGCGCGCCTGCGCAGGCGCCACGGGCGGTGGGACGAGAGGGCCTGGAGCGTGACGTTGTCGCCGACCGTCAGGTCGACGGCCGCGCCCTCCCGCTTGCGGTCCCCCGGCACCAGGGCCATCCCGTGGCCGAGTGCGTGGCGCGGCGTGTGCGACTCGAGATCGTAGGCCGCGTCGGGGAGCGTCATCGTCCCCCGCGCGTCGAGGGCGCCGAACAGGGCGTACGGGACGTGCTCGAACCCCGAACCCGCCAGGCCCGTCACCCCGAGCACCTCGCCCTCGCGGACCTGCAGGTCGACGTCGTCGAGCAACGACGTCGAGAGACTCTCGACGGAGAGCGTGACCCGGCCAGCCTCGTCGTGCGCGCGGATCTCGCCCTGGTGCCTGGCCAACCGCTGGCCGACGATCATCGTGATGAGGTCCTCGTCGGACAGGGTCGCCGTCTGCGCCGTGCCGGCCACCTGGCCGTCACGCAGCACCGTGACCCGGGACGTCAGCTCGCGGACCTCGTCGATGTCGTGAGAGACGAACAGGATGCTCGTCCCTGCCGCGGCCACCGACCGGGTGAGGGCGAAGAGCCGTTCGACACCCTCGCGGGGGAGAAAGACGGTGGGCTCGTCGAGCACGAGCAGACCCGGAACCGAGCTGTGCCGGACGTTCTCCACCGCGCGCACGATGGCGAGCAGGGCGCGGTCGGTGGCCTCCAGCGTCGACACCTTGGCGTCGACGTCGAGGTCCAGGCCGTGCGAGGAGAGTGCCCGACGTGCCGTCTCGCGGTCCCGCGACCACCGCAACCTCCACGACCGCGATCGGGCGGTGTGCGTCAGGAAGTAGTTGTCGAGGACGGACAGGTCGTCGATCAGCCCCAGGTCCTGGTGCACGAAGCTGAAGCCCACGTCGGCGAACTGGACCAGGGGGAGCGTCTGTCGCCGACCTCCTGTGAAGACCTCTCCGGAGTCGGGGTCGTAGGTCCCGCTGAGCACCTTGATGAGGGTCGACTTGCCGGACCCGTTCTGGCCGAGGAGGCCGTGGATCTCGCCGTAGTCGATGGCGAGATCCACGCCCTTCAGCACCTGGACCCCGTTGAACGACTTGGTGACCCCCGAGAGGGAGACGTTCCTCCCGGATGGAGCTGCGGTGGTCGGGGACCCCTGTGCTGCCTCGGTCATGTCATCAGCTCCCGCTCTGCCAGAGCGACTCGTAGCCCTTGACGTAGGCGTCGCCGTAGCCCGTCTCCGTGCCCGGAGGCGTTCCCATGTCGTCGACGTTGGAGTCGTCGATGACACGCACGGGCGTCTGCTCGTTGCCGTCGGCGATGGGGTCGACGCCCGCCAGGACGCGGAGCGTCTGGTCGACGTGGGCCCAGGCGAGCCACTTGATGCTCTCGCCCATGTCGGCGGCGAAGATGTCACCCTCCTGGATGAGCTTCACGTTCGCGGGCGTGCCGTTGTACGAGGTGATGCGGACCGATCCGCTCTTGCCGGCCGCTTGGACGCCGGCGACCGCCGGGACGACCATGTCGTCGAAGTTGGTCATGATCCAGTCGGTGTCCGGCTTCTTGACCAGGTAGGACTGCACCTCGGTCTTGATCCCCGTGCCCCACTGTGCGACGGGGACGTTGATCTCCTCGGGGTCCTGGTCGGGGCAGAGGTCCTTGAGCTCCTTGCGCATGGCCTCGACGATGCCGTCGGACGCGGGCACCTCCTTGGAGGTGATGATCACCGGCTTGGCGTCGCAGCCGCTCTCGGAGACCACGTAGTCGGCCTGGAGAGCGGCCGCTTCGGCGAACGGGACGGTGACGGTCGCTGCGAGGAGGTCGGCGACGGAGGCCGGTGGCTTCTCCCCGTTGGCGTACGTGTGGGTGGAGAGGACCGGGATGCCGGCCTTCTTGGCTCTCTGGAGTGCCGGGATGACGACCTGCGGGTCGATGCCCGAGTGGATGATGATCGCGTCGGCCTTGGTCTGGATCCCGTAGTCGATGCCCTTGCTCCACTCAGTGGGCGTGCCGTTGTTCTGGTAGTTCACCCACTCGACGCCGTTCTTCTTCGCGACGGCCTTCGCCTCTGCGTCGACGGCCTTCACGTAGGGGATCGACTCGGTGATCGGTACGTTGACGACCTTCTTGCCCTTCGCCTTCGACACGTCGAAGGCCGGGGCGTCGAGCGTGAACTCGGGGATGGCACGAGCGGCCTCGATCTTGGCGCTGGCCTCCTTCTGGGCCTCGGACTTCTCGCCGTCGCCGGACGAGCTGGTGTCGCTGGCCGCGTTGCTGCAGGCGGCCAGCAGCAGGCCTGCCGACGCGACGGCGACGACGTGGGTGAGACGCCGTCCCCGAGCGGCGTGACGGATGGTGTTCATGCGTTCTCCTTGGTGAGGGGTGAGGTGGCCGACCTGGGTCGTCCGAGGTGACCGGAGCCGGTCACGGTCGCGACGCGGGTCGCGACCGGGTCTGAGGGGTTCACGGGGTGAGCACGAGCTTCCCGAACTGGAGGCGGTCCTCCATGCGACGGTGCGCGGAGGCGGCGTCGTCGAGGGAGAAGGTGCTGTCGACGACCGTCTCCAGCAGGCCGCTCCCGACGAGCCGGACGATCTCGTGCAGCTCGGGCTCGGTGGCTCGCGCGGCGCCGACGACGGACCACTCGTGGCGGAACAGCTCGATGAGGTCCAGCGGCACGGTCTCGCCCGCGTGGCCGCCGCAGACGACCATGCGGCCGTCCGTGGCGAGCGAGCGCAGGCACGCGTCGAAGTTCGACCCGCCGATGTGCTCGAGCGCGACCTGCACGCCCTCGCCGCCGGTGGCGTCCATGACGGCCTTCGGGACGTCGTCCTTGGTGTAGTCGATGACGACGTCGGCACCGATGTCCCGGGCCTTCGCCAGCTTCTCGGCGCTGCCGGCCGTGGTGATGATGCGGGCCCCGAGCATGCGGGCGATGCGGATCGCGGCCGAGCCGACGCCGCTGCCGGCTCCCGACAGCAGCACCCAGTCGCCCGGGCGGACGCGCGAGCGGCCGGTCAGGCAGTGCCATGCGGTGCCGAAGCTGGTCTGCGTGACCGCTGCGTCGACGAACGACATCGCGTCCGGCAGGCGGACGAGCGCCTTCGCGGGCACGAGGACCAGCTCGGCGTAGCCGCCGGGACGGTGCACGCCGAACAACGTCATGCTGCGGCAGTGCTGCTGCAGACCCCGCAGGCACCAGTTGCACTCGTGGCACGCCATCTGGTGCAGGGCCGTCACGCGGTCACCGATGCTCCAGCCGGTGACCTGCGACCCGACCTCGACGATCTCGCCACCGAACTCCAGGCCGAGCGTGTGCGGGAGCTCCAGCGGCAGCCGCGACGTGCCGTTGCGCATGTCGACGTCGACGTGGTTCACGCCCACGGCACGTACGGCGACGACCACGTCGGTCGGACCGGGCGTGGGGTCGGCGACGTCGTCGACGGACAGGACGTCGGCGTCGCCGTAGGAGTGGAAACGGACGGCTCTCATGCGGTCTTCCGATCGGTCGGGGGGTGGTGGGCAGCCCAGTGGCGGGCGATGTCCATGCGGCGCGTGATCCACACGTCGCCCTTGTCCTGGACGTAGCGCAGGAAGTCACGCAGGGCGCTGGTGCGCGCGGCCTGGCCGATGAGCCGGGGGTGCAGGCCGATCGACATCATCCGCGGGTGCGTCGCGCCCTCCTCCCAGAGGTAGTCGTAGCCGGTGCGCAGCAAGTCGAAGAAGTCGGACGGGCTGGACACGCCCTGCGCCTGCACGAACTTGCCGTCGTTGTACGTGAAGGAGTACGGCAGCACCAGGTGCTGGGTGCCCGTGACCTCCTTGTAGTAGGGCAGGTCGTCGTTGTAGGCGTCGGAGTCGTACTCGAAGCCGCCCTCCTCGACGAGCAGCTCGCGGGTGTGGATGGAGGGCCCGTAGCGGCAGTACCAGCCGACGGGGCGACGGCCGCAGGTCTCCTCGATGGAGCGGACCGCCTCACGGATGTGGGCGCGCTCGGTCTCGCGACCCAGCCGCCACACCTCCTCCCAGCGCCAGCCGTGCGAGCACACCTCGTGGTCGCGCTCACGCACCCAGGCAGCCACCTCGGGGTTGCGCTCGAAGGCGACCGCCGCGCCGAAGAGGGTCACGGGGACGTCGAGGGAGTCGAAGAGACGCTGGAGGCGCCAGATGCCGGCGCGCGAGCCGTACTCGTACACGGACTCGACGGCGAGGTCGCGGTACTGCGGCTCGATGAGGTACGGGATCTCGGCGAGTCCCTCGTTGCGTCCGTCGCCGGCGATGAGGCTGCTCTCCGAGCCCTCCTCCCAGTTGAGGCAGAGGCTCAGCGCCACGCGGGCTCCTCCCGGCCAGGACACGGTGGGGACGTCACGTCCGTAGCCCACGACGTCACGGGCGGGACCCATGTCGTCGCGCTCGGTGAAGCGCGGGGTGTCGGCGTCGCTCACGGGAGCTCCTCTCGTCCGGTGGATGTGAGCACCACGATACCCAGATCATATTTTTTGACAAGAGGTTTGATGTGATCCAGTCAACATGGGTCGAAAGTCCCCGAACGATGTAACGCGCGTCAGAACACGCCTAGACCACTGTTATTCAAGGCCTGTTCCGTCCTCGACCTGCGCATCGGGGGGTTGACGAGTGGAAGCGCGTAACACAGACTTGACCTCGAATTAATATCACCTGATATATAGTTCTCGACATCAACGGTTCACGGAAGGAGCCACGGATGGTCTGGGACCCGTCAGCCCGGCGCGTGAGGTCGATGCTCTTCGCGCCGGCCAGCGAGCCGCGCAAGGTGGCCGCCACGGGACGCTTCGGCGCCGACCTGGTGGTGCTCGACCTGGAGGACGCCGTCGCCGACGCGCGCAAGGACGACGCGCGCGCCGCCGCAGCGGAGCACCTGCGCGGGACCTCGCGCACCGGGCCCGTCGCCGTGCGCGTGAACGCGGTCTCCACGCCGTGGTTCGAGGACGACCTCGCTGCGGTGGCGGCCGCCGGAGCCGATGCCGTGGTGGTGCCGAAGGTCGAGGACCCCGACCTCGTGGCGCACGTGCGGTCGGTGGTCGGTGCCGTGCCGGTCGTCGCCCTGCTCGAGACCGCGACCGGCGTGCTCGACGCCGCACAGGTCTGCCGCTCCGGTCGGCCGGACCTGGTCGTGGTCGGCACCGGCGACCTCGCCGCCGAGCTCGACATCACCCTCACCCCCGACGCCGACGAGCTGCTCCACGCGCGGTCGCACGTGGTGCTCGCCTGCCGGGCAGCCGGCCTGCCGGCCCCCCTCGACGGACCGTTCCTGGCGCTGGACGCCCCCGACGACCTCGCTCGCGCGAGCCGTGCGTCGAGAGCTCTCGGCTTCCAGGGGCGCGTCGTCGTCCACCCGCCGCAGCTGACCCAGGTCCACGCCGCGTACGGCGAGCCCGACCTGGAGCTGCAGCGCCGCATCGTCCGCGAGTTCGAGGCCGCCCAGGCCGAGGGCCTCGCCTCCATCCGCGTCGGCGAGATCTTCGTCGACTACCCGACCTACCACACCGCCCTCCGACGGATCGCCGCCGAGGACACCACCGAGAGCACGAGGAACCCCTGATGACCGAGCAGACCGCCGAGACCCACCGCCCCATGCCGCTCGAGGGCGTCAAGGTCGTCGACGCCGCGTCCCTCTTCGCCGGACCCGTGATCGGCACGTTCCTGGGCGACTTCGGCGCCGACGTGATCAAGATCGAGCAGCCCAGCGGCGACAACCTGCGCAAGATGGGGTGGGAGAAGGACGGCGTCTCCCTCTGGTGGGCCATCGTCGGGCGCAACAAGCGCTCCGTCACCGCCAAGCTGTCCACCCCCGAGGGCGCCGAGATCCTCAAGCGTCTCGTGGCCGACGCCGACGTGCTCATCGAGAACTTCCGCACCGGCACGCTGGAGCGGTGGGGCCTCGGCTGGGACGTGCTGAAGGAGATCAACCCGAACCTCGTCATGGTGCGCACGACCGGCTTCGGCCAGACCGGCCCCTACGCCACGCGGGCCGGGTTCGGCACGCTCGCGGAGTCGATGTCGGGCTACGCCCACATCAACGGCCAGCCCGACGGGCCGCCCACCCTGCCGCCGTTCGCGCTCGCCGACAGCATCGCCGCGCTCGCCGGTGCGTTCTCCGTGATGAGCGCCCTGTGGTGGCGCGACCACGGCGGCACCGGCCAGTTCATCGACCTCGCCATCACCGAGCCGATGTTCTGGATCCTCGGCCCGCAGGCCTCGGTGTACGACCAGCTCGGCGTCGTGCAGACCCGCACCGGCAACCGTGCGCCGTTCACGTCACCGCGCAACGCGTACCAGGCCAAGGACGGACGCTGGCTCGGCATGTCGGCCAGCTCGCAGTCCACTGCCGAGCGTGTCATGACGCTCGTCGGTCGGGCCGACGTCATCGTCGAGCCCTGGTTCGTCGACCACGCCGGACGTCTGCAGCACCAGGACGAGCTCGACGACGCGATCTCGGCGTGGATCGCCGAGCGCGACACCGCCGAGGTGATCTCGGAGTTCGAGCGGGTCGGTGCGGCCATCGCGCCGGTCAACACCATCGAGGACATCTTCGCCGACCCGCAGTTCCAGTCACGCGACTACATCACCACGGTGGAGCACCCCAAGCTCGGCCCGCTGCGCATGCAGAACGTGCTGACCCGCCTCAGCGAGTCCCCGGGTCGGATCCGCAGCGTCGGGCCCGACATCGGCGCCTCCAACCGTGAGATCCTGCAGGACCAGCTGGGCTACTCCGACGCCGACCTGGCGAAGCTCGAGGAGGCCGGCGTGATCGCGATGCCTGCGGAGGACCCGGCATGACGAAGGTGGGGGGCACGAAGACCGACCAGGCCTACCGGCGCCTGCGCACGGCGATCGAGGACGGCGAGCTCGCGCCCGGTGAGCGTCTGGTGATCCGCGAGCTGGTCGACACCCTGGGCATGAGCCCGACCCCCATCCGCGAGGCCATGCGGCTCCTGCAGGCGCAAGGTCTCATCACCGACCGCCCGCAGCAGGGCATGATCGTCGCGAAGTTCAGCCCCGACAGCGTCACCGACCTGTACCGGGTGCGGTCGGCGCTCGAGCCGCTCGCGGTCGAGATGGCTGCGATGGCGGCCACCGACGAGGACCTCGCGACCATCCGCGAGCTGCACGAGAGGTTCCGCGTCGCCGTCGAGAACCGCGACGTGAGCCAGCAGCTCGCCGACCTCAACGCGGAGTGGCACCGCACCGTGTACCGGGCGTCCCACAACAACCTGATCAGCGAGCTGATCGAGCGGGCGTGGGCCACGATGCCCGTCGAGGCCGTGTGGCTGGACTCGCGGGCTCGTGCCTCCCTGGACCACCACGAGGCGATCACGGGGGCCGTCGAGGCGCGCGACCCCAACCTGGCCCGCCGCTTCATGACCCTGCACGTGGAGATCGGCGCGATCTCCACGGTCCACCGTCTGCGTGCCCTCGCAGCGCGGTCGGGAGCCGGGAGCGCCGCCGAGGCGGAGGACGACCTCGGGCTCGCCGAGGTCGCCACCGACCTCGGGCGCTCGGTCTTCACCCCGGCCGACCTGGCCGGGGCGGCGCCGGAGAGCGACCGGTGAGCGACGACCTGCGTGCCCTCGTCGACGACCCCGCGCTGAGGAGGAGCACCTCCGCCCGCGAGATGGTCGCCGCCAGCCTCGAGGCGATCGAGGCGGCCCAGCCCACGCTCAACGCCTTCATCGCCGTCGACGCCGAACAGGCCCTCGCCGACGCCGACGCCGTCGACGCGCTCCCGCCGTCGCAGCGGGCAGGCCTCCCGCTCGCCGGGTGGCCGATCGCCGTCAAGGACAACATCGACGTCAGCGGCTACGTCTCGACCGCCGGCTCGAGCCTCTTCGCCTCCGACGCCCCGGCCACGCGCGACAGCGACGTCGTCCAACGTCTCCGAGCCGCCGGCGCCGTCGTCGTCGGCAAGGTCACGCTGCACGAGCTGGCCTACGGCGGGACGAACGACAACGCGACGTTCGGGCCGTGCCGCAACCCCTGGGACGTCGACCGTGTGCCGGGCGGGTCCAGCGGCGGCTCCGGCGCGGCGGCGGGTGCCGACCTCTGCCTCGCCGCCCTCGGCACGGACACCGGGGGATCCGTCCGCATCCCCGCCTCCTACAACGGCGTCACGGGCCTGCGACCCACGTTCGGGTCGGCGAGCAACGTCGGCGTGCGCCACATCAGCGCCTCCTTCGACACCGTCGGCGTCCTGGCTCGTTCCGCCCTCGACGTCGCCCAGGTGCAGCAGGTCATCGCGGGGCCGTCGCCGCACGACCCGTGGTCGCTGCCGGCCGGGCACCCGTGGCTGCCGTCCACCGAGCCCGAGCAGGACGCGGTCGCCGGGCTGCGGGTCGGCGTCCTCGACGACTTCTTCACCGCCGACGTCGACGAGGAGGTGCTCGCCGGCGTCGCCCACGTGGTGGAGGTGCTGCGCGACCTCGGGGCCGACGTCGAGGCGTGCACCGTGCCGGGCGCGTCGCGGGCCAACGACCTCTGCGGCCGCATCATCCGCGCCGAGGCCTACGCCGCGTACGCCGACGACCTGGTCGCGCACCGCCACCTGCTCGGTGCCGACGTGGTCGCGCGGCTGGAGCTCGGCGCCCGCCTCACGGGCGCGGAGGTGAGCACCGCGTACACCGAGGCGCGGGCCTGGTCGGTCACGGCACGCGACCTCGTCCGGAGGTACGACGTGCTCGTCGGGCCGACCGTCAGCTCGTGCCCGCCGCGCATCGACGAGGTGGAGGACATGGTCGAGACGACGGCCCGCGGCACCCGGCTCACCTACCCGTGGAGCCTGGCGGGTCTGCCTGCCCTCTCGATGCCGTGCGGCGTCGACTCCCGCGGGCTCCCGCTCGGTGCCCAGGTCGTCGGTGCACCGGGACGCGACGGCCTGCTGCTCGGCGTCGCCGCCGCCTTCCAGACCGCGACCGACCACCACCGGCGTCGACCGAGCGGCGTGGGGGCGACCGCATGAGCACCACGCTCGAGGTCGTGGCCGCAGGCGCACCGTTCACGACCGGGTCGCTCGAGACCGAGGTCCTCGGTCCGCGCGAGGTCCGCATCGACGTCGCCTACTGCGGCATCTGCCACACGGACGTCCACCTCGCGCGCGACGAGTGGGGCGCCAGCACGTTCCCGATGGTGCCGGGCCACGAGATCGCCGGCACCGTCGCGGAGGTCGGATCCGCCGTCGACTCGTTCGTGGTGGGCGACCGGGTGGGAGTGAGCACCTACGTCGACTCGTGCCGTCGGTGCCGACGCTGCCAGGAGGGTCGGGAGCAGTACTGCCTCGAGGGGGAGGTGCTGACGTACAACGCCCGGCACTACGACGGCCGGCCCACCTACGGCGGCTTCCGCACGAGCATGACCGTCGACGAGCACTTCGTGATCCCGGTGCCGCCGGGGCTCGCGCTGGAGCACGCCGGGCCCCTCATGTGCGCCGGGACGACCGTCTGGTCACCGTTGCGCGCCTGGTCGGTCGGGCCGGGCACCCGCGTCGGGGTGGTGGGTCTCGGCGGTCTCGGCCACCTGGCGGTCCAGCTCGCCCGGTCGCTCGGCGCGGAGGTGACGGTCTTCGGTCGAACCCGCTCGAAGGCGGCGGACGCCGTTCGCCTGGGTGCCACGGCGCACGTGACCCTCGACGACGTCGACTCGGCCACGCTCGGCCTCGACCTCGTCATCAACACCGTCGCCGAGCTCGACGTCGGGTCGATGCTCGGCGTGCTCGACCAGGACGGGACCTGGGTGGACGTCGGTGTGCCAACGTCGCCGCGCAGCATCCGGTGGGACCAGCTCGCCGACAGCCGACGCCGGCTCTCGGCGTCCAAGATCGGCAGCCCCGACGACATGCGCACGCTGCTGGCGCACGTGGTCGAGACCGGGGTTCGCCCGGAGATCACCGTCGTCGGTGCCGACGACGTGGACGCGGCGTTCGACGCGCTGGCCGAGGGCCGGGCGCCCTACCGGTACGTCCTCGACGTCTCGACCATCCAGGGGAGCACTCCATGAAGGTGAGAGCAGCCGTGCTCGAACGGCTCGGCTCGTCGCGTCCGTTCACGCGGAGCGCGCCGTTGACCGTCTCCGAGCTCGACCTCGAGCCGCCCCGCGGCCGCGAGGTCCTGGTGCGCATCGAGGCGGCCGGCATCTGCCACTCGGACCTGTCGGTCGTCGACGGAAACCGGCCGCGGCCCGTGCCCATGCTGCTCGGGCACGAGGCCTGTGGCCGGGTCGAGGCGACCGGTCCCGACGCAGGCGACTGGCCCGTCGGCCAGCGTGTGGTCATGACCTTCCTGCCGCGCTGCGGCGAGTGTGCCGGGTGCCTGACCGACGGGGTGCGTCCGTGCCTGGTGGGCAGCCGCTCGAACGAGGTCGGCGAGCTGATCGGGGGAGGGTCGCGGCTCCGGCGCGAGGGCTCGCCCGTCGCGCACCACCTCGGGGTCTCGGGCTTCGCCTCCCACGCCGTCGTGGACGAGCGGTCGTTGGTCGCGGTCGACGACGACGTCCCGCCGGGGGTCGCCGCCGTGCTCGGCTGCGCCGTGCTGACGGGTGGGGGCGCGGTCCTCAACGCCGGACGGCCACGACCCGGTGAGACGGTCGCGGTGGTCGGCCTCGGCGGGGTGGGCATGGCGGCCGTGCTGACGGCGCTCGCACTCGATGGAGTCCGGGTCGTCGGCATCGACCCCGCGGCCGACAAGCTGGACCAGGCCCGCGCCCTCGGGCACGTGGAGGGACTCACCCCTGCAGAAGCAGAGGCGCAGGCACTCGAGGCGGACGTGGTCGTCGAGGCTGCCGGCAACGTGCGTGCCTTCGAGACCGCGGTCGCGGTGACGGGACCGGGCGGGCGCACGGTCACGGTCGGCCTCCCGGCCGCGGGAGCGATGGCCCAGGTGTCTCCGCTGCGGCTCGTTGCGGGGGGCCGGTCGATCATCGGCAGCTACCTCGGCTCCGCCGTGCCGTCGAGGGACATCCCGGTGTTCGTCGACCTCTGGAGGCAGGGCCGACTCCCGGTGGAGCGGTTGATCTCCTCCACGATCGCCCTCGACGACGTGAACCAGGGCATGGACGACCTCGCAGACGGTCGCGCCCTCCGGCAGATCGTCGATCTTCGCACCGGTTGCTGACGGCTCGCCAGTTCCTCGAGGAGCGCGGCCCCGACTGGTCGGAGTTCCCCTGGTATTACTGAGATCTCGCTGAGGTTGTGGCACGCAACCAACCTGTGGGTGCAGGGGTGGCGAACCACCAGCACAACCCCCACTGATCCAAGGAAGTGGCTCTCATGAGCACCCTGCACCCCACCAAGAAGTTCTTCGCCAGCCTGGCCGTCGTGGCCGTCGCCGCGCTGCCCCTCGCCGCCTGCAGCTCGGGCTCGGACTCCGACTCCGCCTCCGAGTCCTCGTCGTCCAGCGCGACGCCCCCGAAGCCCGTCGCCTCGATCACCGCGCTGACCGGTGAGGACACCGCCGTCAAGCTCGACAAGGGCTTCACCGACGCGCTCACGTCCCTCAAGCTCACGCCCGGCACCGTCGGCGACGGCGAGCTCGTCGACGGCTCGCTCGTCTTCCCGATCACCGGCGGCAACGTCGAGGTCTTCAAGCCCGGCCAGGTCTCGCCGTACGTCATCGGCCAGATCCAGCACGAGGGCTCGGGCTTCTCGCTCGAGGCCGGCGACACCAAGGTCGAGATCACCAATCTCAACGTCGACCCGGGCGTCTCGCGCGTGTACGGCGACGTGTCCGTCAACGGCGAGGTCGCCGCCACCAGCGCCTACATCTTCACGCTGAACGGCAGCACGCTGAAGCCGCTGCAGTCCGAGGGCGACACCGCCGTGCTCGAGGGCACCAAGGTGTTCATCAGCCCGGTCGCCGCGGACCTGCTGAACAAGACCTTCGGCACCGACGCGGTCACCCCCGACCTGCTCGTCGGCGTCGCCAAGATCACCGTCGACACCACCTCGGGTGACGACGGCAACTGACCTCCCCGGTTGGGAGCCGGCGGCGGGCAGGACTCTCGGGTCCTGCCCGCCGTCATGTCCGGACGACCTGGCGCCAGTCCGTGGTGCGTGGCTCCCCACGCGGCGTGGCAGGATGCGCGCCCGCCTGCCGACGCGCCGAGACGCCGAGACGTGACGTTCTGGTGAACGGCAGCGTCCATCCCTTCCCCTCGGGCGGCTGTCGTGCCTACGGTCCTCTCGACCTGACCAGTGACTTCGGGGGGAGTCCCACCATGTCGGTGCCTGTCATCGCGCCTGCTCACCACTCGATCGACCTCGTGCCACCGAGGCGGCCACGACGCCGGCTGCGCACGCTGCTCGTCGCGCTCGCCGCGACGCTCGTGGCCACCGTGCTCGTCGCCCCGGCGGCGTCGGCCTCGCCGGAGTCCCAGCTGGCCGAGCTCACGGTCCGGTCCGAGGCCGGCGGGACCACCTACGACCGCGGCGCCTTCCGGCACTGGATCGACGCCGACGGCGACGGCTGCACCACGCGCGCCGAGGTGCTGAAGGACGAGTCGTCGACGTCGACCGGCCACACCGGCACGTGCTCGATCACCAGCGGGTCGTGGACGTCGGCCTACGACGGGGTGCGCGTCACCGACGCGGGCGGCCTGGACATCGACCACATGGTCCCGCTCAAGGAGGCGTGGATCTCGGGCGCCTCGGGCTGGAGCGCGACGAAGCGCGAGGACTTCGCCAACGACCTGGGGGACGGGCGGAGCCTCATCGCCGTCTCGGCGTCATCGAACCGGTCCAAGAGCGACCAGGACCCCGACTCCTGGATGCCGCCCGCGACGTCGTACCGCTGCACCTACGTGTCGGACTGGATCGCGGTCAAGCACCGCTGGGACCTGGCCGTCGACTCGGCCGAGAAGTCCGCGCTCCAGGACGTGCTCGCGGGCTGCTGAACCTGCGCCGACACGGGGGTCACGACGGTCGGCCGCGTCGGCGTCCGGCCAGCACGGCCCGGGCCACGAGTGACCACAACACGAAGGCGAGCGCCAGGTAGACGGCACCGAAGATCGTGGTGCTGGGGCGCGTGCCCTCCAGCAGGGGGCCGGATGCCAGGAGCGCCAGCACGGCACCCAGGACGATGTAACCCACCGCGCTGACGGGCCGAGGCAGGCGCCACAGGCGCCGCAGGGACCTCGCGATCAGCCACGCCACGCCGATCGACAGGGCTGCCTGGGGCGGGGTGATCCACCAGGGCTGAAACGCCACCTCGCTCCACACGCTCGGTCCGATGGCGACCGGGACGAGGACGATCGCCTGCAGCGCGAACCAGAAGAGGAGACGGTCATCGGCATCGACCGGCCCACGCCGCGGGGCCAGGACGGAGCGGTCGTCCATGCGCGTCACGTCAGCCTCCTGTGGTCGCGGCCATGCTCCCACGATCAGCAGTCAGGCGAGCGATGTTCCGGATGCCGCCAGTACCTGAGACGCGCGTCTCATGAGGTGGTCGCCTCGGAGGGCCTCCGCTAGTGTCCGCGGAATGAGGATCGGAGTGGTCGCCGAGTCGCGCCCAGGGGAGACCCGGGTGGCCGCGACTCCCGCGACGGTCGTACGTCTGGAGAAGCTCGGCTACGAGGTGCTCGTGGAGTCCGGCGCGGGTGCCCGCGCCGCCTTCGCCGACGAGGCGTTCGCCGAGGCCGGCGCGTCCGTCGTGCCCGGAGCCGAGGCCTGGTCCGCCGACGTGGTGCTCAAGGTGAACGCCCCGACGACCGACGAGATCGATCGGCTGAACGACCACGCCACGCTCGTCAGCCTGATCGCCCCCGCGACGAGCCCCGAGCTCCTCGAGGCCCTCGCCGCCCGTCCGCTCACCGTCCTCGCGATGGACGCCGTGCCGCGCATCTCGCGCGCCCAGTCGATGGACGTGCTCTCGTCCATGGCCAACATCGCCGGCTACCGCGCCGTCGTGGAGGCCGCGCACGAGTTCGGCCGCTTCTTCACCGGCCAGGTCACAGCCGCCGGCAAGGTCCCGCCCGCCAAGGTCCTCGTGGCCGGTGCCGGCGTGGCCGGGCTGGCCGCCATCGGTGCTGCCTCCAGCCTCGGCGCCATCGTGCGCGCCACCGACCCCCGTCCCGAGGTGGCCGACCAGGTCAAGTCCATCGGCGGGGAGTACCTGGCCGTCGACGTGGAGGTCGAGAAGTCCACCGACGGCTACGCCAAGGCCACCAGCGAGGAGTACGACCGACGCGCCGCGGAGATCTACTCCGAGCAGGCCGCCGACGTCGACATCGTCATCACCACCGCCCTCATCCCCGGGCGCCAGGCACCGTTGCTGCTCACCGAGGCCGACGTGGCCGCGATGAAGCCGGGCAGCGTCGTCGTCGACATGGCTGCGGCGCAGGGCGGCAACGTGGCCGGGTCCGTGGCCGGCGAGAAGGTCGTGACGGCGAACGGCGTGACGATCCTCGGCTACACCGACCTGCCCGGTCGTCTCCCGACGCAGGCCTCGCAGCTGTACGGCCAGAACCTCGTCAACCTGCTCACGCTGCTCACCCCCGGCAAGGACGGTCAGCTGGTCCTCGACCACGACGACGTCGTGCAGCGCGGCGTCACCGTCGTGCACGAGGGCGACGTGCTCTGGCCCCCGCCGCCGGTCCAGGTCTCGGCCGCCCCGGCTGCAACCGCGGAGATGCCGGCCGTCAAGGAGGCGCCCGAGCCGAGGCCCGGCCTGACGCAGCGCGGCAAGTACCTGCTCATCGCCGCGAGCATCGCCGTGCTCTTCCTCATCAACGCCTTCGCGCCGCCGCCGCTGCCCGAGCACTTCTTCGTGCTCACGCTGTCGATCGTCATCGGCTACTACGTCATCGGCAAGGTCCACCACGCGCTGCACACCCCGCTGATGAGCGTCACGAACGCCATCAGCGGCATCATCGTCGTCGGGGCCCTGCTGCAGATCGGCGTCGGTGAGGGTGCCGACAACGAGTGGGCCATCCGCCTGCTCGCCTTCGTGGCGGTGCTGCTCGCGTCCATCAACATCTTCGGCGGCTTCGCCGTGACCCGACGCATGCTCGGCATGTTTTCGAAGGGCTGATCAGAGTGACTGCTGAGAGCATCGCCACCGCGGCGTACATCGTCGCCGCCCTGCTGTTCATCCTGAGCCTCGCGGGGCTCAGCAAGCACGAGACCGCGTCGTCGGGCGTGGCCTACGGCATCGCCGGCATGGCCATCGCGCTCGTGGCCACGATCATCCTGGCCGTCGAGGACGCCGAGACGGTCGGCGTCGTCCTGCTCGTCGGTGCCGTGGCCATCGGTGCCGCGATCGGTCTCTGGCGGGCCCGCGTCGTCGAGATGACCGGCATGCCCGAGCTCATCGCCCTGCTGCACTCCTTCGTCGGCCTGGCCGCCGTGCTGGTGGGCTGGAACGGCTACCTCGAGCACCCCGAGTACCCGCTCGAGTCGCTGGAGCGGATCCACTCGGGCGAGGTCTTCGTCGGCGTCTTCATCGGTGCGGTCACGTTCACCGGCTCGATCGTCGCGTTCCTCAAGCTGAGCGCCCGCATCAAGTCCGCGCCGCTGGTCCTGCCGGGCAAGAACTACCTCAACCTCGGCGCACTCGTGCTGTTCTTCGTGCTGACGGTCGTGTTCGTCGCGAACCCGAACATCTGGCTGCTCGTCCTGGTCACCGCGCTGGCGCTCGCTCTCGGCTGGCACCTCGTGGCGTCCATCGGTGGCGGCGACATGCCGGTCGTCGTGTCGATGCTCAACAGCTACTCGGGCTGGGCCGCGGCCGCCGCCGGCTTCCTGCTGAGCAACAACCTGCTGATCGTCACCGGCGCCCTCGTCGGGTCGTCCGGTGCCTACCTCAGCTACATCATGTGCCAGGCGATGAACCGCTCGTTCATCTCCGTGATCGCGGGTGGGTTCGGCATCGAGGCCGCGGCCGGCGACGCCACCGACTACGGCGAGCACCGCGAGATCGACGCCGACGGCGTGGCCGAGATGCTCAAGGACGCGTCGAGCGTCGTCATCACGCCGGGCTACGGCATGGCGGTGGCCCAGGCGCAGTACCCGGTGGCCGACCTGACCCGCAAGCTGCGCGAGCGCGGCGTCGACGTGACGTTCGGCATCCACCCGGTGGCCGGCCGCCTGCCCGGTCACATGAACGTGCTGCTGGCCGAGGCCAAGGTCCCCTACGACATCGTGCTCGAGATGGACGAGGTCAACGACGACCTCGCCGACGTCGACGTGGTGCTGGTGATCGGCGCCAACGACACCGTCAACCCGGCCGCCGCGGAGGACCCGACGAGCCCGATCGCGGGCATGCCGGTGCTGCGGGTCTGGGAGGCGCGGAACGTCGTCGTGTTCAAGCGGTCGATGGCCGCGGGCTACGCCGGTGTGCAGAACCCGCTGTTCTTCCGCGAGAACTCCCAGATGCTGTTCGGCGACGCGAAGGACCGCGTCGAGGACATCCTGCGCGCTCTCTGAGCGGAACCCACCCGTGCCTGCGGGTGGGTCCCGTTCCCGTGTTGACATGCAAGTATTGCCATATGAGGATGTCCGCATGAGTGAGCCTGGGCGGGGTGATGTGGCGGCGTACGACGCCGTCGCCGCACTCTTCGACGCGATGTCGACGCCGCTGCGCGCCGCCCTTGTGCACCGGCTCTGCGAGGGGGAGCAGACCGTCGGTCAGCTCGTCGAGTGGACGGGACGGTCCCAGCCGCTCGTCTCCCAGCACCTGAGGATCCTGCGCACCGCCCACCTCGTCGCCGGCGAGCGACGCGGGCGCGAGGTCGTCTACTCCCTCACCGACGAGCACGTGGCCCACGTGCTGCTCGACGCCTTCCACCACACCCAGGAGAACCACCCATGACCGTCATCGACCACCGCGAGGCCGAGAAGCACGACCACCCCCACGGACCGGGCTGCGGCCACGACGCCGTGGTGCACGAGGACCACGTCGACTACCTGCACGACGGCCACGTGCACCGTGAGCACGAGGGCCACTACGACGAGTGCGCCACCTGCTCGTGCGCACACTGCTCGGACAGCTGCGCGACCTGCGTGTGCGACGACTGCACCTGCGCGACCTGCAACCACAACGTCTGCTCGTGCGCGCACTGCTCCGACAGCTGTGCCAACTGCGTGTGCGCCGACTGCTCCTGCAGCACCTGCAAGCACGCGGCCTGACGCCGGCCGGCGGCGCTCAGGTGGCCGCGAGTCGTCGCGAGGACCGGAGCGCCATCACCGCCGCCGCGAGGGCGAGGGCGAGCACGGCCAGGGCGACGAGCAGGGCCACGCGGATGCCTGCGTCGCCGCCGGAGTCGCCTGCCACCACCTGGTAGGTGGTGGCCAGCAGGGCCGCGCCGAGCGAGGACCCGATGCGCTGGCCGGTCTGCAGCGCACCGCCGGCGGCCCCGCCCATCCGCGGCGGGACCTCCTGCAGCGTGAGGGTGATGTTCGGTGACACCACGGCGCCGCCACCAAGGCCGGCCAGCAGCAGGAACGGCGCGAGCGCCCACCACAGCTGGTCCGTCTCGCGGCCGGGCGCCACCAGGGCAGCACCCAGCACGCCGACCATCATGACGCCAAGGGCGCCGACCGTGAGGGATCGTCCGACCGTGCTCACCAGGCGGCCCGCCAGCGGCGACGTGATCGCCGAGCCGAGCGCGAAGGGCGTCAGCAGCAGCCCGGCGTGCAGGGCGCTGACGTCGCGCGAGTCCTGCAGCCACACCGACGCCACGAGGAACACGCCGGTGAAGCCGGTGAAGTACACGGTGCCCACGAGCATCCCGTTGCCGAAGCCGGGAAGCCGTCGCAGCAGGTCGAGGTCGAGCAGCGGCTCGTGGCCGCGCCGCTTGAGGCGGTGCTCCCAGGCGGCGAAGGCCCAGCCGAAGAGCGGCACGCCGACCAGGAGCACGAGCGGCCACCGCGCTCCGGACTCCAGGCTCACCAACGGGTACAGCAGGCACAGCACCGAGAGGCCGAGCAGGACGGCGCCCGGGACGTCGATGCGTCCCGGCCCGCCGTCGGACTGCCGGCCGGGGACCATGCGGGCGACGGCGATCGCGGCGACGAGCCCGATCGGGACGTTGACGAGGAACAGCAGGCGCCACCCGAGGTCCTCCCCGACCAGCCCGATGACGAGCCCACCGAGCAGGGGGCCGGTGGCCGAGGCGATCGAGACGGTGAGGCCGAAGTACCCGAACGCCCGTCCACGCTCGGCGCCGGAGAACAGCTGCTGGATCAGCCCGGAGCTCTGCGGCGTGAGGAACCCCGCCGACGCCCCCTGCAGCAGGCGGGCCACGACTACCAGCTCGGCCGTGGGCGCGAGACCGGCCGCCGCGCTGGAGGCCACGAACCCGGCCAGCCCGATGAGCATCAGCCGACGTCGGCCGTAGGCGTCGCCGAGGCGCCCGCCGGCGACGAGGGTCAGGCCGAACGTGAGTGCGTACCCGGACACCACCCACTGCACGGTGCCCGGCGTGGTGTCGAGACCTTCCTGGATGGACGGGAGCGCGACGTTGACGATGGTGACGTCGAGCAGCGACATGAAGCCCACCACGAGGGTGACGGCGAGGATGCGCCAGCGGTGGGGATGGGGGCCGTCGTCCTGCGGGGACGCCGACCGTCCTGCGGGGACGTCGACCGGATCCTCGTGCACCAGAACAGCCTGCCGGACGGGTCACGTCGTGCAAGCCGAACGTGGCCGCGATGCCGGTCAGCGCAGCACGATCACGAGTGTCACGATCCCTGTCAGCCACAGCAGACCGATGAGGATGCGCACCGGACGGGACTGGCGCACCGACCACGGGAAAGCCTCGGGGTGTCGGCGGACCGCCACGGCAGCGTCCACGTACTGCGCACTGATCCCCAAGGCGGTCACGAGCTCGTCATGCCGGCAGACCCACGAGTCGCTCGCCAGCACGAGCCCGTTGCGCCCGTCCGACATGGCCAGAGCGCGTGGCCCGAAGGGCTGTCCGAAGAACGATCGTGGATGGAATCGGGACGCCCACAGCTGCTCGACCCGCGTGACACGCGCGCGCGGCCGGGTGCGTCGCCACCGGTACACCTCGACGGCGTCGGGCGTGAGGACCACGCGCTCGAGAGAGGCTCCGACTGACCCCAGGACCGTGGCGAGAAGCAGGAGCGCAGTGCCCGTCAGGATGAACCACGCGGTGATGGTTCCCGAGTACGTGGGGGAGAAGGCCTGCAGGAGTGGGCCGGCGGAGATGAGAGCGGCGGTCAGGACGTCGCGCCGCAGGTTCCTCCAGAGCGGCGCCTCACGCCAGCCCACTGGGCGGAACTCACGCCGCGCCCCGGGCGTGGGGGCGCTTCGGTCGTCCATGGCGGTCAGGTTCCCACGAGTACAGGGCGGCGACCATTCGATCGAACTGATCGCTCTCGTCGGTCGATCGGAACGGGACGCGGTGGGCCGGCCTCGACGTCAGTCCGCGACGCCGTACAGCCGGTCGCCGGCGTCACCGAGGCCGGGGACGATGTAGCCGTTCTCGTCGAGCCGCTCGTCGAGGCCCGCGACCACGAGGTTCACCGGCACGCCGATCTCCTCCATCTCGCGCTCGATGCGCGCGACGCCCTCGGGGGCGGCCAGCAGGCACACGGCGGTGATGTGGTCGGCGCCGCGGTCGACGAGGAAGTGGATGGCGGCGGCCAGGCTGCCGCCCGTCGCGAGCATCGGGTCGAGCACGTAGCACTGGCGACCCGACAGGTCGTCGGGGAGCCGCTCGGCGTAGGTGTCGGCCTCGAGGGTCTCCTCGTTGCGCACCATGCCGAGGAAGCCGACCTCGGCGGTGGGCAGCAGCCGCTGCATGCCCTCGAGCATGCCCAGGCCCGCGCGCAGGATCGGGACGACGAGTGGACGAGGATCGGCCAGGCGCACGCCCTGGGCCTCGGCCACGGGCGTCCTCACGGCGACCGTCTCGACTCGCACGTCGCGTGTGGCCTCGTAGGCGAGCAGCGTGACCAGCTCGTCGGCGAGCCGCCGGAACGTGGGGGAGTCGGTGGACGCGTCGCGCAGCACCGTGAGCTTGTGGGAGACGAGCGGGTGGTCGGCGACGTGGACGTGCATGCGCCGAGCCTAGTGCCCAGGCGATCCACCTTCGCTCCCCGATTCGGGGGGACGGGTCAACCGTCGAGCAGCACGCGCTCGAGCCAGGGGTTGACGAAGGTGCGGTCGGGGTCGAGACGGTCGCGCAGGGCGCGGAAGTCGTCGAGGCGGGGGTAGGCCCGGCGGACGTCGAGGGTGAAGTGCTTGCCCCAGTGCGGTCGGGGCGCGAAGGGGGCCAGCGCCTCCTCCACCACGCGCGCCGCGGCGTCGGCCAGGGCGGTGTCGCCGACCCAGGTGAAGTGGAAGGAGCAGGTGGGCTGCCCGGACTGCGGACTGAGCCACAGGGAGTCCGCGGCGACAGCGCGGATCTCGGCGACCTGCAGCGCGGCCGCGAGGTGCTCGCCCACTGCTCGCACCGCGCGGGCCGCGTCGGCCGCGTGCTCGAACGGGACGTGGTACTCGGACTGCACCTCGTCGCCCACGCTGGGCAGGAAGCCGGGACGGAAGTGCGGCAGCCGCTCCACCCAGGGTCCGGGGACGCCCTGCTGGGCGGTGCAGTGGACGGGGTCCAGGCCGGGTATCGGGTGCTGCTCGCCGGTCATGGGCGTGAGCCCCGTGGCCGTCAGGTCGGGCTCGGGGTCGCCGTCGCGGGACTTGACCCACACGCGGTCGAGCGAGCCGTCCCAGAGCGTGAAGACGCTGACGCTGCGGCCGAGCCCCAGGACGGAGGCGAGCCGGTCCGGCAACGACTCGGGGTCGCCGTCCAGCAGCACCACCTGGCGGTGGTCGACGGCCGGCACGACGTCGAGCTCGAGCGCGGTCACGACACCCAAGGCGCCGAGACCGACCACCGTGCCGTCGAAGTCGGGCTCGCCGCGTCGCACCGTGACGACGTCGCCCGAGGCCAGCACCAGCTCGACGGCGCGCACCTGGGTCGCGAGGTTGCCGGTGCGGACACCGGACCCGTGGGTCGCGGTGGCCACCGCGCCGACGACGTTCAGGTGCGGCAGGGAGGCGAGGTTCTCGAGCGCCAGGCCGTGCGGCTCGAGCGCCACCGCGAGCTGGGCGTGGGTCAGGCCGGCTCCGGCCCGCACCCAGGTGCGGTCGTCGCCGACCTGCAGCTCGTCGAAGGCTGCGACGCTCACGGCCGCGACCTCGGCGTCGGCGGCAGCGTCGGGCAGGTCGTTGAAGGTGTGGGCGGTCCCGACGGGCCGCAAGCGCGAGGTGCCGGCGACGAGCGCGCGCAGTGCGTCGAGGTCGTGGGGGCGGTGCTCGCGGGCGAAGTGGTAGGGCACCGTGCCCGACCAGCTGGTTCGGCGTGGGTCGTGGGTCACGATCCATCGTGACACGTGAGTCAGGTCGTGCAGCGCGACGGCGGGGAGGCCCGGGCACGGTGTCTGGGACGATCGAGGCGTGAGCGAGCCTTCAGCACCCGCGTGGAACGACGAGACCGCGATGCGTCGCGCGCTCGAGCTCGCGGGGGAGGCGATCGCGTCGGGTGACGTCCCGGTGGGGGCCGTGGTGCTCGACCCGGACGGTCGTGCGGTGGGGGAGGGCCTCAACACGCGCGAGCGCGACGAGGACCCGCTCGGCCACGCCGAGCTCGTGGCCCTGCGCGCGGCCGCCGCGACGCTGGGTACCTGGCGTCTCGACGGCTGTACGCTCGTCGTCACGCTCGAGCCCTGCACCATGTGCGCGGGCGCGATCGTCTCCTCGCGCGTCGCCCGGCTCGTCCTCGGCGCGTGGGACGACAAGGCCGGTGCGGTCGGCTCGCTGTGGGACGTCGTGCGCGACCGTCGGCTCAATCATCGCCCCGAGGTCGCGTCCGGGCTCCTCGCCGACGAGTCCTCCGCCCTCCTGCGCGACTTCTTCGCCGCCCGCCGCTGACCGATCCTCCGGTCGACCGGAGGATCTGCGCGCCCGGCCGCGCCCCACCCGTCCCTCGATTCCCATCAGGTGATGGGAATCCCCCACTTCCCATGGAAGACCTTCCATGGGGAGTGGGAGAGAACCCAGGTGAGTGCGCGATTCCCATCAGGTGATGGGAATCGCGCAACCGGGTGGATCACGGGACGGCCGATGCAAGGACGTCCGACCAATGTCGAGGAAGGCCTTGACATGAGCCAGGTCACATTCGTAACGTCATCCGGATAGCGGTACGCGTTCCGCAATACGGAACCTACAGAAGGATGGCCATGACGATCACCCCCCTCGCTCGCCGACTGGCGGCACTGTCCCTGGCGCTGGTCACAGCGACAGCCCTCACCGCCTGCGGCTCCTCCGACGGCGGCGCCGGCTCAGACTCCGACGTGAAGATCGGACTCATCGCCGCCGAGCAGGGCCCGTTCGCCTTCGCCGGCTCGTCCTACCTCAAGGGCGCCGAGCTGGCCGCCGAGCTGGAGGGGGTCGAGCTCGTCGTCGAGGAGGGCTCGGAGGACCCGGCCAAGAGCATCACCGCGTTCAACAAGCTCACCGGCCAGGAGGGTGTCAGCGAGGTCGTCTGCTGCATCTCGAGCGCCGTGGCCGGCGCGATGAAGCCGCTCGCCACGCAGAAGAAGGTGCCGCTGGTCGTCTACGGCGCCACCACCCCCGACCTGGAGGACCCGCCCTACGTGCTCCGTCCCGCGCTGCTGCCGCAGCAGGGCATCGCGCCGGTCGCGGCCCAGCTCGTCGAGGAGCTCGGCATCGAGAGCGCCGTGCACGTGACGGCCAGCGACAACGACGGCCTGGTCGCGCAGAGCGAGGCCGCCCGCAGCTCGACGGAGGAGGCCGGCGCCGAGGACCTCGGCACGGTCAAGACGCTCGTCGCCGACACCGACTTCAGCGGTGCCGTGACCGAGATCCTGTCCAAGGACGCCGACATGGTGACCGTCTACACGCTCGGCGAGGCCGCGGCCACGATCACCAAGGCCCTGCGCGAGAAGGGCTACGAGGGCGTCATCCTCGCCAACAACGCCGTCGCGACGGGCCCGCTGCTCAAGTCGTTCGGCGAGACCCTGGCCGACACCTACTACTCCGTGGAGTACACGCCGGCGAGCGAGAACGCCGCTGCGCAGGAGTTCACGAAGGCCTACGAGGAGAAGTACGACGAGACGCCGGACCTGTTCGCCTCGCAGGGCTACGTCGCGGTGAAGTACGCCGCCAAGGGCGCGGCCGACGCCGGTGACGGTGCCGACGCCGCCGCCGTCGCGGAGTCGCTGGCCGGCATCTCCGAGCTGGAGTCCCCGTGGGGCCCGCTGACCTTCGAGAACGGACAGGGCACGAGCGAGGACTTCCAGATCGTGCAGATCGACGACTCCGGCGTCCCGCAGCTCTGGAAGGGCGCGGGCGCGTGATCCACGACCACCACGACCAGGAGAGGAGGCGATGACATGGACGTCCTGGCACAGCAGATCCTGAACGGGCTGGCGCTCGGCTCCGTGTACGCCGTCTTCGGCGTCGGCTTCGGCCTCATGCTCGCCACCCTCGGCGTGCTCAACGCCGCCCACGGGACCTTCGCGACCTGGGGAGCCCTCACGGTGCTCTTCCTCGTCAACGACGCGGGCATCGGCTTCTGGCCGGCGCTCATCGCCGGGGTGCTCGTCTCGGGCCTCCTGGCCGTGGTGGTCGACTTCGTCGCCTTCCAACCCATCCGACGGCGAGGAGGGGACCTGCTGCCGGCGCTCATCACGAGCATCGGCGTGTGGATCTTCCTCCTCGCGCTCGCCCGGATGGTCACGGGCGCCACGACGTCGCGCTTCTCGCCCGACGCGGCCCCGAGCGGCTCGATCAGCTTCCTCGGCCTCACCCTGGGGCGCACCCAGCTGGTGAGCCTGCTGGCCGTGGCGGTCGTCGGCATCGGCCTCTACGCCCTGCTGCACCGCACGAAGGTCGGCGCCGCGATGCGGGCCGTGGGCCACTCGCCCATGGCGGCCTCGCTGGGTGGGGTCAACCCCGTGCTCATCGTGGCCACGACCGCCTTCCTCTCCGGAGCGGTGGCCGGCCTGGCCGGCATCACGATGGGTCTCAACACGAGCACCGTGAACTTCATGCTGGGCGAGGCGCTGCTCCTCAAGGGCTTCGCGGCGGTCATCATCGGTGGCTTCGGCGACGTGCGCGGCACGGTGCTCGGCGGGCTGCTGATCGGCGTCGCCGAGGTGCTGACCGCGCAGTACGTGTCGGGCAGCCTGCGCGACGCGGTGACCTTCGGGCTGTTGCTCGCCTTCCTGGTGTTCCGGCCGCGGGGCCTGTTCGGCTCCGCCACCGCGATGCAGACGGTGAGGGCATGATGGGCGGCCTCTGGGACCAGTACCGGACCGTCGTCGAGTTCGCGATGGCCAACGCGCTGTTCGCGCTCGGCAGCTGGATCGCGATGTGGGCGGGCGTGTTCAGCCTCGCCGGCGCCTCGTTCGGCGCGGTCGGCGGCTTCAGCGCCGCGTACCTCGACCTGCACATGGGCGCGGGCATCGTCGTCCAGCTCCTCGTCGGCGCCGGCCTCGGCCTGGCCGTCGCCGCGATCCTGTCGGTGCTCCTGCTCAAGCTGGAGAGCCACTGGATGGCGATGGCCACGGTGGCGCTGGTGCTCATCACCCGCGTCGTCGTCCTCTCGGCCGAGGAGTACACCGGAGGCAGCGTCGGCACGGGCGTGACCCGCAAGATCGACCTCATCACGGTCGTCGTGCTGGTCGCGATCGTCTGCTACGCCCTCGCCCGCCTGCGCCGCTCGCGGTACGGCATGGCCGCCCACGCGGTCCGCGAGGACGCCGCGGTCGCCGCGGCCCTCGGCGTCAACCCCTTCACCGTCCGCGCGGTCGCGTTCGCGGCGAGCGGACTCGTGGCGGGCATGGCCGGGGTGGTGCTGGCGAACCTGCTCCAGTACATCGGCCCGGACACGTTCTTCATCACGCTGGCCTTCACCATGGTCGCGGCGATGGTCCTCGGCGGCACCTACCACTGGGCCGGACCCATCGTGGGGGCGATCGTCTTCGTCGGACTGCCCGAGGTGGTGCGCTCCTACGTCGACGGCGTCGACGAGCTCATGACCGGTGCCCTGCTGGTGCTGATCATGGTCTTCATGCCGCGCGGTCTCATCGACCCGCGACGCCAGTGGGTCCGGCGGCTGCGTCGGACCGACGACACGCCCGTGGCCGAGCCCGAGCCGGAGGTGGCCCGATGAGCGACGCACTGCTGACCATCGAGGGACTGACCAAGCGGTTCGGCGGCGTGACCGCCGTCAACGGTGTCGACATGGTCGTGCCCCAGGGCACCGTCATGGGGCTCATGGGTCCCAACGGCGCCGGCAAGACCAGCCTCGTGAACCTGGTGACCGGTTTCTACACGCCGGACGAGGGCTCGGTCCACTTCCAGGGCGACGAGATGGCGGGCCTGGCGCCGCACCAGATCAGCCGACGCGGCATCACCCGCACCTACCAGAACGTGCGGCTGCTCAGCGGCTTCAGCGTCCTGGAGCAGGTGGTGGCGGGCATGTACGCGTCGCGGAAGGCGTCGTCGTTGTCCAGCCTCGTGATGTGGCCGGGCGAGCGGCGGGAGCGGCGGGAGTGTCTCGAGCGCGCCGACGCCCTCCTCACCCGGGTGGGCGTGACGGAGCGGCGTGAGCTGGCCGAGACGCTGCCCTACGGCACGCAGCGCCGGGTGGAGATCGCTCGTGCGCTCGCCACCGACCCGCGGCTGGTGCTCCTCGACGAGCCCACGGCGGGCATGAACCGCGAGGAGTCCGTGGCCGTCGGCGAGCTCATCCGCTCGGTCCGCGACCAGGGCCTCACGGTGCTCGTCGTCGAGCACAACATGCGGCTGATCCTCGACTACTGCGACGCCGCCTACGTCATGAGCTTCGGCGAGGTGCTGTCGCACGGCACCCCGCAGGAGTGCGTCGACGACCCCGCCGTCCAGAAGGCCTACTTCGGAAAGGAGAACGATGCTTCAGGTATCCCGGCTCTGCGCGAGCTACGGAGCGATCCGCGCCGTCCGTGACGTCAGCCTGGAGGTCCCCGAGGGGAACCTCGTGGCCGTCCTCGGCGCCAACGGCGCCGGCAAGTCGACGCTGGTCCGATCCATCGCGGGCGTGCACCGCGAGAAGACCGGCGACATCGTCCTCGACGGCAAGCCCGTCCAGAAGCTGCCGCTGCACCGCATCACGCGGCTGGGCCTGGCGCTCGTCCCCGAGGGTCGGCACGTCGTCTCGCCGCTCACGGTGGCCGAGAACCTCGCGCTCAGCACCTTCTCCGGACGGTCCCGGCCCGAGCTGCTCGACCGCGTGTACGAGCTCTTCCCGCGGCTGGCCGAGCGCCGGACCCAGCAGGCCGGCTCCATGAGCGGCGGCGAGCAGCAGATGCTCGCCATGGGGCGTGCGCTCATGACCGACCCGCAGGTGCTCCTGCTCGACGAGCCGTCGATGGGTCTGGCCCCGTCGGTCATCGACGTCATCTACGGCGCCATCGCGGCACTGCACGCCGAGGGCCAGAGCATCCTGCTCATCGAGCAGGACGCCACGCGGGCGCTCGAGGTGGCCGACCACGCGTACCTGCTGCAGCGCGGCGAGGTGCACATGTCCGGCACGCCGGAGACGCTGGCGCACAGCGAGGACATCCAGAAGGCGTACCTCGGATGAAGGACCTCGTGGGGCCGTCAGGCAGCGCCGACGAGGTGGACCCTCGCAACTACGTCGCGTCGGTGATCAAGTCGTGCAACGTCGTCGAGGTGCTCGGCGGCGGCGACAGCGAGTACAGCCTCGGGGAGATCGCCGCGGCGACCGGCATCGGCAAGACGACCGTGCACCGGCTCCTGTCGTCGCTGCAGATGGCCGGCTGGGTCGAGCGCGGTCCTCGCGACGGCTACCGCCTCAGCATCCGCATGCTCAAGCTCGCCCACGCGGCGCAGCGCCAGTTCAGCATCCGCAACGAGGCGCTGCCGCACCTGCGGTCGCTCGCGGGCCACTTCGGCGACACGGCGTTCCTGCTGGTGCCGTCGGACGAGGGTGCTGTGGTCGTCGAGATGGTCGAGGGCGAGAGCCCCCTGAAGGTCAACACGGTCACGCTCGGCACGGTCCTGCCGTACCACGTGGCCGGCGGACCGACCGTCATGGCGGCCTGGGACGACACCATCCGCGAACGGGTGCTGTCCGCGCCACGCAAGCGCTACACCGACAAGACCGACGTCACGCGCGAGGCCCTCGAGACGAAGTTCGCCCGCATCCGCGAGCAGGGCTACGTCTTCGCCGACGAGGACCTCAACAACGGCGTCGCCGTCGTGAGCGCGCCCGTGTTCGGTCCCACCGGTGCCCTCAGCTGCACCCTCAGCCTCGGAGGCGCCGCCCAGGGCTTCGGCCCGGACCGCCTCGACCACATCGTCACCGCCGTGCGCGAAGCCTGCGCGGCGCTCTCCGAGCGCCTCGGGGCGCCCGCGCCTCGGTGACACGAAGGAAGGAAGCACGATGACGAACCACTTCAGGAACCAGCTCGCCGACGGGCTGGTCTACGCCCCCGGCGTGTGGGACGGGCTGACCGCCCGGATCGCCGAGCAGAGCGGCTTCACGGCGCTCTGCGCGTCGGGGTTCGCCATCTCGGCGTCCCTCGGCCTGCCCGACGCCGAGATGTACTCGATGTCGGAGAACCTCGACGCCGTCCGCCGCATCCGCGGGGCCTCGCGTCTCCCGGTCGTCGCCGACATCGACACCGGGTACGGCAACGCGGTCAACGCCGCCCGCACCGCACGCATGTTCGCCGACGCCGGCGTGTCCGCGGTCTTCATGGAGGACCAGCTGGCGCCCAAGAGGTGCCCCGCGGCCACGAGCGGCGCACCGACGCTGCTCCCCGCCACGGAGGCGGCGGGCAAGGTCCGCGCCGTGCGCGACGAGGTGGGCGACGAGCTCGTCCTCATCGGACGCACCGACGGCATCGGTGACGACGCCATCCGTCGCGCCGTCGCCTACGTGGAGGCCGGCGCCGAGATGATCATGCCCATCTCCAAGGGCTTCCCCGACGCCGAGTCGTGGGCCCGTCTGCACGCCGAGGTGGGTGTGCCGCTCATGTGCTCGCTCACCGCGTGGACGTGGACGGCCGAGCAGTTCACGAGCGAGGTGCTGCGCGAGATCGGCGTCGGCCTGGCGCTGCTCCCGACGCAGATCCTGCTCGCGGCCACGACCGCCACCCGCGCGTCGCTCGAGCGCCTGTCGGCGGGCGAGCCGCCGGCCGAGGTCAGCCGCGACTACATGGAGCACGCCGACTTCCTGAAGCTCATCGGCTTCGACGAGGTCCTGCACAAGCAGTCCCTGTACATGCCCGAGACCCTCGAGGAGGCGTGACCATGGGACAGACCATCACGCAGAAGATCCTGGCCCGCGTCGGCGACCGCGACGCGGTGACGCCCGGCGAGAACTACCCCGTCCGCCCCGACTACATGATCGCGTACGACTTCCCGGGGTACACCGACCGCTTCTTCAAGCAGATGCGCGAGGACTTCGGGGTCACGAAGGTCGCCGAGCCCGACCGGTACGTCCTGTTCATCGACCACATGCTCACGAACAAGAACGAGCGCGAGGCCGAGGTCCACCAGGTCACCCGCGACTGGGCGCACGAGAACGGCGTGCACTTCCACGAGGGCGAGGGCATCGGCCACCAGGTCGCCGCGGAGCTGGGCTACGCGATGCCCGGGTCGTTCCTCATCCACTTCGACGGCCACATCTCCAGCCTCGGCGCGTTCGGTGCGCTCGGCATGGGGGTGCGCCGCGACCTGCTCGAGGGCTGGGTCACCGGCGGCATCCACCTGGACGTCCCGGCGAGCACCCGCTTCCACCTCACCGGGTCGTTCGCGCCCGGTGTGGAGAGCCGTGACCTGATCCACCGGATCATCTCCGACATCGGCGCCGACGGCGTGGCCTTCCAGGTCATGGAGTACACCGGCCCGGGTGCGGAGTCGATGGCGCTGGGCCAGCGGCAGGCGCTGTGCGGCATGGCGATGTTCGCCGGCGGTGTCTCGGCGATCTTCAACCCCGACGAGATGAGCCTCGAGTACAGCCGCAAGGTCGCCCAGCGCGACTTCGAGCCGCTCTACAGCGACCCCGACGCCGAGTACACGGCCCGCTACGACATCGACCTCGACGCCCTGAGCCCGCAGATCGTCATGCCGGGGTCGGCGCGAGCCTCGAACACGCGCGACGTGGCGGAGGTGCACGGACAGAAGATCCAGCGTGCCTTCATCGGCTCGTGCGCGAGCGGACGCATCGAGGACATCCGGGCCGCGGCCGGGATCCTCAAGGGCGAGAAGGTGGCGCACGGCGTGGAGCTGAACGTCGTGCCGACGTCGCGTCGCATCTACGAGCAGGCCGAGTCCGAGGGCCTGCTGGACACGCTGCGATCCGCCGGCGCCCACGTCGTGGAGTCCACGTGCGACTTCTGCTTCGGCTACGCCAAGCCGCTCGAGGCCGGCGAGGCCTGCGTGTCGACCGGGGTGCTGAACATCTCCGGTCGCATGGGCAGCCCCGACGCCGACATCTACATGGGCTCGGCGACGACCGTCGCAGCGAGCGCGCTCACCGGTCGGCTCACCGACCCGCGCGAGGTGGTGAACCCGTGACCACGACGACGACCGCGCCGCAGGTGCTGCCCGACGTGCTGACCGGTCGCGTGGCCTGGATCTTCGGCGACGACCACGACATCGACCTGATGATCGGCGTGCAGAACATCAAGTACACCGATCCGGAGCACCTGCACAGCGTCTGCATGAAGGCGTACGAGGAGGACTTCACCGACAAGGTGCGCGAGGGCGACTGGCTCGTGGGCGGACGGAACTTCGGCTACGGGCACCCGCACTACGTGGCCATGACGGCGATGCGCAACGAGGGCATCATCGGCGTGGTCGCGGAGTCCTTCTCGCCGGGCTTCTGGCGTGGCGAGGTCAGCAACGGCATGCCGCTGCTGACGGTGCCGGGCATCTCGACGTCGGTCGAGCGCTGGGACGAGATGGAGGTCGACTGGCGGGCGGCCACCGTCACCGTCCGGGCGAAGGACCTCGTTCTGCAGGGAGAGGTCCTCAACGACCGGACGCAGGACATGATCGCCGCCGGCGGTCGGTACCAGCTGCTCCTCGCCGAGCACGGCCGCGCGTAGCGGTCCGCCTCCGTCCCACCCGTCTCTCGATTCCCATCAGGTGATGGGAATCCCCCACTCACCATGGAGGGCTCTCCATGGTGAGTGGGGGAGAACCAGGGTGAGCTCGTGGTTCCCATCAGGTGATGGGAATCGCCGATCCGGCCCCGCGCCCGCGCCGACCGTGGTCGAGGCCCCCGCCCCCGCCTTGCCCGCGCCGC
>NZ_JANLGG010000021.1:0-69965 GCF_024655735.1 Aeromicrobium sp. 50.2.37
GCTCCGAGTGCTCGCTCGACCCCGGACCCGTCTGCCGGTCGAGGCCCTTTCGGAGCGCAGGTCGACTCGCAGCCACAGCGACGCAGCAGCAGGGAACGACCCACCCCGAGGGACGCGGCCGCAGGTCGACTCGCAGCCACAGCAACGCAGCCGCACGAGAAGACCCACCCGCGGGAGCGCAGCCGCACGAGAAGACCCAGCCGGAGCGACTCAGCAGCAACCCACGACCCACCCACGGCGCCCCACCAGCGACCGGGGCAACCACCCCGCAACGTCGGCACAACGTCGTTGCAACGGTCCTGTGACTAGCGTCACGCTCACCTGATCCCACCCCTTCGAGGAGCCCCCATGAGCGTGTTCGCCCAGCCCGGTACCGACGGTTCCGTCGTCACCTACAAGTCGCGCTACGACCACTGGATCGGTGGCGAGTACAAGGCCCCCGCGAACGGCCAGTACTTCGAGAACGTCTCGCCGGTCAACGGCAAGGTCTTCTGCGAGATCGCCCGCGGCACCGCCGAGGACATCGAGGCCGCCCTCGACGCCGCCCACGCCGCCGCACCCGCGTGGGGCAAGACCTCCGTGGCCGAGCGTGCCGTCGTCCTCAACAAGATCGCCGACCGCATCGAGCAGAATCTCGAGATGCTCGCTGTGGGCGAGACGTGGGACAACGGCAAGCCGGTCCGCGAGACCATGGCCGCCGACCTCCCGCTCGCCGTCGACCACTTCCGGTACTTCGCCGGTGCGATCCGGGCCCAGGAGGGCCACCTGTCGCAGATCGACGACGACACCGTGGCCTACCACTTCCAGGAGCCGCTGGGCGTGGTCGGCCAGATCATCCCGTGGAACTTCCCGATCCTCATGGCGGTCTGGAAGCTGGCGCCCGCCCTGGCCGCCGGCAACGCCGTGGTCATCAAGCCCGCCGAGCAGACGCCGGCCTCGATCATGCTGCTGATGGAGCTGATCGCCGACCTGCTGCCCCCGGGCGTCGTGAACGTGGTCAACGGCTTCGGCACCGAGGCCGGGGCCCCGCTGGCCTCCTCCAGCCGGATCCGCAAGATCGCCTTCACCGGCGAGACCACCACGGGCCGACTGATCATGCAGATGGCCAGCCAGAACCTCATCCCCGTCACGCTGGAGCTCGGTGGCAAGAGCCCGAACGTCTTCTTCGAGGACGTCGCGGCCAAGGACGACGCGTTCTACGACAAGGCGCTCGAGGGCTTCACGATGTTCGCCCTCAACCAGGGCGAGGTCTGCACCTGCCCGAGCCGCGCCCTGATCCAGAACTCGATCCTCGAGCAGTTCCTGCCCGCCGCCACCGAGCGGACCAAGCAGATCAAGCAGGGCAACCCGCTCGACACCGACACGATGATCGGGGCGCAGGCCAGCAACGACCAGCTGGAGAAGATCCTCAGCTACTTCGAGATCGGCGTGCAGGAGGGTGCTCGCATCATCACCGGTGGTGAGCGGGTCGACCTCGGTGGTGACCTGTCGGGCGGCTACTACGTGGCGCCGACGATCTTCCAGGGCCACAACAAGATGCGCGTCTTCCAGGAGGAGATCTTCGGCCCCGTCGTCTCGGTCACCGGGTTCGACGGGTACGACGACGCCATGAGCATCGCCAACGACACGCTCTACGGCCTCGGTGCCGCGGTGTGGTCGCGCGACACCAACACGGCGTACCGCGCCGGTCGCGACATCCAGGCGGGCCGCGTGTGGACGAACAACTACCACGCGTACCCGGCGCACGCCGCCTTCGGCGGCTACAAGTCCTCCGGCATCGGCCGCGAGAACCACCTGATGATGCTCGACCACTACCAGCAGACGAAGAACCTGCTGGTGAGCTACTCCAACAACGCGCAGGGCTTCTTCTGAGCCGACAGCGCTGACGCCTCGAGGTCCGGCCCCCAGGGTCGGGCCTCGAGGTCGTCCTCCCACCCGCACCACCCGAAGGAGTCGTCATGACCGTCGAGCGCATCGCGATGACCGAGAAGGCCGCCGACCTCCTGCGCGAGCTCCGTGCCTCCCACGGCAAGCCGCTGATGTTCCACCAGTCGGGCGGCTGCTGCGACGGGTCCGCACCCATGTGCTTCACCCAGGGCTTCTACATCGTGGGGCCCACCGACGTGCACCTCGGCGACCTGGACATCGGTCCCGAGCCGGGCATCGACGAGGTGGGCGTGGTGCCGGTGCACATCTCGCGCGAGCAGTTCAACTACTGGTCCCACACGCACATCACGATCGACGTGGTGCCGGGCCGCGGTGCGGGCTTCTCCATCGAGGGCCCGACGGGCCAGCGGTTCATCATCCGCTCGCGGATCTTCACCGAGGAGGAGACCGCGGCCCTCACGCCGGTCACGTAGCGCTGCGCCCCGGGACGGTGTCGTGCACGTGCGACGAAGCTGCGTCATGACCCGGGCCCACCCTCCTCTGCGTGGGGGATGTCGGCGCTCCGCGCCGCCCCGAGAGGATCCCCCATGCGTCGCACCCCCCGCGTCGGCCTGCTCGCTGCGGCCTCCCTGGTCGTCGCCCTGGTCGTGGCACCGCCTGCAGCCCAGGCCGCGCCGACCACGCCCGACGGCGCCTCTCCCGAGGCCGCGGCAGCGTCGTGCTGGGAGGTCAAGCAGGCCGAGCCCTCGGCCACCGACGGCGTCTACTGGCTGCTGACCCCGCAGCTGCGGACGCCCACGCAGTTCTACTGCGACATGACCACCGACGGTGGTGGGTGGGTGCTCGTGGGCCGCGGTCGCGACGGCTGGAGCTGGGACGGCGACGCCCAGGGCACCCCGGCGCAGATCGCGTCGACCCCGACCGGTCAGTCGGCGTTCGCGCCGAAGAAGCTGTCGACGGCCACCGTCGATGCCCTGCTCGGGGGTCGCCGCGTCGACGCCCTCGAGGACGGCATCCGCCTGCGCCGCGCCGCCTCTCAGGACGGCACAGCGTGGCAGGAGGTGCGGATGAGGGTCAGGTCGCTGGCCTCGTGGTCGTGGGCCTTCGGCGCCGGCCACCCGCTCACGTCGGCCTCGTTCGACGGCACGTCCTTCTCCGGGGCCACGTCGCGGGACTTCGGCACGACGTCGACGACGTCCGCCAACCGCTTGCGTCGGGTCTGGACGTTCGAGTCCAGCACCAACGGGTGGGTCCGTGGTTTCAACTACGGCAGCGCGGTCACCGGCTCCACCTCTGCCTCGAGCAACCTGTACGCCACGGGCAACGGCAATGCCACGCCGTTCACGCAGGTGTTCATCCGCCCGAAGCTGCGTCAGTCCGACGTGTCGTTCCCGACCGTCCCCGACGCCGGCACCGACGCGATCACCGCGCTGCCCGTGGCCAGGAGCGGGTCGCTCGCGCAGCCGTGGGGCGTCACCGGGACCGGCTCGGGCGGCACCGGGGAGCTGGGCACCGAGGTGCAGGCGTTCGCGCAGGTCGGGAACACCATGTACGTGGGCGGCAACTTCACCACCGTGCGCAACCAGTCGGGCTCCCAGAGCGTGGCGCAGCCCTACCTCGCGGCGTTCGACGCCACCACGGGGGAGTGGATCCCGTCCTTCCGCCCCCGGCTCAACCGTCAGGTGCGAGCGCTGGTGCGACTGCCGGGCGATCGACTGGCCGTGGGCGGCGACTTCACCACGGTGAACGGCAGCACGCGCCGCGGCCTCGCGGTGTTCACCGCCAGCGGCGCGCTCGACCCGAGCTGGACGACCGGCGTCGTGCAGACCACGGGGGACCGCAAGCCGACGGTCCGTGCCCTCGACGTCGCCGGCGGCCGTCTCTACGTCGGCGGCCGCTTCACCCACGTGCGGAAGGGCTCGAGATCCACTGCGTTGCCGTTCGTGGCGAGGGTCTCGTCGTCGACCGGCGTCGTCGACACCCGGTGGGCACCCAAGCTCAACGGCACCGTGGCCGACCTCGACGTCGCGGCCGACGGCAAGCGTCTCTACCTCGCGGGCTACATGACGAAGGCGGCCGGTCGTGCCGTGCGCAAGGGCCTCGCGCTGAGCACGGCGGCGAGGGCGCCGATCGCCTCGCCGGCCTGGAAGCCTCGCTACAGCACCACGGGCACGGCGACGTACCAGCAGGCGGTCCGGCAGGTCGGGTCCCGCGTCTGGCTGGGCGGCTCGCAGCACAGCATGTTCGCCTACGACGCGAGCACCCTGGCGCTGAAGGTCGCGCACATCACCCGGTCGGGCGGTGACCTGCAGGCGATCGGCGACAACGGCCGGGTCGTGTACGGCGGCTGCCACTGCGGCGACTGGAGCTACACCGGCGCCACCAGCTACGACTCGCTGAAGGTCGGGTCCACCTCGGTGGCCTGGAAGCAGGCGGGCAAGATCTCCCTGCTCGGGGCGTGGGACAACGCGACCGGTGCGTTCGTGACGACGTTCGCGCCGCAGTGGAAGTCCCGTGGCGGGTTCGGCGTGTGGGCGGTGACGGTGGCCAAGGACGGCACGCTGTGGGCCGGTGGGTCGATCCAGACGAGCGTGAAGGACGGCGGGGGCAACCAGTTCTCCGGCGGGTTCGCGCGGTTCGCACAGCGGCCGGCGTCGGCCCCGTCGGCGCCGAGCGGGGCCAAGGCCGTCGTGGAGGGCTCGTCGGCCACGGTCTCGTGGGGTGCGAGCGCGTCGAGCGGAGTGTCCTACGAGGTGCTGCGCAACGACCGGGTGGTCGCCACGACGAGCTCGACCACGGTCTCGGTGCCGGGCTCCACCTCGGCGGACCGGTTCTTCGTGCGGGCCAGCGACGGGCAGGGCAACTGGTCGGCGAGCACCTCCGTCGTGCGAGCAGCCGTCTCCTGACCAGGTCCGTCGGACGTGTGATGCGACCCACCCGAACTCCGTCGGAGCAGTCGCGTCATGGTCGCGCGTCTGGCCCCTCTTTCAGACCGTGAGCCGTCGGGGGAACGACCGGCTCGTGCTCCGAACCGATCGAGGATCCTCCGTGCGTACCAAGACCAGCCTCGCCGCGCTTGCGGCCGCCTTCGCCGTCGTCGTCACCGGGTTGACCGGCGTCGTGCCTGCCGCGCAGGCGGCCACGGTGGTGCCCGACGGTTCGACCCAGGCGTCGGCCGCCGCCTCCTGCTGGGAGGTCAAGCAGGTCAAGCCCTCGGCCACCGACGGCGTCTACTGGCTGCTGACGCCGCAGCTGCGGACGCCCACGCAGTTCTACTGCGACATGACCACCGACGGTGGTGGGTGGGTGCTCGTGGGCCGCGGTCGCGACGGCTGGAACTGGGACGGCGACGCCCAGGGCACCCCGGCGCAGATCGCGTCGACCCCGACCGGTCAATCGGCGTTCGCGCCGAAGAAGCTGTCGACGGCCACCGTCGACGCCCTGCTCGGCGGCGGGCGTGTGGACGCGCTGAGCGACGGGGTCCGCCTGCGTCGTGCCGCGAACGCCGACGGGACGTCGTGGCAGGACGTGCGGATGCGCATCAGGTCGCTCGCCTCGTGGTCGTGGGCGTTCGGCGCCGGCCACCCGCTCACGTCGGCCTCGTTCGACGGCACGTCCTTCTCCGGGGCCACGTCGCGCGACTTCGGCACGACGTCGACGACGTCCGCCAACCGTCTGCGTCGGGTCTGGACGTTCGAGTCCAGCACCAACGGGTGGGTCCGTGGTTTCAACTACGGCAGCGCGGTCACCGGCTCCACCTCTGCCTCGAGCAACCTGTACGCCACGGGCAACGGCAACGCCACGCCGTTCACGCAGGTGTTCATCCGCCCGAAGCTGCGTCAGTCCGACCTGTCGTTCCCGACCGTCCCCGACGCCGGCACCGACGCGATCACCGCGCTGCCCGTGGCCAGGAGCGGCTCCATGGCCCAGCCCTGGGGCGTCACCGGAACGGGCGCCGGTGGCACCGGCGAGCTGGCCACGGAGGTGCAGACCTTCGCCCAGATCGGCAACACGATGTACGTGGGCGGCAACTTCACCACCGTGCGCAACCAGTCGGGCTCCCAGAGCGTGGCGCAGCCCTACCTCGCGGCCTTCGACGCCACCACGGGGGAGTGGATCAGCAGCTTCCGCCCCACCTTCGACAACCAGGTCCGCTCGCTCGCGGCCCTGCCCGACGGCCGCCTGGCGGTCGGGGGCGAGTTCACCACGGCCAACGGTCAGGCGCGCTCCGGTCTGGCCGTCCTCGACGCGAGCAGCGGTGACCTCTCCGCATCGTGGACCACCGAGGTCCAGAACCGGGGATCGTCGGGGAAGGTCAGCGTTCGGGGCCTCGAGGTCTCCGACGGCCAGCTGTACGTCGGTGGGCTGTTCACGCACGTGGTCAAGGGCGACCTGGCCTGGTACGAGCGCAACGGTGCTCGCATCTCGCTGTCCACCGGCAACGGCGACGCCGCGTGGAACCCCAACTTCAACGGCACCGTCGCCGCGATGGACGTCGCCGACGACGGCTCCCGGGTCTACTTCGCGGGCTACATGACCGCCTCGGGCTCCACCACCGTGAAGAAGGGTGTCGCGATCAGCACCGCCTCGGGCGCCCCGGTCGCCAGCCCTGCCTGGGACCCCACCTACAGCACCTCGGGCGCCAGCTACCAGCAGGCCGTGAAGCAGCTCGGGTCGAAGGTGTGGCTCGGTGGCTCGCAGCACAGCATGTTCTCCTACGACACCTCCACGCTGACGCTCAAGGACACCAACATCACCAAGGCCGGCGGCGACCTGCAGGCGATCGACGGCACGAGCGACGTCGTGTACGGCGGCTGCCACTGCGGTGACTGGAACTACGAGGGCACGACCAACTACGACAACTTCAACCCCGGCACCACGTCCGTCGCCTGGAAGCAGGCCAGCAAGATCTCCCTGCTCGGGGCGTGGGACAACGCGACCGGTGCGTTCGTGACGACGTTCGCGCCGCAGTGGAAGTCCCGCGGCGGGTTCGGCGTGTGGGCGGTGTCGGTGGCCAAGGACGGCACGCTGTGGGCCGGTGGGTCGATCGAGACGAGCGTGAAGGACGGCGGGGGCAACCAGTTCTCCGGCGGGTTCGCGCGGTTCGCGCCGCGGCCGTCGAAGGCGCCGTCGGCTCCCAGCGAGGCCAAGGCCGTCGTCGAGGGCTCGTCGGCGACCGTGTCCTGGAAGGCGAGCTCGTCGGACGGGGTGTCCTACGAGGTGCTGCGCAACGACCGGGTGGTCGCCACGACGAGCTCGACCACGGTCTCGGTGCCGGGCTCCACCTCGGCGGACCGGTTCTTCGTGCGGGCCAGCGACGGGCAGGGCAACTGGTCGGCCAGCACCGCCGTCGCCAAGCCGGCGCAGTCGGCGACCGTCCTGGCCGACGGCGCCACCTGGTCCTACTACTTCGACAACACCGCGCCGGTGGCCACCGACTGGAAGGGCGACGCCTTCGACGCCTCCGGCTGGCGCAGCGGACCCGCCCCGCTGGGATGGGGGAGCGGTCCGATCGCGACCAACATCGACGTCGCGGCGGGCAGCACGCGCGCCCTCACGTCCTACTACCGGCGCACCGTCGACATCGCCGACGTGGCGGCCTTCACCCGCTACCGGCTCACGACGCGGGCCGACGACGGCATGGTCTTCTACGTCAACGGCACCGAGGTGGCCCGGGTGAACCTGCCCACCGGCACGGTCGGCCCGAGCACGTACGCCACGGCCGCGCCGAGCACGACGACCGCGACCGCGAACCCGGTGACGATCGACATCCCGCTCTCCGCCCTGCGGGACGGGTCGAACGTCATCACCGCCGAGGTGCACTCCAACTACCGGAGCACCCCGAACACGAGCTTCGACGCGAACATCGTCGCCTCCCGCTGAGGATCCCCATGACCGCACTCGACGTCCGCACCTCCTGGGACCGGCTCGCCGCAGCCCAGAAGGACGGCACCGGTGTGCCGCTGTACATGCGTGCGGTCAATCGACGGCTGGGGCGCGGCATCGCGGCGGTGGCGCACCGGTTCGGGGCCACCCCCGACCAGATGACGGCCGTCAGCGCCCTGCTGGTCGTGGCCGCCCTCGCCGTGCTGGTGCTCCCGGCCCCGAGCGTGCTCACGGGCGTGGCCGTCACGCTGCTGCTGCAGGGTGCGTTCGCCTTCGACGCGGCCGACGGACAGCTCGCGCGGCTGCGTGGCAGCGGGTCGGTGGCGGGGGAGTGGCTCGACCACACGGTCGATGCCGCCCGGACGCTGGCGCTCCACCTGGCCGTGGCCGTGGCGCTGCTGCGCCACACCGACCTCGACGTGGCGTGGGCACTCCTGCCACTGGGCTTCGCCTTCGTCGCCTCGGTGCGGTTCTTCGCCCAGATCCTCGCCGAGCAGCTCGCGCCACGCAGGAGCGACCGGGCGGCGTCGGCCGGTCGGTACTCCTCGATCGTCCAGCTGCCGGCCGACGTCGGGGTGCAGAACCTGGTCTTCCTGCTCTGGCCGCTCCCGGGCGCCTTCCTGGTGGGGTACGGCCTGCTCGCCGCGGCGAACCTGCTCCTGCTCGTCATGACCCTGCGCCGCCGCCTCCGGGCGCTGCGCGCGCTCGGATGAGCCCGCTCGGGTCGAACCGCGGGCCGGCCGTCGGGCTGCGTGCGAGCATGGTGCGGTGGCAGCGATGAGGGTGCGCGAGATGTCGTGGACCGACCTCGTCGGCACCGAGCCGACCCGGCGGCTGCCGTCCGACCCCCTGCCGGCCTGGCCGCTCCTCACGATGCTCTGGGGCTTCCCGCTCATGTGGGTCCTCGGGCTCACCGTCGTGCCGGGTGCGGTCACCATGGCCGTGGTCATGCTCGGCTTCATGCTGGTGCGGCGCTACGCCCTCTGGGTCCCGGGCGTGGGGGCGCTCGTCGGGCTGTGCCTGTGGATGGCGGCGTCGGCGGTCATGATCGACACCGGCCCGCGCATGCTCGGCTTCGGCTTCCGCCTGGCCATCATGTCCTTCGTCGCGATCGCCTTCGTGTACACGGTCGCGGCACGCACGCGCCTCACGCGACGGCGGCTCGTGCACGGACTCACGTTCCTGTGGTTCTTCGTGATCGTCGGCGGAGTGCTCGGCATGCTCCTGCCGGGCACCCGGCTCACGACGCCCGTCGGCATGCTCCTGCCGGCGTCGATCAGCGGCAACTCGTACGTGCGCGACCTGTTCTTCCCGCCGTTCGCCGAGGTGCAGCACCCCTGGGGTGCGCCCGAGCCGTTCGTGCGTCCCTCGGCGCCCTTCCCGTACGCCAACAGCTGGGGTGTCGCGATCCTCGTGCTCACCCCGATCGCGCTCGCCTGCTTCATGATGACCCGGTCGTGGCTCCTGCGGTGCGCCATCATCGTGGGTGCGGGCGTCATGATCTTCCCCGCCATGGCCACGTCGAACCGCGGCATGTTCGCCGCGCTCGCCCTGGCCGGGGCCTACGTGCTGGTGCGCTACGCGCTGCGCGACCGGGCGGCACCGGTCATCACGCTCACCCTGCTCGGGCTGGCTGCCGGAGGGGTGCTGGTCTGGCAGGGCCTGTTCACCCAGTTCGAGGTGCGTCAGGAGTACGGCCAGTCCAACGGCGCCCGCTTCACGCTCTACGCCGAGACGATCCAGCGCACCCTGGCGTCGCCGCTCCTGGGGTACGGCGCACCCCGGCCCTCCGCCGAGCAGGCGCTCTCGGTCGGCACGCAGGGCTACATCTGGACGCTCATGTTCAGCTTCGGCTTCGTCGGGCTGGCGCTGTTCCTGGCCTTCCTCTGGGGCTCGACCTGGCGCACCCGGTACTGCCGCGACGACGTCGACGTGGCCCTGCACGCGACGCTCGTCGTCTCGAGCCTCGCGATCATCGTGTACGGCCTCGACATCATCCAGCTCCTCGCCATCGCGCTCGTGGCGGCGATCCTGCTGAGGCGTCGCTACGGCCTCGACGATGACGACTGAGGTCACGTCGGGTCGGTCGGGCCTCGGCACGGCAGCCGTCGCGAACCTCGTGGGGGGTGCGCTCGGTGCGATGGTCAACCTCGTGCTGGCCGCGCTCGTCGGCCGGCACCTGGGGACCGAGGGGTCGGGTGTCTACTTCCTGGTCGTCGCCGTCTTCCTCATCGTCGCCAACAGCGCCGAGCTCGGTGCCGACACGGGTCTGGTGCGGTTCGTCGCGGCCACTCGGGCGCTGGGTCGCCCGGAGGACACGGCGCAGATCGTCCGGACGGCCGTCGTCCCCGTCCTGGTGGGCGGGGCCGTCGTCGTGGCCCTCGGCACCCCGCTGGCCCTCGCGGTCGCGCCCTCGGGCCTCTCGCCGGTCGTGGTCGTGGCGGCCGTCCCGCTCACCGTGCTGGCCTCCCTGACGGCCCTGGCCCTGGGCATCACCCGAGGTGCGGGCGACCCGCTCGCGTTCCCGCTGGTGCAGAACATCCTGCTGCCGGCCGGGCGGATGGTGGCGGTGGGCGTGGCCGTGCTGGCGGGCTGGGGTGTCAGCGAGGTCGTCGCGGCCTGGCTCCTCCCGGTGCCTCTCGTGCTGGTCGTCGCGACGGCGCTCGCCGCGCGTCACGTCACGGGTCGCGCCCGGATCGAGGGCCGGGCGCGGACGGCCTACCCCGGCTTCTGGCGGTTCAGTGCCGCGCGCGGCGCGACGGCGTGCGTCGAGATCGTGCTCGAGTGGGTCGACGTGGTGATCGTCGGCGTCTTCGCCTCCCCGGCCGAGGCGGGTGTCTACGCCGTGGTGACGCGGTGCGCACGGGCCGGCGAGGTGGTGCAGCAGGCGGCACGCATTGCCGTGGGCCCGGCGATCAGTGCCGCGTCGGCTCGGGGCGACCACGCCCTGGTCGGACGTCTGTACGGCGTCGTCACCGCAGCCATGGTGTGGGCGGCCTGGCCCTTCTACGCCGTCCTGGCGGTGTTCGCGGAGCCGGTGCTGGGCATCTTCGGCGACGGGTTCGACTCCGGTGCCCCCTCCCTGCGCGTGCTGGCGGCGGCCATGGCGGTCGCCACCGCGGCGGGCGCGGTGCAGAGCGTGCTCCTCATGGCCGGTCGAAGCAGCTGGCAGCTCGCCGACAAGACCGGCGCCCTCGCCCTCGACGTCGTGCTGCTGCTCGTGCTGGTGCCGCACTGGGGCATCGAGGGTGCCGCGGTCGCCTGGGCGGTCACGATCGTCGTCGACACCGCGGTCGTCGGCTACCAGGTGCAGGTCCTCATGGGCGTGCGACCGCCGTGGGGGCCGATCCTCCTGGCCGCGGCCCTGCCGGCCGTCCTGGTGCTGGCGCCGAGCATGCTGGTGGCCGCCACGTGGGGCACGGGCGCCCGGGTGGCCGTGACCACCACGGCAGCCCTCGCCGTCGTCTACCTGGCCGTCGGAGCACTGCTGCGCCGACGGCTGGGCCTGGTGGACCTGGTCAGGCTCCGCGGAGCCTGAGCCGACGCAGCCGCTCCGTCACGGCCGCGCGTCGCGCTGCGGGAGCAGCACGGTGAGCGCGACGTCGACACCCTGGGCGCGCAGCAGCCCGCGGAGGCGGCGTGCGGCGAGCGCGTCGTCGTCGACCGAGCGGGCCAGGACGATCTGGTCGCTCCGGGTGGCGAGGGTGACCTTGAGCGCGTCGGACGTGAGCTCGGAGGAGTCGATGACGACCACCTCGCCGCCCCACGTCGCCTGCTTGCGCTGGGTGGGCCACCCGCGGGCCAGCTTGCCCTCGTTGATGACGGCGGCGTCCACGTGACGCACGGCCCGACCGCGACGGCGCAGCGCCTCGGCGAGGGCCGCGCCGGGCTGGGTGCCCACCGACCCGTCGACGACGAGCGTGTAGCCGGTGTCGGCCGGCAGCTCGCTCGGGAGCTTGAGCATGAGGGCCGCGATGTCCCACGTGTCCTGCGGTCGCGGGTCACGGGTGCCGTCGAGGACGGCCGCCTCGTGGATCGAGCCGAGCCCGCCCACGTCGCCGATGCCGGCGCTCGCGGCGGTGCGACGCGTCAGGGCGACCGGCACCGCGACGAGCAGGCCGAGGGCGAGGCCGGCCACGCCGAGCGGCAGCACGCCGAGCGAGGACGGGCCGGAGGGTGTGGCCGTGGCTCCGAGGATCTGGCCGGGCGTGGTGTCGGCGGTGGCGAGCTCGGCCGCGCGGTCGCCCAGCGACTCGGCCTGGCGCAGGATCGAGGCCTTGGCAGGCGAGCCCGCCGGGTAGCGCTGCGCCGAGCGCTCGAGCATCGAGACGCGGTCCCAGGTGGCCTCCTGCTGGGCCTGCACCTCGTCGGCAGCGGTCTTGCCGCGCACACCGAGGAAGGCCTCGGCCACGGCACGCGACCCGGTCGCGGCGGCGTCGGCGGAGGAGGCCGTGTAGGTGATGTTCAGCACGGCGGTGTCGGGCGGGTTCTCGACGCGCACACCGTCCTTCAGCTCGCCTCGCGTGGTGCCCAGGTCGTCGGCCGCGGCAGCCAGCACGTCGCCGGAGGTCACGAGCTGCGCGGCGGTCGCGACGTCGAGGGCGGCGGTGGCGCTCGACCCCGAGGAGGGCACGTCGACCGAGGAGACCCGCACCGACGTGGTGGCCGTGTAGGTCACGGGCAGGACCGCCCAGGCGAGGACGCCGAGCAGCAGCCCGACGGCGGCGCCGAGCGCGAGGACGCGCCAGCGACGGCGCAACGATCCCGCGAGCTCGCTGAGCTGGACGGGCTGGGGCGGTGCGGGCTGCATGGAACTGACTCCTTGGGACCGGGACATCATGCAAGAGGAGTGCCGTGGCCGGCGTTCATGACGCCGGGGTACCGGTGCGTACCCCTGTGACGTGCGTCATTGACCCTCATGGGTCTGCCGCTAGTATGGGGCTCGTTGTAACCGCCTGTGTCAAAAAGCGCAGGTGGTCCGGCCGGGACCTCGTCACCTCGAGAGACGGCTGGAATTCATCCAGGGGAAATACATGTCTGAAAACTCGTGCACATCCGTGCGCGCGTCCACCTCGACGTTGGACGACGCGCATCTGCTCGGGCTCGCCAGAGACGGTCACGACGACGCCTATGCCGAGCTCTTCCGCCGCTACCGCCCGGTGGCCCTGCGTCTCGCCAGACGCCTGTCGTCGCACGGCGACGCCGAGGACACCGTGTCCGAGGCGTTCGCCCAGGTGCTCGGCCAGCTGCGTCGGGGCAACGGCCCCGACCACGCCTTCCGCGCCTACGTGCTCACCTCGGTGCGCCACGAGGCCGGACGTCGGGGTCGACTGCGTCAGCGCGTCCAGCCGACCGACGACCTCGCCAAGATCGACACGGCGGTCCCGTTCGGCAACGGTCAGCTCGACAGCTTCGAGCGCGACCTCGTCCGCACGGCGTTCGAGTCGCTGCCGGAGCGCTGGCGCACCGTGCTGTGGTACCTCGACGTCGAGGGACTCAAGCCGCACGAGATCAGCGAGCGGCTCGGCCTCAAGCCCAACAGCGTCTCCGCTCTCGTCTACCGGGCGCGGGCCGGGCTGCGCGAGGCCTACCTCGCCCAGCACGTCGCCGTCGACACCGGGTCCGAGACCGAGGAGTGTCGCCAGGTGCGGCCCCGCCTCGCCTCGCTCGTGCGACGCACGGCCGGCATGCGTGAGCAGAAGCGCATCCACGCCCACCTCGAGACCTGCCCCGCGTGCATGGCCAGCTACCTCGAGATCGAGGACGTCAACGCGCGCGTGGTCGCCCCCACCGGCACCACCGGGCTCGCCGACGGCATGAGCACGGTGGCCGGCGCGACGGCCGGGATCGTCGCTGCTGCGGCGGTCGTCGCCGCAGCGCGCGGCTGACCACCTCGCCGCACCGGTGAGACGCGGTCCGCTGGTCCTCGGTGCGGCGGTCGTGGTCACGACCGCCGTCGCCGGGCTGCTCGTCGTGCGCGACGACGGGGCCGACGTGCCGCCGGACGCGTCCTCGGTGCGCTGCGCCGTCGGCGACGTCGATGCGCTCGACCTGTCCGACCCGGACCAGGGCGAGCCGTCCTGGTCCGAGGAGTTCGACGGAGCGGGGCAGGGGACCGCAGGTCTGGACCCACGACGCTGGACGGTGCGCGACGCGACCACCCTGTCGTTCGACCAGGCCAGGATCCGGGCCGACAACGTGTCCGTCGCCGACGGCACGCTGCGGATCACCGCACGTGACGACGCCGCCGGCGACCCGAGTGGCCTGCGACCGGTCACGACCGGCTACGTCGACACCATCGGCCACTTCTCGCAGCAGTACGGCCGCTGGGAGGTGCGCGCCCGGCTGCCCGTGGCCCCCGGGGAGTCCCGCGGCCTCTGGCCGGCGTTCTGGCTGAGGGCCGACGACCTGCCGGGCGAGATCGACGTGGTGGAGGCGTGGGGGACGCCGGCGGCGCGCCCGCGTGAGGACATGGCGTCGCAGTACGCCTGGACCGTGCACGAGGACACCGAGGCCCCGGAGGGCTACCGACGCGTGGGGGGCTGGGGCTCGGCCGACGGGCCGCTGGCCGACGACTTCCACGTCTTCGCCGTCGACTGGGTGCCCGGCTGCCTGCGCTTCTCCCTCGACGGTCGCACGACCGGTCACGTCGACCTGAGCCGGGAGCCGCGCCTGGCCGCCGCGCTCGACGACGAGCTGAACATCCGGCTCAACCTCCAGGTCGGCGGGCGGTACTGGGGGCGCCTCGACCCGGAGCGGCCCGGGTCCACCCGGCTCCCCGCCACGCTCGAGGTCGACCACGTCCGGGTCTACCGACCGCGCACCTGAGCCGTCCCGGGGCCCCGCGCGGGCGATCGTGACGAGCGCCACCAGAACCGGTGTCCCATCCGGCGTCACGGAGCGCACCCTCGTTGCTCCTTCTGGGTGAGTGTCACATCCAGGGGATCGGAGAAATGGTGACCATCGACCGGAAGACCTATGACGTGGGGTACGCCAGCGGCGTGTTCGACATGTTCCACGTGGGCCACCTCAACCTGCTGCGCCGTGCGCGGCACCGCTGCCACCACCTCGTCGTGGGCGTCGCCAGCGACGAGTACGTCGAGCTGCTGAAGGGTCGGCCCCCGGTCGTCCCGTGCGACGAGCGCATCGACATCATCTCGGCCCTCGGGATCGTCGACGAGGTCGTCATCGACCGCTCCGAGGACAAGAAGATGGTCTGGGACCAGCGTCCGTTCGACGTCATCTTCAAGGGCGACGACTGGCAGGGGACCCCGAAGGGCTACCGCCTCGAGCGGTCGATGGGTGCGATCGGCGTCGACGTCGTCTACTACCCGTACACCCGCCAGACCTCCAGCACGATCCTGCGCGCCCACCTCACCGGCGCCGAGCTCGAGGGTCAGCTGTGAGCGTGCCGACCGTCCACGCCTCGCGGGTCGACCGACGCACGACCGACGACGCCGTCGAGGACGACACGGTCGGGTACGCCCCGGCCGTCACGGTGGTCGTGCCCACGCACGACCGACCGCAGCTGATGGCCGAGGCCGTCCGCAGCGTGCTCAACCAGGAGTACGCAGGTCCCCTCGAGGTCGTCGTCGTCTTCGACGCCTGCGACCCCGTGCTCCCCGCCGTGGTCACCGGCCCGACGCAGACGCTGCGCGCCGTCGTGAACGAGCGCACCCGAGGCCTGGCCGGTGCCCGCAACAGCGGCATCCTCGCCGCCTCCCACGACTTCGTCGCGTTCCTCGACGACGACGACACCTGGCTGGCCGGCAAGCTCGCGGCGCAGATGCCCCTCTTCCGTGACCACCCCGACGTCCGCCTCGTGGCCACGGCCATGCAGGTCGACGACGGGGAGCGGCTCACCGACCGTCTCGTCCCGAGCGACGTGGTCTCCCACGCCGAGCTCGTGCGTGAGCGGTTCGGCGGCCTGCACTCGAGCAGCTTCGTGTTCCGCCGCGAGGCGCTGGTCCACGAGATCGGCATGATCGACGAGGACCTGCCCCGCGGCTACGCCGAGGACACCGACGTCCTGCTCGGCGCCTCGCGGCTCGCGCCGGTCCGCCTGGTCAACGAGCCCCTCGTGCGTGTTCGTTGGCAGGGCCAGTCCTACTTCTTCGGGCGCTGGGCCGACTACGCGGCGGCGCTCACCTACCTCCTGGCCAAGCACCCGGAGTTCGCCGACGACGACGCCGCGCACTCGCGCATGCTCTCGCAGATCGCGTTCGGCGAGGTCTCGTCGGGCCAGCGCGCGGCCGGTCGGCGACACGCCCGTCGCGCCATCGCCCTGCGCCGCACCAACCTCCGCGCCTGGCTCGCGCTCGTCATCGGCCTGCGCCTGGCGACCACCGGCGCCGTCGTGACCGTCGCCCGACGCTTCGGAAAGGGGATCTGACATGCGCATCCTCATCGCCTGCTCCTCCGGCGGGCACCTCGCCCAGGCCCTCGCGCTCGAGCCCTGGTGGGGCCAGCACGAGCGGCTCTGGGTGACCGGTCCCACCGAGGACGCCCGCCTCAAGCTGCGTGACGAGCGGGTCATCGAGTGCGCCTGGCCCACGCAGCGCAACCTGCCCAACCTGGCTCGCAACATGATGCTGGCGCGACGTGTCATCGACGAGTGGCGTCCTGACGTCGTCTTCAGCACCGGGGCGGCCGTCGCCGTCCCCTTCCTGCGCCAGGCGCGTCGCGTCGGGGCGCGGTCGATCTTCCTCGAGACGATCGACCGCATCGACAAGCCGTCGCTGACCGGCCGGCTCGTGTACCCCTTCGTCGACGAGTACCTGACCCAGTGGGACCAGCTGAGCGAGAAGCTCCCGCGCGCCCAGACCGTGGGGCTCGTGCTGTGACGAACGACCTCACCCTCGTGGCGAGCGTCGGGACGTACCACCACCCGTTCGACCGCTTCGTCGACTGGCTGGAGCCCTGGACGGGCGAGCACGGCGCCGAGGTCGTGTTCCAGCACGGGTCCACGAGGCCGATCGAGGGCGCGACCAACCGGACGATGATGGCGCCGGACGAGCTGCTCGAGCACTACCGGCGTGCCGACGTCGTGGTGCTGCAGGGTGGTGCCGGCGGCGTGATGGACGCTCGTCGTGCAGGCCGGATCCCGATCGTCGTGCCCCGCGTCCCCGTGGGCCACGAGGTGGTCGACGACCACCAGGTGGTGCTGGCGCGCCGCCTGGCCGAGATGGGCCTGGTCCACGTCGCCGAGACGCGCGAGCAGCTCCATGCGCTGCTCGACGGTGCGGCCGACGGGACCGTCGCCACCCGCAGTGGCGAGGTCGAGCCCACGCCCGGCGTCGTCGAGGCCGTCCGCCTGCTCGGAGAGCTGCCCGAGGCCCGCCGCGACGACGAGGGTCGAACCCGGCTGGGCCTGCCGCGCAGCAACCGGCTGCCGGCCGGCGAGGAGTTCCTCGCCGCACGTGAGCAGCGGGGACGGCGCGGTCCGTTCCGCGTCCTCGCCGACGCGGTCCGCCAGGGCCTGCTGGGCTACGTGCTCACCTTCGCGGTCACGCTGATGCTGAGCAGCCGGCTCGCCGTGGGCCCCGTGTCGGGGCGGGTCGTGGTCGTCAGCGTCCTGGTGTGGCTCGTCTACAGCTGGCTCGCCCAGGCGGCCTACGAGCGCGCCACGTCGCTCAAGCCGGCGGTGCGCTTCCTGTCGTTCGTCGGCACCATGCTCGTGGCCGCGCTCCTGCTCGGTGCGAACAACACCGTGGGCCTGCGCAGTGCCCTGCTCGTCGCGCTGCTCGCCGTGGCCACCTTCGTCGGCTACGGCGCGGTGCACCGGGTCGCCCGCCGACGCACCCCCACGGTGCTCGTGGGCGAGGAGCGCACGGTCCGTCGGCTCACCCAGCGCTGGAGCGACCGCAGCGACGTCGCCGTGGTCTCGTCCTGCGTGTGGCGCGGCCAGGCCGAGTCGGTCCCGCTCGGCTCGCCCGGCTCGCTCTCGCGCATCGTGCCCGACGTGCTGGCGGCGGTGGCCCGGTCCCGCGCGCGGTCGGTCGTCATCGCCTCCGACCACGCCCTCACCACCCCGTCGCTGCGCCACCTCGCGTGGGCGCTGCAGCGCGCCGACGTCGAGTGCCTGGTGCTGGCCGACATGGAGGACCACGTCGAGTACATGCGTCCGCAGATCGTGGCCGACCAGCTCGCCCTCACGATGCGCCCGCCCAACGAGCACCTCGTCTCGGTCGCGGCGAAGACGGTCTTCGACCGTGTCGTCGCGCTCGGCGGGCTCCTGGTCCTGTCGCCCGTGCTGCTCGCGATCGCCGTGGCCGTGAAGGGGTCCTCGCCGGGGCCGGTCATCTTCCGCCAGGAGCGCACCGGCCGCGACGGCAAGCCGTTCACCATGCTCAAGTTCCGCACGATGGTCGTCGACGCCGAGGAGAGGCTGGCCGACCTCGTCGTGCGCAACGAGGGGGCCGGGCCGCTGTTCAAGCTGGACGACGATCCCCGGGTCACCTCGGTGGGTCGGCTGCTGCGTCGCACCTCGCTCGACGAGCTTCCCCAGCTGGTGAACGTGCTGCTGGGACACATGTCGCTGGTGGGACCGCGTCCGGCCCTGCCGCGCGAGACGGCGCAGTACAGCCAGTGGGTGTGGCGACGTCTGCACGTCCGCCCCGGGCTCACCGGTCTGTGGCAGGTCAGCGGCCGCTCACAGCTCAGCTGGGAGGAGTCGATCCGGCTCGACCTGCAGTACGTGAACACCTGGAGCCTGCGGCTCGACGCCACGATCCTGCTCCGCACGGTCCGTGCCGTGGTGGCACGTGACGGCGCTCTCTGAACGCGCACCGGACTGTCACTCGCTGTTACTGTGACGCATCCCCGCACCCGCACCACGAGGAGTAGCCGGACCGCATGAGTGACATCGCCTACAAGCTGAAGGTCCTGCGTCAGATCGGCCTGCTGAAGCCTCAGCTGCCGCACCGGCTGCTCAAGGCGGGCGTCAAGCTCGCCACCTGGGGCCCGGGCTTCCCGGCGGCGGTCGCGGCGGCCGCGGCGCGCTACCCGAACCAGACCGCGATCGTCGACGACGCCGGCGAGATCACCTGGTCCGAGCTCAGCGACGAGATCAACCGCACCACCGCCGCCCTGAAGGAGCGCGGCGTCCAGGTGGGCGACGCGGTCGCCCTCATGGGGCGCAACCACCGCTGGATGGTCGTCTCGATGGTCTCGATCATGCAGATCGGCGCCAAGGTCCTCCTGCTGAACACGATGGCCAGCGCCTCACAGCTCGGTGAGCTGACCCGGCGCGAGGACACCAAGTTCGCGATCGTCGACCAGGAGTTCCTCGAGGTCACCTCCGAGATCGACCGCGACATGGTGGTCGTGGCGTGGTCCGACGACGACAGCCACGGCCTGCCGACGTTGTCGCAGATCGCCCAGGGCCAGCCCGGCAAGGCGCACAAGAAGCCCGAGAAGCCCGGTGGCATCGTCATCTTCACGTCCGGCACGACGGGGCTGCCCAAGGGCGCGAACCGCAAGGAGCCGGAGAACCTCGACCCGCTGCTCACGTTCTTCGGCTCGATCCCGTACGGCGGCAACTCGACCGTCGTGCTGGCCGCTCCGCTGTTCCACTCGTGGGGACTGCTCAACTTCGGCTTCGGCCTGTCGACCGTGCCCACGTACGTGCTGCGTCGCAAGTTCGACGCCGAGCAGGTGCTGCGCGACATCGAGGAGCGCCGCGCAGAGGTGCTCGTCGTGGTGCCGCTCATGATCCAGCGCCTGGTGAACCTCGACCGGGAGAAGGCCGACCGGCACGACGTGTCGAGCCTGCGCATCACCGCGTCGAGCGGCTCGGCGCTCGCCGGCGAGCTGGCCACCGACTTCATGGACCGCTTCACCGACTCGGTCTACAACTTCTACGGGGCCACCGAGACCGGCTGGGTGTCCGTCGCCTCGCCCGAGGACCTGCGTGCCGCGCCGGGCACGGCGGGCCGCGTCCCCTGGCGGACCGTCGTCAAGGTGCTCGACACCGACGGCAACGAGCTGCCGCCGGGCGAGACCGGCGTCATCTACGTGGGCAACGAGATGCAGTTCGGCGGGTACACCGACGGCAACACCAAGGACTTCCGCGACGGTCTCATGCACACCGGTGACCTCGGCTACTTCGACGAGGGCGGCCGGTTGTTCGTGGCCGGTCGCGACGACGACATGGTCATCTCCGGCGGCGAGAACGTGTTCCCGCGCGAGCTCGAGGACGCCCTCATCGGTCACCCCGCGATCACCGACGTGGTCGTGGTCGGCATCCCCGACGACGACTGGGGCCACTGCCTGGCCGCCTACGTGGTGGTCAAGGACGGCGAGTCGCTCGACGAGGACGAGGTCGTGGCGTACGCCAAGGAGCGGGTGGCGCGGTTCGCCGTGCCGCGCCGCCTCCAGTTCCTCGACGAGCTGCCGCGCAACCCCACCGGCAAGGTGATGAAGCGCGAGCTCCCCGAGTTCGACTGAGCCCGAGGGCGCTCCGTCGGAGGGCCCCGTGCGTCACGACCTGCGCGGTGTGGTGCATGTGGGACGCTTGCGCCGTGGACCTCACGTACGCGCCGAAGCCGGACGGCCGTCCTGACCCCGGCGAGGTCGTGTGGACGTGGGTCGCGTACGAGGACGACCCCGCGCAGGGCAAGGACCGTCCGGTGCTGGTGATCGGGCGTGAGGGCGAACGGCTGGTGGGCCTCATGCTCACGTCGAAGGACCACGACCGCGACGCCGCGCAGGAGGCCCGCGAGGGCCGCTTCTGGTTCGACCTCGGGTCCGGCGGGTGGGACTCGCGCGGACGCCCCAGCGAGGTGCGGCTCGACCGGCTGCTGGACCTCGACCCCACGGCGGTGCGCCGGGAGGGCGCCGTGCTCGACGAGGCGCGCTACGACGCGGTGCTCGCGGCCGCACGGGGGCACCTGCTCGACCTCGGCCGGCCCGACCCCGGCCAGCGCCCCGCATGAAGGTCATCGACGCGATCGACCGGTTCCAGCGCCGGCACCCGGTCCTGGCGTTCCCGCTGGCGGTCATCTACAAGTACTTCGACGACCAGGGCCCCTACCTCGCGGCGATCGTCAGCTACTACGCCTTCATCGCGGTGTTCCCGCTGCTGCTGATCTCCTCCTCCATCCTCGGCTTCGTGCTGCAGGGGGACCCCCAGCTGCGCGACCGGCTGCTCGACACGGCGCTGAGCCAGTTCCCCATCGTGGGTGACCAGCTCGCCAGCGAGCAGGGGCTGCAGGGCAGCACGTCGGCCATCGTCGTCGGTTCGATCGTCGCGACCTACGGTGCGATGGGACTGGGCCAGGCGGCGCAGAACGCGGCGAACATCGCCTGGTCGGTGCCGCGCAACAGCCGCGCGAACCCGTTCCTGATGCGGCTGCGCAGCCTGATCTTCCTGGCCATCGCCGGCCTCGGCATCCTCGCGCTCGCGATCGCGACGTCGGTGCTCGCGAACCCGGACGCGTTCGGCGGCACCGTCGGGCCGGCGACCGGGCCGTTGGTCCGCGGCGTCGGCTTCGTGCTCACGGCGGCCATCTTCGTGGGCCTGTTCCGGCTGGTGAGCGCTGGACGTGCCTCCACCCGGTCGGTGCTGCCCGGGGCGCTCCTCGCCACCGTGGGCTGGCAGGTGCTGCAGCTGGCGGGCAACACGTACGTCACGAACGTGATCAACCGGGCCAGCCGGACCGTCGACCCGACGTTCGCGCTGGTGCTCGGCCTGGTGGCCTTCATCTTCGTCGCCGCCGTCATGACCGTGCTCGGCCTGGAGCTCAACGTCGTCCTGCGGCGACGTCTGTACCCGCGGGCGCTGCTGACGCCGTTCACCGACAACGTCGACCTCACCGATGCGGACAAGCGGGCCTACACCGCCTACGCGAAGGCCCAGCGGCACAAGGGCTTCGAGGTCATCGAGGCCCGGTTCGACAAGCCCGACGACGAGCCCGACGACGAGCCCGACGACGAGCCCGACGACGAGCCCGACGACGAGCCCCTCGACGAGCCCGCCGACGAGGACGACGAGTCCGACGGGGCGGTGCCACCGTCGACGCCACCCGAGCCCGCCTCGGCTCGCCCCGGCACCGCCTAGGCTGGACGCAGAGAGCTCCACCCCCCCCTGACAGAAGGACACGCGCATGCCCACGGGCAAGGTCAAGTGGTACGACACCGAGAAGGGCTTCGGCTTCATCAGCAGCGACGAGGGCGGCGACGTCTACGTCCACTCCGACGCACTGCCGTCCGGCGTCCCGGCGCTGAAGTCCGGCACGCGCGTCGAGTTCGGCGTGGCGCAGGGGCGTCGCGGTGACCAGGCGCTGCAGGTGCGGGTGCTCGAGGGCGCGGCTCCGGTCTCGCGCACGCAGGCGCGGGCCCGGCGCAAGAAGCCCGAGGAGATGGTGACGATCGTCGAGGACCTCATCCGTCTGCTCGACGACCTCGGCGAGGGCTACCGCCACGGCCGGCACCCTGACTCGCGTTCCGCGAAGCCGGTGGCCCAGCTGCTGCGCGCCCTGGCCACCGAGCTCGACGCCTGAGAAGGCCTCGCGCCCGAGGCTGCGCACGTCGGCCCATCCCGCCCCGCGAGGGGGAGGGGTGGGCCGTCGTCGTCCCGGCCGAGGCGGTCGGGCCGGTTCGGTCAGGTCACGGCGGTCGAGCGCGGGGGAGCAGGGCGTACACTGGTAGTTGAAGCATCTACTACCTGGAGCGACCATGACCACCAGCACCCCCTCGACGTCGGGCCCGGGCGTCGCCTACTCCGTGGCCGACCTCGAGTCGCGCCTGCGGCCCAGCGAGCGGATGCCGGTGCTCTTCGTGGGTCACGGCAACCCCATGCACGCGATCCGTGAGAGCGACTACACGCGCACGTGGGAGCACGAGGGTCGACAGCTGCCGCAGGCCCAGGCGATCGTCGTGGTCAGCGCTCACTGGCTCACGCCCGGTCGCACCCACATCACCGACGCACCGCGCAACCGCGTCATCTACGACTTCGGTGGCTTCCCCGACGAGCTCTACCGGGTGCGCTACGACTCCGTGGGCGACCACGCCGTCGCGCAGGTGCTGGCCCACCAGCTGGTCGAGTACGAGGCCGCCCTCGACGCGCAGTGGGGCCTGGACCACGGGACCTGGTCGATCCTGAAGTACCTGGCTCCCGAGCCGCAGGTGCCGGTGCTGCAGATCAGCATCGACGACACGCTGCCGCTGCCCCGGCTCCACGACCTCTACGCCCGGCTGCGCCGGCTCCGGCACCAGGGCGTGCTGTTCATCGGCAGCGGCAACATCGTGCACGCCCTCGGCCGGGCCCGGTGGGAGCCCGGAGCGGAGGCCTGGGACTGGGCCGAGCAGTTCGACGCCGACACGGCCCAGGCGCTCGTGGAACGTCGGGTCGACGCCCTGCTCGACCCGTACGGGACGTGGCGCGAGGCCCGCCTGGCCGTGCCCACGGACGACCACTACCGCCCGATGGTCGCCTCGCTCAGCCTGCTCGAGGACGACGAGGAGATCCGGTTCTTCAACACCACGGTCGACATGGGCTCGATCGGCATGCGCAGCTTCGTGACCGTCTGAGCGGTCCGGCGGCGCGACCTCCTCAGGGGTGGGGTGGCGCGGCCGGGCCGACCGGTCCACGGGACTGCACTGCCCGCGTGAGCACGAAGGCGCCCCAGGCGACGACGATGCCGGCGGTGACGAACATGGCCAGCGCCACGTCGGTGTCGAGGGTGAACAGCCCGATCCCGATGAGCCCGCCGATCACCCACGACAGCTGGAGCAGGGTCTCGGACCGGGCGAACATGCTCGTGCGGACCTCCTCGCGGATGTCGCGCTGGATCAGGGCGTCGAGGCTCAGCTTGCCCAGGGACTGGCACAGGCCGACGGTCAGGCCGAGCAGCGCCGCGACCGGCCAGCGGAAGAACGCCGCAGCCACCACGAGCACCGTGATGTCGACGAGCAGCACGGCGAGCACGACGCGGTGCGGGCTGCGCGAGCGGGTCCAGGACCCGATGACGACCCCGAGCGTGTTGCCGGCGCCGGCGGCACCGATGACGAGGCCCATCAGCACGGTGGCGTTGCCGGTCCAGCCGAGCGACGCCGGCGGCTCGCGCAGGGTGAACGCCATGAAGATGGTCAGGAAGCCGGTGATGAGCCGCAGCCCCGCGTTGCTGCGCAGCGCGTCGACCACGTGCCGGGAGACGGCGATCCCGCCTCGCGGCGTGCGGCCGCTGAGGTCGGCGAGGTCGACCTGCTCCTCGCCCTCGCTGGAGTCGACCCGGGCCGGCAGCAGGATGGCCAGGACCGTGCCGATCACGAAGAGGACGAACGCGTACCGCAGCGACCACTCGGCCCCGATGGTCGCGGCACCGATCGCGATGGGGGCCGACAGTGCGGCGGCGGCGGTGCCCGTCAGCGAGATCCGCGAGTTCGCCTTCACCAGGGTGAACTCCTCGGGCAGGAGCCGCGGCACGGCCGACGCCCGGGTCACGCCGTAGGCCTTCGAGGCCACCAGGCAGCCCAGTGCCGCGAGGTAGAACGCCGCGGACTCGTCGGCGACGGCACTGGCGAGCACCCAGCAGCAGAACCCGCGGATCGCGAGGGTGCTGCCGATGGCCCACCGACGGCCCCGACGGAAGCGGTCCAGGAACGGGCCGATGAGGGGCGCCACGAACGCGAACGGCAGCATCGTGAGCACCAGGAACAGCGCCACCTGGCCGCTCGCCTGCTCGGTCGGGACGGTGAAGAAGAGGGTGCCGGCGAGGGAGACGGCGATGGCCGCGTCGCCGGCGGTGTTGAACGCGTGCAGCTCGAGCAGCCGTGAGAGGCCCGACTCGCCCGCGCCACCGGCGTGCGTGAAGCGGCGCGCTCCGGAGTAGGCGCCCACGCCGCCACGCGCGACGGTGCGACCGGTGCGGCGCAGGCCGTGGGAGATCCGGGCCGCGCGCGGCAGCCGACCGGGCGGGTCGGGCTCGCCGGTGGGGCCGGGACCAGGGTCGGGGCCGGCGTCGAGGTCGTCGAGGGTGTCGGGTCCCGTGGGTCCGTGCGGGTGCGCACCCGGCCAGTCGGGACCGGGAGCGCGGTCTCCACCGTCGCTCGTCTGGGCCATGGAGTCATCCTGCCCCACGCGGCGGGGCTCGACCGCCCGAGGCTCGCCGTCGAGCCGGGCCCGTCCCGGGTGGGTGCCCGCAGGTGGGGTCGATGAGGGACAATCGGGGGCATGACGACCGACGCCGTTCTGGCCGCCGCCCACGACGTGGCTCGCACCGCGCTGCTCGAGGCCACCGACGAGTCCACGGTGGGAGACCACCTGCGGGTCGTCGACGACGGCGAGCGCCTCGCGACCCACCTGTTCGCCTGCACCGGACCGGGATACCGCGGCTGGACGTGGGCCGTCAGCCTCTCGGCGGCGATCGACGACGGTGCGGTCAGCGTGAACGACGTGGTGCTGCTGCCCGGTGACGACGCCGTGGTGGCGCCGGCCTGGACGCCCTACCGCGACCGCATCCAGCCCGGCGACCTGAGCCCCGGCGACCTGCTGCCCCCCGAGGAGGACGACGCACGGCTCGTGCCGTCGTGGTCCGCCGGCGACCACCTCGAGACCGTCGACCGCGCGTTCGCGCGCGAGGTCGGCCTGGGACGCCCCTGGGTCCTGTCGCTCGAGGGCCGCGACCTCGCGGCGCAGCGCTGGCACGACGGCGACCAGGGCCCCGACACGCCGCTCGCCCAGCAGGCGCCCGGCACGTGCCACTCCTGCGGCTTCCTGGTGAGCCTGGCCGGACCGCTCGCGGACCGCTTCGGCGTGTGCGCCAACGGGTCGGCGAACGACGACGGCCGCGTCGTGTCCTTCGAGCATGGCTGCGGGGCGCACTCCGGTGCCAAGCTGAGTCGTTCGGCCGGCCCGCAGAAGCTCCCGCCGCCGGTGTGGGACACCATTGCGGTCGACGGCCTCGAGACCAGCTGACCCGGCTCCGTCCTGCACGGGCCACGGGCCCGGTGCGCTACTCCGAGCGTCGGCGGCCCGGCTGGTGGCGCAGGGCGTTGCGGCGCAGCCGGCAGTACTCGATGCCGATGAGCCCCAGGCCGAACCCGGCCAGGGCGGTCCACAGCCACCAGGTGCGGCCGTCGTCCTGCAGGGTGCCGAGGAACGGGACCAGCGCGACCGCGACGACGCCCCAGAGGATGGTGCCGACGGTCATGGTGCGCACGCCGTCGAGGTCCATGGGCTCGACCTGGGCGACCTTGTGGGTGGTGCGGCCGATCTCGAGCTCGGTGACCTCGGGGCGGCCGAGCTCGTGACGACGGGCCGAACGCTCCAGCCGGGCACGCTCACGGTGTCCGAGCTTGCGCTCGATCGTCTCGGGTCCGTCGCCGTCGCGGACCGCCCACTCCGACTCGTCGCTCACAGCGCCCAGGGTACCCGGCCCGTCGGGCGGGCTGGTCGACCGTGGCGCCCCTGGGCCCGGGTCGACCCTCGACGGGCTCCAGGGGCGTGACGCTGGGAGGATGGAGCCGATGAACCCTCGTCGCCGCCGGCTCCTGTTCCCGGCCCTCCTGGTCGCCCTGATCGTGGTGGCCGCCGTCGTGTCGTTCACCCGCGACGCCGACGCGGCCGTGGGGGCCGACGGCGAGGACAGCCCGGTCGACTCGCGGGTGGTCAGCACGGTCACCGACTCCCGCATCGCCGAGTCGAGCGGCCTGGCGGTCAGCACGGTGCACGACGACCTCGCCTACACGATCAACGACTCCGGCAACGCCGACGTCGTCTTCGCGGTGCGTGTCTCGACCGGGGAGGTCGTGGGCACCACCACGGTCACCGGCACGGCCTGGCAGGACACCGAGGCGCTCATGCTCCACGACGGCCGGCTGTGGGTGGCCGACGTGGGCGACAACCTCGCGCAGCGCCAGGACGCCGCCCTCTACGCGATCGACGAGCCCGGTCCGGACGACGGCTCGGCCCGTTCCACGCGGTACCCGGTCGGCTACGCCGACGGTCCGGCCGACGTGGAGTCGCTCGCCGTGGACGCCGACGGTCGCTTCCTCCTGGTCACCAAGGAGCTCCTGGCCGGTCGCATCCTGCGCCTGCCGGCCGAGCTGTCGACCGAGGAGACCAACGTGCCCGAGCCGGTGGGGGAGCCCACCCTGCTCATGGCCACCGACGCCTCGACCAGCCCCGACGGACGCTTCGTGGTGGTGCGGAACTACATCGCGGCAGCGGTGCTCGACGCACGCGACCTGAGCCTGGTCCGCAGCGAGGCCCTGCCGGAGCAGCCGCAGGGCGAGACGGTGGCGTTCGAGCCCTCGGGCGGCTCCTACCTGATCGGCAGCGAGGGATCGCCCTGGGAGCTGGTGCGGGTCGGGTTCTCGGCCGACGAGGCGGGGCAGGCCGCACCCAGCGCCACCCCCACGCCGTCGTCCTCCCCGTCGGCCACCGCCGCGGACCAGCCCGGCGAGCTCGGCCGGCCGTGGTTCGTCGTGGTCTCCGGTGGGCTCGCTGTGCTGCTCCTGGCGCTCGTCGGCGTCTGGATCACCCGCAAGGACGACGACTGACCCGACCGCCGACGCCACCGGCCGGCGCCGACCCGTCCTGAAACCCGATCGACCCAGGCACGACATCAACGTCCCCGGCCGGTCTGGCATGCTGCGGTGCCATGACGACCGTTCTCGAGCGCCACTTCAAGATCACCGACCGCGGTTCCAGCGTGGCGAGGGAGGTCCGCGGTGGCGTGGTGACCTTCCTGACGATGGCCTACATCATCGTCCTGAACCCGATCATCCTCGCCGGCGTCCCCGACGCCGACGGCTCGTTCCTCGGGGGCGGCTCCGAGCCGGGATCGGGCTTCACCACGATCGCCGCCTGCACCGCGCTGGTGGCGGGCGTGCTCAGCATCCTCATGGGCGCCGTGGCGAACTTCCCGCTCGCGATCGCGACCGGCCTCGGCCTCAACGCCTTCGTGGCGTACTCGGTGGCCTCGCAGATGACGTGGGCCGACGCGATGGGGCTCGTGGTGCTGGAGGGCCTCATCATCCTGGTGCTCGTGCTCACGGGCTTCCGGAAGGCCGTGTTCGACGCGGTGCCCGCTCAGCTGAAGACCGCGATCGCGGTCGGCATCGGTCTGTTCATCACGCTCATCGGCCTGGTCGACGCCGGCTTCGTCCGCACCACGGGCAACGCGGCCCCGCCGATCGGTCTCGGCATCGGTGGTGAGCTGTCCGGCTGGCCCGTGCTCGTCTTCTGCATCGGCCTGCTGCTCATGATCTCCCTGCACGCGCGCGGCGTCCCCGGGGCGATCCTCATCGGCATCGCCACCACGACCGTGCTCGCCGGCATCGTGCAGGCGATCACCGACACCCCCGGCAGCAACGGCGACCCGACGTCGAAGGGCTGGAACCTCAACGTCCCGTCGTGGCCCGACTCGTTCTTCGCCACGCCCGACTTCGGCCTGCTCGGCCAGTTCTCGCTGTTCGGCTCCTTCGAGCGCGTCGGCGTCGTGGCGGCCTCGCTGCTGGTCTTCACGCTCCTGCTGGCCGACTTCTTCGACACGATGGGCACGATGACAGCCATCGGCGCCGAGGCCGGGCTCAACGACGAGAACGGCTCGCCCGAGGGCGCGCAGCGCATCCTCGTCGTCGACTCCCTCGCCGCCGCAGCCGGTGGCGCCGCGGGCGTCTCGTCGAACACCTCCTACATCGAGTCGGCGTCCGGCGTCGGCGACGGCGCACGCACCGGTCTGGCGAGCATCGTGACCGGCGTGCTGTTCCTGCTGGCCACGTTCTTCGCCCCGCTCGTCCAGCACATCCCCAACGAGGCGGCCGTCCCGGCGCTGGTGCTCGTGGGCTTCCTGATGATGACCCAGGTGACGGGCATCGTCTGGGACGACCCGGACATCGCGATCCCGGCGTTCCTGACGATCGTGCTCATGCCGTTCACGTACTCGATCACCGCCGGCATCGGCGCGGGGTTCATCGCCTACGTGCTGCTCAAGGTCACCCGCGGCAAGATCGCCGAGGTCCACGCGCTGATGTGGGTCGTGTCGGTGCTGTTCGTCGTCTACTTCGCCATCGACCCCATCACGCGCTGGCTGACGTGATCTCGTCGCGGCAGGGGCTCGGTAGGGTGTCGGCATGAAGATCTCACTCGGCGCCCGGACCCCAAGCGTGCCCGACGACGCCTGGGTCGCGCCCAGCGCGACCCTCGTCGGCGACGTCACCCTCGGAGAAGGGGCCAGCATCTGGTACGGGGCGGTTCTGCGTGGCGACAACGAGCCGATCGTCATCGGAGCCCGGTCCAACGTGCAGGACAACTGCTCCTTTCACGTCGACACCGGCCTGCCTGTCACGGTCGGCGAGGGTGTGTCGGTGGGTCACAACGCGGTCGTCCACGGAGCCACGATCGAGGACGACGTGCTGGTCGGCATGGGCGCGGTCATCATGAATGGAGCCGTCATCGGCCGGAACTCGCTCGTCGCCGCCGGGGCCCTGGTCACCGAGGGCACCGTCGTCCCGCCCCGCTCGCTCGTCGCAGGCGTCCCGGCCAAGGTCCGTCGGGAGCTGTCCGACGAAGAGGTCGAGTCGGTGCGCAGCAACGGCCGCACCTACCTGCGGCTGCGTGAGCTGCACCGTGGGGCCGAGGTCGAGGACTGATCTCCGGGCCGCCCGGTCAAACGTCGGCGGTGGTCTCGCGGTAGCGGCGGATGAGCTCGGTCTTGGCCAGCTTCCCGGTCGGTGTCCGGGGGAGCGCCTCGACGAAGTCGACCCGCCGCGGGATCTTGTAGCGCGAGAGCCGTCCGGCCAGGGCGCTCAGGAGTCGTCGCTCCAGCTCGGGTCCAGGCTCGTGGCCGGGAGCGGGTTTGACGACCGCCACCACCACCTCCCCCAGGTCGGGGTCCGGGGAGCCGACCACCGCGACGTCGTCGACGGCCTCGTGGAGCGTCAGCTCGTTCTCGACCTCCTGGGGGAAGATGTTGACGCCGCCGGAGATGATCATGAAGGACTGGCGGTCGGTGAGGTACAGGTAGCCCTCCTCATCGACGTACCCGATGTCGCCGGGCGACGTCCACGTCGGGTGGGCGGGGTGCTGAGCGGCGCGGGTCGAGGCCTCGTCGCGGTGGTAGACGAAGGGCAGCTCGTCGCGTGCGAAGAAGACCTTGCCGGTGCGGCCCGGCTCCGAGAGCACCTCGCCCGAGACGGGGTCGCAGATCTGGACCTCCCCCAGGTGCGCTCGTCCCACGGAGCCGGGATGAGCCAACCACTCCTCGCAGGAGATGATGGTGATCCCCGCCGACTCCTGCGAGGCGTAGTACTCGTGGAGCACCGGGCCCCACCACTCGATCATCGCTCGCTTGACCTCGACCGAGCAAGGCGCCGAGGCGTGGATCGCCCATCGCAACGAGCTCACGTCATGGCGTCGACGCACGGACTCGTCGAGCTTGAGCATCCTGACGAACATCGTCGGCACCCACTGGCTGTGGGTGCATCGGTACGTGTCGATGGCGGCGAGGGCGGCCTCGGGGTCGAACCTCTCAAGGACGACGACGGTGCCACCCAGGGCCTGCACGAGCATCGCATAGCGCAGCGGCCCGCCGTGGTAGAGCGGCGCGGGGGAGAGGTAGACCGCGTCCTCGTCGAAGGCGAAGCGCGCACCGAACGTCTCGACGAGGGCGTCGCCCCGCTCGTGGACCAGACGCTCCGGCAACGGCGGCCGGATCCCCTTCGGGGTGCCACCGGTCGTGCCGGAGGAGTACAGCATGTCCTGGCCGCGGGGCTGCTCCACCATCGGCTCGGCGGACGTGGCGGCCAGCTCCTCGTCGTAGTCCCGGCACCCGGCGACCGGACCGCCGAAGGCGAGCGCGACCTCCACCGACGGGAGGTCGGGGAGCACCGCTGTTGCGAGATCGGCCTGTTCGGCGGACACGATGATCGCTCGGGGGGCGCAGTTCAGCAGGACGGCGACGGCCTCGCGCGAGGCGAGGTGGGTGTTGAGCGGCGTGAAGTACAGCCCGCTGCGGATCGCGGCCCAGTATGTGATGAAGAACTGCGGCTCGTTGCCGCAGATCGTCGCGAGCCCGTCGCCGGGGCGGAGCCCCTGGTCGTGCAGGTGGCGGGCGAGCCGGGCGGACTCCCGCTCGAGCTCGAGGTACGTCATGACGACGCCGCTGCCCGCCAGGATGACGGCAGGATGGTCGGGTCGTGCGGCGCTGTGCGTTCCGGGATACATCGTGCTCCTACCGCTGGGTGGTGGGACGGGGGGTCTTCACCACGCCGAGGAGGCCTGACAGGACCTGGAGTGCGGTGGGTCGGTCCGCTGCCTCCTGCACGAGCGGTCGGACGTGCCGGAGGAGTCGTGGCAGCCCGAAGGTGGTGACGGCCACGACCGTGCCGTGCTCCGACGCCACGATCACCGTCCCGCCGCCCGGGACCCTCAGGACGTCGGTGTCGGTGGCTTCGAGCGGGTCGCCGACGACCTGGACCTTGGTGCCGGCCTGGTCGCTCCAGACGTACCGGACGCCCGGTTCGGGGATCGCGTGGTCGCTCGTCGGATCGGTGCGGGCGGCGATGACGGCGCCGACGATGCCGGCCTGCTCGACCGCCTGCGTCCAGTGACCGCCGGGGGTGTGGATCGCCGATCCGGCGGCGCGCCAGGCGCTGACGTCGCCGACGGCGTAGAGCGTGGACTGCCCGATCACGCGTCCGTCGCTGTCGCACAGGAGGGGTCCGCCGTGCTGCGGCAGGCTGCTCGTCGGGAGCGCACCGTCGAGCCAGCCGGTCGCGGGTTGCGCGCCGACCGCCACGAGCACGGTGCCGGCGTCGACCCGGCTGCCGTTGTCCAGGACCAGACCGACGGTCGCCTCGTCCTCGAGGTCCCAGGCGACGACCCGGCGATGGTCCAGGAGTCGGACCCCGCGCGCGCGGTGCAGCTCGGCGAGGTGGGCCGCTCCCGCCTCGCCCAGCGCGCGCTCGAAGGGCGCGCCGGCCTCGACGAGCGTCACCACCAGCCCGAGGTCTCGAGCCACGGTGGCGACCTCGCCGCCGATCAGACCCGCTCCCACGATGGCGAGGCTGCCTCGGCCGCGCAGGGCGCTGCGCAGGACGGCAGAGTCCTCGATGGTCCGCAGCACGCCCACTCGGGCGTCGAGCGGCTGGCCCGGTAGCCGGCGGGGGTGAGCACCGGTCGCCAGGACGACGAAGTCCGTCGGTACGAGCTCGCCGTCGAGGTCCACCTCGTCGGGAGTGCTCAGGCGGACCGACTCGACGACTCGATGCTCGATCCCGGCCGTGGCGAGCGCGCCCTCCTCGACGAGCTGCAGCGCATCGGGCCGCCACGTGCCGCCGAGCATCTGCTTGCTGAGGGCCGGTCGGTCGTAGGGGGCGTGCTGCTCGATTCCGACGAGCAGGACGTCGCCGGTGTACCCGGCGCGGCGTAGGGCCTGGGCCGTCCGCGTGCCTGCCAGACCCGCTCCGATGACTACGACGCGCTGGTGCACGACCGCCTCCTGGGATGAGATGCCTGTGACGTGAAGCACGCTCGACAGTAGAGCCGAACGCACGATCGGTCAAGGACGGTTGACCGAGCGTGCGTTCGGTGCTTTCATGAGACGCCGGCGGACGGTCCGCTGCGCACACCGAGGAGACTTCCGATGACATCTGGTGCCACTTCAGTCGCCGAGCTCGCCGAGGTGAGCCTGGTCGGCGACGACATGTCGCAGGAGCCGTTCGACTACTTCAGGCAGCTCGTCGAGGACGCGCCGGTGCTCTGGAACACGCGCCAGAAGGCCTGGTTCATCTCCCGCTACGACGATGTGTCCCAGGCGCTGCGCAATGACTCGTTCGGCAGCGATCGCGTGGGGCCGTACCTGCAGAGCCGGATCCCGGAGGCCGACCGTGAGCGCTTCGAGCGGATGTTCGCGATCCTCGCCCGTTGGCTCGTCTTCCTCTCGCCGCCGGACCACACACGACTGCGCGGCCTCGTGCACAAGTCGTTCACCCCCCGCCGTGTCAAGACCCTCCAGGCCAAGGCCGAGGAGATCGCCACCGACCTCGCCACCGCCGTCGAGGCGAAGCTGGCCGCGGGCGAGACCGTCGACCTGATGGCCGACTACTGCATGCCCCTGCCGGGCCAGATGATCGCCGGCATGTTCGGGGTGCCCGTCGAGGACGGTGTGCGACTCAAGCACTGGGCCGAGGAGCTCGGTCTCTTCGTGAACGGCGCCCTGCGCGACCCCGATCGCAACGAACGGGTCGCCCAGGCCATGAGCGAGTTCGAGGTCTACCTGCTCGAGCTCATCGAGAAGTACCGTCGCGAGCCCGCCGACAACATCCTGTCCGGACTCGTCGAGGCCAACGACCAGGACGGGACGCTGACCGAGCTCGAGCTGCTCGCCACCTGCACCCTCATCCTCGACGCGGGATACAAGACCATCCAGACGGCGATGACCAATGCCCTGTACCTCCTGATGGACTCGCCGGAGGACTGGAACCGTCTCGCGACGGAGCCCGCGCTCGCCATGACGGCCGTGGAGGAGTTCATGCGGTTCATGGGTCCCGGCAACGTCATCGTCCGGCGGGCCGACAAGCACATGGAGATCGGTGGCGAGCAGATTCGTGCCGGCGACCGCGTCTATCTGCTGACCGGCGCCGCCAACCGCGACCCGCGCCAGTTCGAACGTTCCGACGAGCTCGTGCTGGACCGCCGGGACAACCAGCACCTCATGTTCGGGCAGGGCATCCACTTCTGCCTCGGCGCCTCCCTGGCGCGGATGGAGCTGGTGGCCGGGCTGCGGACCTTCGTCAGCATCGTCGAGCGGCCTGAGCTCGCCGTCGACCGGGCCGACCTCCCCTGGCACCGGACGCTCATCCTGCACGGCATGTCGGCGCTGCCGGTGCGGCGTCGCGGTGGAGCGGCGTCGTGAGCACCAGGACCGTCCAGGCCGACCGGGACACCTGCGTCGGATCCGGGTGGTGCGTGAACCTCGCGGCTGGTGCCTTCTCCCTCGATGCCACCGGCAAGGTCGTCGTCGAGGACCCCGAGGCCGTCCGGGCCGAGGACCTGCTCGAGGCCGAGGACAGCTGTCCGGTCAGTGCCATCTCCGTCGAACTCGGGTTCGTCCCGGAAAGTGAGTGACCCCATGTCGATGAACCTCCTGTCCTACTCCTCCTACGTCCCGGCGAACACGCTGGAGCAGACCACGATGGCTCAGGCCACGGGTGGTCGCGGTGGCTCCGGCGGCCGTTCGGTCGCCGGGTACGACGAGGACTCGGTGACCATGGCGGTCGCAGCGGCCCAGGGTCTCGTGGACGTCCCGTCCGGCGTGCCCCTGTACTTCGCCACCTCGATGCCCCCCTTCCTGGACAAGACCAACGCCACCGTGGTGCGCGCGGCCCTGGGCTGGGACGAGTGGCTGCTGACTGCGGACCTCGCGGGACTCCGCAGCGGCTTCGCCGCGCTGGCCACCGCCTCGGTGACCGGGGGGGTCGCCGCCATGGGTGACCACCGCCACGGCCGCACCGGCTCGGGCGACGAGGTCGATGGCGGGGACGCGGGAGCGGCGTTCCTCTTCGGTGAGGGCGACGGCGGGGTGGCCGAGGTGCTCGCCACCGCGTGCGTGTCGTTGGAGCTCATGGACATCTGGCGCGTCCCCGGGTCCGAGAACGCCCAGGTGTGGGAGGAGCGATTCTCCCAGCACGTGCTGGCGCGCGCCCTGCAGCAGGTGGTCTCCGAGGTCGGCAAGAGCAGCGGCATGACCGACACCCCCACCACCACCCTCGTCTCCACGCCGCAGCGCCGCTTCGCGCTGAGCAGCGCGGCCACGATCGGCGCCAAGGGTGGCTCCACCGTGCTCGCCGACCACCGCGCCCAGGTGGGCTACTGCGGCGCAGCGGACATCGGTGTGCTGCTCGCCCGCGCCTTGGACACGGCCACCGCCGGCGACACGATCCTCGTCGTCGACGCCGTCGGCAGCGTCGACGCGATGCTGCTGACGGTCCTGCGCGACGGTCCCGGTGCGACCTCGTGGACCGAGCGCCTCTCGGCGCGTCGTTCCATCGGGTACGTCGAGTACCTCACGTGGCGCGGCCGGGTCGAGCGCGAGCCGGCCCGTCGCCCCGAGAAGCCAGGTGTCGCGGCGCCGCCCGCCACGCGCAACGCGCGATGGAAGTACGCCCTCGTCGGTGGCCGGTGCACCGACTGCGGCAAGGTCTACCTCCCGGCGCACCGCGTGTGCGGGGGGTGCGGCGCCACAGACACGATGGAGGCCTACTCCGTCCTCGGCCACCAGGGGACCGTCGCGGCCATCAGCACCGACGGCGTCACCGACACGCCGGCGCCTCCGGCGATCGCGGCGATGGTCGACTTCGAGGGCGGTGGCCGACTCATGATGGAGATCGCCGACTCCACCCCGGGGGGCACGTCCGCGGGCGACGTCGTGGAGCCGGTCTTCCGGCGCACGTACGAGGTCGGCGGGGTACCCAACTATTTCTGGAAGGCACGTCGAGTGAACGGAGCAGTGCGATGAGCAGGAGTCTGCACGACAGGATCGCCGTCATCGGTATGGGGTGCACCAAGTTCGGAGAGCTCTGGGACACCTCCGCCGACGACCTGGCCGTCGAGGCGGCCCAGGCCGCCATCGCCTCCGTGCCGGGGCTGGTGAAGGAGGACATCGAGGCCTTCTGGTACTCGACCCTGGCGACCGGGCACTCGGGGCTGCCGCTAGCGCGGGCCCTCAAGGTCGAGGCGCCCGTGACCCGCGTGGAGAACTTCTGTGCCAGCGGGTCCGACGCCTTCCGCAACGCTGCGTTCGCCGTCGCCGCCGGTGTCTACGACGTCGCGATGGCGGTCGGCGTGGAGAAGCTCAAGGACTCCGGATTCTCCGGGCTCACCCTGGCCGAGGCGCCCACCGACAACACCATGCCGGAGATCAGCAACCCGGCGGCCTACGCCATGTTGCCGGGTGCCTACAGCGAGCACTACGACGTCGACTCCGGCGAGCTGCGCGACGCCCTCACGCACATCGCCTGGAAGAACCACAGCAACGGTGCGCGGAACGACCGGGCGCAGTACACCTCGGTGGTCTCGAAGGAGAAGATCGACAAGGCCCCCCGCGTCGCAGGTGACCTGAGTGTCTTCGACTGCTCCGGCGTCGCTGACGGCGGGGCGGCGGCGATCATCGTCCGCGCCGAGGACGCGCACCGGTACACCGACAGGCCGATGTACCTCAAGGGGATGTCGCTGCACGCCGGGGCGAGCGAAGGGTCGACGACAGGCGGGCAGCGGCACATCAGCTTCCCCGAGGTCGTGGCGTGCGCCAAGGTGGCCTACGCCGAGGCCGGTGTGACCGATCCTCGGACGCAGATCGACATGGCCGAGGTGCACGACTGCTTCACGCCGACCGAGATGATCCTGATGGAGGACCTCGGCTTCTCCGCGCGCGGCGAGGCCTGGAAGGACATCCTCGACGGTCGCTACGACCTCGACGGCGCGCTCCCGGTCAACCCCGACGGCGGGCTGAAGTCCTTCGGCCACCCGGTCGGCGCGAGCGGCCTGCGGATGATGTACGAGCTGTGGCTGCAGTTCCGCGGAGAGGCGGGCACGCGTCAGCTCGACGACCCGACGTTGGGCCTCGCGCACAACATGGGGGGCCTGCCGGGGGAGTTCATCAGCTTCATCGCCCTCTTCGGATCGAAGCTCGACCGATGAGCGAGCAGGTGCGTCGCGAGGTGCGTCGCGTGCTGGTGGTCGGTGCGGGCCTGATGGGCAGCGGAATCGCCCAGGTCGCGGCGCAGGGTGGCTTCACCGTCTCGCTCGTGGACACCACCGACGAGGCGCTGGAGCGCGGTCTCGCCCGCATCGACGACAGCCTGGCCCGGTTCGTCCGGTCCGGACGGCTCGAGGAGGATGCCGCCGACGCGGCGCGGAGACGAATCGAGCCCACGACCGACCTCGAGACCGCGGCCCGCGCGGCCGATCTCGTCGTCGAGGCGATCGTGGAGGAGCTAGGACCCAAGCAGGAGCTGTTCGAGAAGCTTGACCGCTGGTGCGACGCGTCCGTAGTGCTGGCGACCAACACGTCGCAGTTCCAGATCGGCCGCGTGGCCGAGCCGTGCGACACCCCGGAGCGGGTCATCGGCATGCACTGGTCCAACCCGCCCCCGCTCATGATGCTGGTCGAGGTCATCCTCGGCGAGAGGACGAGCGACGCGTCCCTGGAGGCCACCGTTGCCTTCCTGGACTCGTGCCGGCGTGAGCACGTGGTCTGCCGCAAGGACGTCCCGGGCTTCATCTCCAACCGGATGAGCACCGTCCTGTTCATGGAAGCAGCGCGACTCGTCGACGAGGGCGTCGCCTCCGCGGAGGACGTCGATGCCGTGGCACGTCTCATGTACGGGCACAAGATGGGTCCGATCACGACGCTCGACCTGGCCGGGCTGGACACGGCCCTGAAGGTCGCAACTGCCCTGACCGAGCACTACGGGGGTGACCGTTTCGCGCCGCCGCCGGTCCTGGAGCAGCTGGTGGCGGCAGGACACTTCGGTCGCAAGACCGGGTCCGGATTCTACGAGGAGACCTCCTGATGCGCGGGCCGAGCGAGGACAAGATCCTGCTGGCGGCGGCACAGGCATTCGCCGAGCACGGCTTCGCGGGTGCCACGGTCCGCCAGGTCGCCGATCGCTGCCAGATGTCGACCGGCAGCCTCTTCCACCACTACGCGGGCAAGCGCGACCTGCTCGTCGCCGTCGTGGCCGAGGGCACGATGCAGGCCTTCACGCACGTCACCGAGCGGCTCGCCGACGTCACGGGCGCACGGGTGCGCCTGGAGACCCTCGTCGAGGCCCACCTGGAGACCCTGCACGGAACCTCGCGACCCTTCAGCACGGTCGCCACCCAGGAGTTCCACCGTCTCGAGCAGGACGAACGCCAGCGCGTCGTCCGCGTGCGTGATGCCTACGAAGCCCTCTGGCAGGAGGTGCTGGACGAGGGGGCCGAGGCAGGGATCCTGCCGCACGACCCCCTCCTGCGCCTGTTCCTGCTGGGCGCGGTCAACCAGGCGTTCTTCTGGTACGACCCGTCCTCGGACCTGTCGCTCACGGATCTCAGTCGACGGTTCGTCGACTTCGTCGTGCCTGCCCGGGTGGGCAGCGAGCCGGCCGTCGGATCGACGGCGGCAGGAGAGCAGCGATGAGCGCCGCAGACGCAGGATTCTCCCTGGAGGGCCGCAACGCCGTCGTGACCGGAGGCTCGAAGGGTATCGGCGCGGCGATCTCGCGTCGGCTCGCCGGCGCCGGCGCGCGAGTGGCGGTCTGGGGCCGGGACATGGCGTCCGCAGAGGCGTTGGCCGAGGAGATCGGTGGCATCGCCGTCTCGTGCGACGTGACGTCGACGAAGTCCGTCGAGGAGGCGACGCGCCGGACCAACGAGCAGCTCGGCGGCATCGACGTGATGGTCGCCAACGCCGGCCGGGCCGGTGAGGGGATCGCCTTCGACGCGATCGACGACGACCTGTGGGCCGACGTGATCGACACCAACCTGACGGGGGTCTGGCGGTGCGTCCGAGCCGTCGTCCCGGGCTTCAAGGAGCAGCGCTCCGGCAAGGTCATCATCATCGGGTCGATCGGGGCGGTCACGGGCATGTCCCGCGCGCCCGCCTACTCCGCGGCCAAGGCCGGTCTGCTCGGCCTCTCGCGCAGCGCCGCTGCGGCGCTCGCCCGCTACGACGTGCAGGTCAACACGGTCCTTCCGGGTTGGATCCAGACCGAGATGTCCTCGCCGGAGCTCGGCAACGATGCACTCCGGACCCGACTGGAGGACCGGACGCTCGCGCGGCGCACGGCCGTGCCCGACGAGGTCGCCGGCGTCTGCGTCTACCTGGCGTCCCCCGCGGCGTCCTTCCACACCGGCGACGTCATCCGCGTCGACGGCGGCTACCTCGTCGCCTGAGAGGAGCACCATGCAGGAGGAGCAGGTCCACGAGGTCGTGGTGGCTGACCGTCACCTCGCCGCCGAGGGGGTCGTGGTGCTGCGGCTCGAGCGCGTGGACGGTGAACCGATGCCGTCGTGGGAGCCGGGCGCGCACGTCGACCTGGTGGACACCACCGGAGAGTCCCGGCAGTACTCGCTGTGCGGCTCCACCGACGACCGCTCGGCCTACCGGGTCGCGATCCTCGAGGAGATCGAGGGGCGCGGCTTCTCCCGGGCCCTGCACCGCGAGGCGTCGGTGGGGTCCGCGTGGTCGATGCGCGGTCCGCGACGGCACTTCGCCCTCGAGCCCAGCGACGACTACCTCTTCGTCGCCGGCGGTATCGGGATCACCCCGATCCTGCCGATGATCGCCGAGGCACAGCGACTGGGTGCGCGCTGGCGGCTGCTCTACGGCGGCCGGACGCGGAGCTCCATGGCGTTCCTCGACGAGCTCGCCGCCTACGGCGACCTCGTGGAGGTCGTGCCGCAGGACGAGCGCGGCCTACTACCCCTCGCGGAGTGGATCGACGAGGCGCAGGGCGTGCCCGTGTACTGCTGCGGGCCCGAGCCGCTGCTCGACGCGGTGACCGAGCGGAGCGCGATGCGTCGCAGCGGCTCGGTGCACGTGGAGCACTTCAGCCCCAAGGAGGTCGGGGCGCCCGTGCGGGAGGAGCCGTTCGAGGTCGAGCTCAGGCAGAGCGGCGTCACGTTCGAGGTGCCCGTCGACCGCAGCATCCTCGAGATGGTCGGCGAGGCCGGCATCCCCACCCTGTCGGCGTGCCAGGAGGGCACGTGCGGCACGTGCGAGACGGCGGTCCTCGAGGGCGTCCCCGACCACCGCGACTCCGTCCTCGACGAGGACGAGCGTGCGGCGAACGACTACATGATGATCTGCATCTCCCGATCCTGCGGGCCGCGGCTCGTGCTGGACCTGTGAGCGCCCTGGGCGCCGTCCTGGTCGTGGGCGGCACGAAGGGCATCGGCAGAGCGATCGCGCTGAGGTTCAGCGCGCCCGGTCGCACCATCGTCCTGGTCGGTCACCGCGACGAGGAGGCCGCGCGCGCGACGGCGGCCGAGGTCGCCGAGCGCGGTGCCCGACCGGTCGTGGTCCTGGGCGACGTCTCGACCTCCGAGGGGTGCGCCGAGATCGGGTCTGCCGTCGCGGCCGAGGTCGACCGGCTCGACGTCGTGGTCCACGGTGCCGTGCGCCCGCTGCCGGGGCCGCTCCTCGGCCACGCCCCCGCGGACGTCGAGGAGGCCATCCGCACCGGAGGCATCTCGCTGCTGCACCTGGTGCGCGTCCTGGATGGGCTCCTCGGCGCGGGCAGCGCCGTCTTCTTCCTCTCCAGCCTCGGTGCCCAACGAGTCGTCCCGGGGTACGGCGCGATCGGGGTCGCCAAGGCCACCGCGGAGGCCATCGTGCGCTACCTGGCGGTCGAGCTGGCACCGCGCGGGGCGCGCGTCAACACCGTGTCCTGCGGTCCGATCGGCACGGACGCCTACCGCGAGGTGTTCGCCGATGCCGACGCGCGGCTCGAGGCCATGGCAGAGCGCACGCCGGCCGGCCGGGGGACCAGTCCGGAGGACGTCGCAGAGCTCGTCCACCGGATCAGCGGACCCGGGCTCGAGATGATCCAGGGCCAGCACGTCCGGGTGGACGGCGGGCTCTACCTGTCCTGACGGACGGCCGGGACGCTGCGCAACCCCGACAGCGCAGCGGACCAGCCCTGCGTCAGAAGCCAGCGGTCGGACGACGCCGTCAGGATCCGGCAGCCCTGCTCGACCCAACGGCCCGCGCCCTCCGCGACACGGTCGACGGTCTCGAACAGCACCGCGACGGTCTCGATGCCGGCTTCGTGCGCAGCCTCGCCCACGCTGCGCATCGCGGCGACCACCTCGGGGTGGTCGACATCACCGTCGAGGCCGAGGTCCATCGCGAGGTCGAACGGCCCGAGCACGAGGGCGTCGAGACCCGACGCAGCGATGCCGGCGATGTCCTCGACGGCTTCTCGCGTCTCGACCAACCCCCACACGGTGGGTTCGGTCCGGCACCACGCCAGGTACTCGTCCCAGCCGATCGCTCCGTGAGCGGTGGCGGCGACGGTGGGGCAGGAGCCGCGTGTGCCCTCGGGGGCGTGGCGGGACGCCGCGACCGCGGCTCGCGCCTGTGCGGCGCTGCGCAGCTCCGGGACGATGACGCCGTGGGCGCCGGCGTCGAGGGCGTGCGGCACGTGCTCGGGGGACGGGTCGGGCAGCCGCACGACGGGCGATGCGCCGTACCGCGTCACGGCGGTGACGAGACTGGTCAGGGTCGTCATGGTGCTCGCGCCGTGCTGGAGGTCGACCACCACGAAGTCGTAGCCCGTGGCCGCCGCGGCGCTGCACGCCTCGGGACTGGCGGTCTGCACCCACGTGCCGTGGGCCAGGCGGCCGGCGGCGAGGGCGGTCCGGACCCGGTGCGGGACCAGGCCGCTCATCGAGCGACCACGATCCCGGCAGCGGCGCGGTCCCATGCGGTGGGTGGGACGCCTCGGCGTCGCAGCTCGATCTTGCGGATCTTCTGGGTCGCCGTCATCGGCAGCTCGCTGACCACGTCGACGTAGCGAGGCACGGCGAAGTAGGGCATGCGTCCCTCGCAGTGCCGCACGAGTGACGCCGGGTCGGGATGCTCGCCGGGAGCCGGCACGACGGCCAGCAGCACGTCGTAGTCGCCGACGTCGGAGGGGACGGCCACGGCGGCGCAGGCGACGACCGCCGGATGCTCGACGGCGACGGCCTCGATCTGTGCCGAGGAGACGTTCTCGCCCCGCACGCGGATCGAGTCGCCCAGCCGGTCGACGAAGAACAGGTTGCCGTCCTCGTCGAAGCGTCCGGAGTCGCCGGTGTGGAACCACAGGTTGCGCCACGCGGCGGACGTGAGCTCGGGACGGTTCCAGTAGCCCAGCATGAAGGCGCCCGGGACCCGTGGACGCACCAGGATCTCGCCGACGCGGCCCGTGGGCACGGGGACGTCGGTCTCCGGGTCGGCGACGACCACCTCGTAGTCGCTCGCGACGACGCGTCCGCTCGCGCCGGGCACGAGGGGCTGGTCGTGGCGGCGGAACGCGATCATCCCGACGTCGGTCAGGCCGTAGCCGTCGATGCAGGTCAGGCCGAAGCGCTCCTCGATCTTCGACACGAGACCGGCCGGCGCCGGGATCGTCTGCAGCACCCGCAGGGGATTGTCGGCGTCGTCGGGTCGCGGTGGCTGGCGGTACAGGAACTCGGCCATCACACCGAGGGTGTTGGAGATCGTCGCACCCACCGAGCGGACCTGGTCCAACCAGCGCGTCGCCGTGAACTGCGGCCAGATGCTGACCTGGGCGCCGATCATCATCGGTGCAACGACCTGCAGCACCTGGGCGTTGCTGTGGAACAACGGCATGCAGCAGAAGAAGACGTCGTCGGGACCGGCGCCGGTGGCGTCCACGTAGTTGCGGGCGGTGGCGGCACCCTGGCCGTGGGTGAACATGATCCCCTTGGCAGGGCCGGTCGTCCCCGACGTGTAGAAGATGCCGGTCATCTCGCCCGCGGAGGTGGGGGCGAGCGTCGACACGGGCGCCGCCGCTGCGAGCTCGGCGTAGTCGTGCACCGCCACCCCCGGGACCACGGCGCCGTCGCCGGGCTCCACGACGACGACGTCGCAGATCCGCTCGGGTAGGCCGGCCTCGATGACGGCCGGAAGTAGGTCGGCCGCGACGACGAGCACGCGGGCCTTGGAGTCCTCCAGGACGTGGCGCAGGAAGTCGCCGCGCAGGTGGACGTTGACCGGCACCTCGACCGCCCCGAGGGCGGCGCACGCCAGCCAGGTGTCGACGATGGCCAGCCCGTTGGGCAGCATGATGAGGACCGTTTCGCCGGCGTCGACGCCACGTCCGGCGAGACCACCGGCAACGCGTCGCACCGCCACGTGGGTCTCGGCGTAGGTGCGCACGACCCCGTCCCTGTCGCGCACGAAGGGGCGGTCGGCGTCGTGCGTGGCTCGGTGGTCGAGCATCTCGTTGATCGAGGCGTGGCGCAGGTTCATCTGGTGATCTCCCCGGAAGAGCGGCAGGGGGCCGGCCGGCGTGGCCGGCCCCCTGCCTCGTGCACAGGACTGGTCGTGCTCAGGACTGGGCGGCGTCGACGGCGGCCAGCAGGTCGTCGATGGTGTCCGACCCGAACGTCTTGCGGGCCTGCTCGTAGACCGGTTGCGTGCTGGCCTTCCACTCCTCGAGCTGCTCATCGGACAGGACGGTGACGTCGATCTGACCCTTGAGCTCGTCGAGAGCGGCCTGCACGTTGGCCCGGACGTCCTTGCGCTGCTGGAGGCTCGCCTTCTCGGCCTCCTCCTGCAGGATCGACTGCTGGTCCTCGCTCAGTCCGTTCCACGTGGTCTCGGAGACGGAGAAGACCGCGGTCGCGAAGGTGTAGCGGGTGTCGGTGAAGTACTTCTGGACCTCGCCGAACTTGGAGTCCCTGAACAGGGTCACGCCGTTCTCCTGACCGTCGACGGTGCCCTGCTCGAGCGCCGTGTAGAGCTCGGGGAACGGGATGGCCGTGGCCTGGGCCCCCCAGGTGTCGAAGATGCTGATGATCATGTCCGTGGAGGGAGCGCGGACCTTGAGACCCTTGACGTCGTCGGGCGACTCGACCTTGCGCTTGCTGTTGCTCAGGGCGCGGAAGCCGTTCTCGACGAACTCCAGGCCGATGATGCCGTTCTCCTTCAGCGTCTTCTTGTCCCACTCGGCGATGAAGCCGTCGCCGAAGAAGACCTCGTCGGCCTGCTCGGAGTTGCTGACGAGGTACGGGAGGTTGCCCAGCTGGGATGGATCGCCGAAGCCTGCGGAACCCTGGCTCAGGATCGCGGCCTCCTGCGTGCCGCTGTTCAGAGCGGTGGCCATCTCCTCGTCGCTGCCGATCTGGCCGCCGGCGAAGACGTCGATCGTGACGGCACCGTCGGTGCGCTCCTCGACCGCAGCGGCGAAGCTGTCGGCGGCCTCGTCGATCTCTGAGCCCTCGGGGAAGACGTGGCCGAGGCGCATCGTGACCGAGTCGCCCTCGCCACCTCCGCCGCCGCAGGCCGCGAGGCCGAGTGACATCGCGAGGGCGGTTGCCGTGATGGTCGCGGCACCGCGCGCGTTACGGATCTTCATGGGTACTCCTTCGAGGGGGTTGGATCGTGGTCAGCGGAAGAACAGGACCATGTCGGGGAAGAGGGTGACGAGAACCAGGACCGGGAGGGCGCCGAACCCGAGGAAGATCAGGGTCGGCTTGGTCATCTGGGTGAACGAGGCATCGCAGGCCTTGGCCGCGATGAAGAGGTTGGGCGCCATGGGTGGGGTCGAGAGCGAGATGCCCATGTTGACGACCATGATCGCGCCGAAGTGGACCGGATCGATCCCGAGAGCGACAGCGATGGGGACCAGCAGCGGCGCCAGGATGATGATCGTCGTGTTCTCCTCCACGAAGAGCGCGACGGCGGCGATGACGATGTTGGCCAGGAGCAGGAAGACGAGCGGGTTGGACGCGTGCTCGGCGACCCACTCGGCCATCTCCGTGCTGGCCCGAGAGAGGGTGAGGAAGCGTGAGAAGAGCGTGCCAGCGGCCAGGATGATCAGCAGGCTCGCGGTCGTGATCGCCGCCTCGCGCATCGTCTTGGAGAGGGAGGGGACCGTGAGCGTGCGGTAGACGAGGAAGCCCAGCAGGATGGCTGCCAGGCAGGCCACCGCTCCGGCCTCCGTCGGCGTGAAGACGCCGCCGTAGATGCCGCCCAGGATGAGGAACGGGAGCGTCAGGGCCGGGACGGCGGGGCCGAACGTCCGCCGCAGGCGCCGCGAGTCGCGCTCCTCGGTGGTCATCGTCGCCTGGGTGAGGACGTCGGGGAACCGCCGGGTGAGCACGAGATGGATGATCGTCAGCGCGATGATCAGGAGGACGCCGGCGCTGATGCCCGCGAGGAACAGGTCCCCGATCGACGTGCCCGTCGCGATGCCGAAGACGATCATCGGGATGCTCGGTGGGATCAGGATCCCCAGCGTCCCCGACACGGCGGTGAGTGCGCCGATGTAGTGGCTCGGGTAGCCGTCGCGACGCATCTCCGGGGAGAGGATCGAGCCCATGGCTGAGACGGTGGCGACGGAGGAGCCGGAGATGGCGCCGAAGAAGGCGCTCGCATAGATGACGGTGAGCCCGGCGCTGCCGCGGACGCGACCGATGATCGACCCGATGAAGCGCACCAGTCGGGTGGAGATTCCGCCGTCCTTCATGAGCGTGCCCGCGAGAAGGAAGAACGGGACGGCCATCAGGGGAAACGAGTCGACGCCGGCGAACATGATCGCCGGCGCAGCGGCGAGGTCCTGGCCGAGCATCTCGAGCCCGACGATCGAGCCCAGCCCGAACGCGGCCGCGACGGCCACGCCGACGAGCAGCAGCACGACGACCAGCACGAGGGGGACGGCGACGATCATGCGAGGGTGCTCCGATCCGTGGAGGCGGGCGCGGGGGCCGAGGCGGGGAGGAGTCCACGCACGAGGAAGCGCCGGACGAGGACGCACGCGCTGACGAGCGCGCCGAGGCCGGCTCCGACCGGTACAGGCATGCGGCTCCAGTACAGACGCAGCTCGAGTGACGGGCTGCGTTGGGAGGACAACGAGAGGGTCTGGACGAAGTCGATCGCCAGCACGCTCAGCACGGTCAGGAAGACGACCTCGGCGGCGAGGGCCAGGCGGGTGAGCCATTCGCGTGCCGCCGCGCTGCTCAGGAGCTCTTGAGCCACGTCGAGGCGGATGTTCTCGGAGTACTGCGCGAGAGCCGGCAGGGCGAGGAAGACGGCGCCGACCATGCAGAGCCGGGCGATCTCCTCAGGTCCGCCCCCGAGGAAGTGCAACCAGTAGCGGCTCAGGACCTGCAGGAGCACGCACACCAGCATGATCGTGAGCATCGCGGCGACGAGCCACGTGCACGCCGCAGCGATGGCTCCGCTGACCACGGCCAGCACGCGATCGAGCCGCGGGGCCCGACAGGCGGGGGGCAGGTCCTCCGCGCGTTCGTGGAGTAGCGACATGGTCGTCCTCGGTGTAGACAGAGCGATCGTTCGGCAAAGTTCAACATCTGCAATATGCAGGGTTCTCGTGGTGATGTCAATCACAAGCGCAGGATGAATTGCGCCAATTGGGAGGGCAGAACGGTCAGAAGGATGACGCTGCAGAAAACCGAGCGGTGGTATGCTTTGTTCGACCCAACCAAACATTTCACGACGACGAGAGTCGTGAAGCGAGGAAAGAGCACGAAATGTCTGAGGCGCTGCGGGGGCGGGTGCGGGACCAGGACGACCTGGCGGTGGCACTCGGCGGACGGATTCGACAGGCCCGCAACGCCCGCGGGGTGACGCTGCGCGAGCTCGCGGCCGAGCTGGGAGTCTCGCCGGCCACGATGAGCGCCGTGGAGAACGGACGGACGAGCGTCAGCGCCGTCCGTCTCACCGAGATCGCGGCCCTTCTCGACGTGCCGGTGGACCGGCTCCTCACAGGCGACGAGCGCGATGAGGCAGGGGCGGCGAACGCGCCGGACGACACCGCGTGGGACTGGCGGGTCTTCGAGCCCGCTCCCTTCGACGGACCGCTCCAGGCCGCCCTCGAGGCGTTCATGGAGGTCGGGTACCACGGCTCGACGATGCGTGACATCGCGCGCCGCGCCCAGCTCTCGGTGCCCGGCATCTATCACCACTACGCCAGCAAGCAGGAGATGCTGGTGCGGATCCTCGATCACACGATGGACGACCTGCTGTGGCGCTTCGACGCTGCCGTCGCTGAGGCCGACGACCTCCAGGGACAGTTCGTGCACGCCGTCGAGTGCCTGGCGCTCTTCCACACCTTCCGGCGCGACTGGGGCTTCCTCGGACGCAGCGAGCAGCGCAGCCTCGAGGGAGACGCCGCCGTGCGGATCCGCGACAAGCGGATCAGGGTCGAGAAGGGCCTGCTCGACCTCGTCGAGCGGGGTCGCGACGAGGCGACCTTCGCGACGTCGACGCCCCGGGTGGCGGGACGCGCGGTCATCCTGATGTGCGTCGGCCTCGTCTACTGGTTCCGCGTGGACGGTCCGGAGCCGCCCGAGGTGATCGCCCGACAGTACGTGGAGCTTGCACTACGGATGGTCGAGCACGTCCCGCGCGATGCGCGCTGACCGCTACGGCGAGCTCGGTGGGGCTCTGCGGGTCGCGACCTTGGCCGGCATCCTGTTCGGGCTGACCGGAACGGGCAGCGCCGCGGTCGCAGTGGTCGTGCCGTCCATCACCGACGCCCTCGAGGTCCGAGGGGCGGCTGGTTCCTGGGTCATCAGCACCTACGCCGTGACGCTCGCGATGGGCACCGCGGTGCACGGGCGCATGGCCGACCGGTGGGGCATCCGCCGGACCCTCGCGATCGGCGTGTGGATGATGGCGACCGGCGCCGTCCTCGCGGCCTTCGCCACGACCTTCCCGCTGCTCATCGCCGCTCGCGCGATCCAGGGTGTCGGGGCTGCGGCGGTCCCGGTCCTGGTCGTTGCACTCGTCACCGCACGGTTCGAGGGGGAGGTGCTGACCCGGGGGCTCACCCGGCTCAGCGGCACGGCCATCCTCGTGGGTGCGACCGGTCCACTGCTCGGGGGACTGCTGGAGATCGTCGGCGGCTGGCGGCTCGTCATGTGCTTGCCGGCCCTCGCGCCGCTGGTCCTCCTCGTGCTCTGGCCGGGACTCCCCACGACCGGGTCGCCCGTGCGCATCGACGTCGTGGGGGCCGCGCTCGTGATGATCGTGGCGGGCGCCGTGGTCGTCGTGCTGCAGACCGTGCTCGACGCGGACTCCGGTGCCCTGCTCAGGGCTGCCGTGGGCGCGATGCTCCTCGCCGCGCCGCTGCTCGTGATCTGGACGTCGCGTCGCCCCGACGGCTTCGTCCCGCTCGCCGTGGTGCGCACCGGCGAGTTCGTCTGGCCCGCGCTGGCCGCCTCGACGGTCCCGGCGGCCTGGTTCGGGCTGCTCGTCGTGATCCCCAGTGGGCTCGCGGACCGCGGGTGGAGCGCCGTGGCGATCGGCGCATCGCTCGTGCCCAGTGCCCTCGTCGGGGTCCTGGCGCCCCGGGTGGCGGCGCACGCGATCCGGCGCACGGGCCCCTTGGGAGCGATCGGCCTCGCCACGGGCCTCGCCTGTGCAGGCCTGGCCATGGCCGCCATCGGCGCCTCGCACGCGGAGGTGCTGCTCATCGCCGCGATGGTGCCGGTGAACCTGGCCTTCGCGATCGGGCAGCCGGCCCTCGGCGCCGCCGTCGCGACCTCGACGCAGCCGCGCGTGCGCTCCTCGGCGGTGGGCATCGCCACGTTGGTGTTCTTCGTCGGCGGAGGCGGGGGGGCTGCGATCGCCGGGCTGGGGCCCGTCCTCGGGCCCGGCACGGCGGTCCTGGTCCTCGCCGCGCTGCCGTTCCTGGCGACGTGCGTCGTGCTCGTCGTCCGGGCCCGCTCGGTACAGACCGACATCGAACCGACCAAGGAGTCATGACATGAATCTGTGGAGCGCCTTCCGCCGGTCGCTGGCTCGTGGCGGTGACCGCCCCGCCCTCAGCACGCCCGGCCTCACCTGGAGCCACCGAGAGCTCGGAGCCGCCGCGGGACACGTCGCCGGCCTGCTGGCGGCCCACGGGGTGGGGGCGGGTGACCGCGTCGCCCTCCTGCTCGGCAACGGGCCGGGCTTCGTGGCGGCCGACCTCGCCATCATGGCCAGAGGCGCCGTCAAGACGCCTCTGAACATGATGATGGCTCCGGCTGAGGTGGGGCGTGCCCTGGCCTTCGTCGAGCCGGTCGTCGTCGTGGTGGACGCCGAGGGACGAGAGCGCTGCAGCGACGTCCCCGCCGGCACGGCGGTGGTCGAGCTGGCGCCCGGCTGGGTGGCCGACGTCGGGGCGGGCGACGTGCTGCCCGGACCCGTCGACGTCACCCTCGCCGATCCTGCTGCCATCTACCTCTCGAGCGGCACCACCGGGCGCCCCAAGGGCATCGTCCACTCGCAGGACACCGTCCTGCACAACCTGTGGGCGCACCTTCTGGACGCCGGCATCGACGCCGATTCGCACCTGCTCCTGACGACGCCCCTGCCGCACTCCGCGGGCCTGTTCACCGAGGCCGCACTGCTTGGCGGCGCCCACGTCCGCGTGGAGCCCAGGTTCGACGCCGAGCGCTGGGTCGCCCTCGTCGACGAGCACGAGGTCACCTGGTCCTACGGGGTGCCGACGATGGTGAAGCGGATCCTGGACGTCGCCGAGCGTGACGGGTGGGCGCCGACCTCGATGCGGACCTTCCAGTACGGGTCTGCCCCCATGTCCCCCGGGCTGCTGCGCCGGGCGCTCGACGTCCTCGGCCCGGTCCTCCAGCAGCTCTACGCCCAGACGGAGTGCCCGCAGTACGCCACGCTGCTGCGCAAGAGCGACCACGTCCTGGCGTCGGACCGCCCGGAGCTGCTGGCGTCGGCGGGCCGCGCCTCGACGATGTGCGAGGTCTCCGTCCGCGGACCGGACGGCGCCGCGCTGCCGGCCGGAGAGGTGGGCGAGGTCTGCCTGCGCAGCCCCTACGTCATGGTCGGCTACTGGCGTGATCCCGAGGGGTTCTCGGAGCGGTTCCACGGCGACTGGCTGCGCACCGGTGACATCGGGCGGCTCGATGCCGACGAGTACCTGTTCCTCGTCGACCGGCTCGCCGACATGGTGGTGAGCGGGGGCATGAACGTCTTCGGCATCGAGGTGGAGGCGGCACTCTCGCTCCATCCGGGCGTCGCGCAGGCGGCCGTGATCGGGGTGCCGGACGACGAGTGGGGCGAGCGGGTGCACGCCGTGGTCGTCCCACGGGGCCAGGTGGAGATCGCCGAGCTCGAGGACCACTGCCGGCAGCACCTCGCGGCCTACAAGCGTCCCAAGGACTACGCGATCGTCGAGTCGCTCCCGCTCACCCCGTACGGGAAGGTCGACAAGAAGGCGATCCGTGCCCCGCACTGGGCCGGCGCGGACCGGGCGGTGAACTGATGGCCGCGACGACAGCCGCGACCCGGGCCGCCTACGGACGGCTCGTGGCGGTGTGCGCCCGGCTCGAGGACGTCCTGGTCTGGTGCGGAGGGGACGCCGGCGAGCTCGAGGCCCACGCCGAGCGCCTCGAGCGCGCGGTGGAAGCCATGTCCTCCTCGCTCCCGGTGGCCGACACCGGCACCGGCGACCCCGTGGCGGCGGCCGGCGCCGACCCCAGGACGGGTGTGCGGGACCGCTCACTGCAGCCGCCGTTCCGCGTGCGGCAGGAGGACGGCTCAGTCCTGAGCGGCGACGTCAGGTTCCGTCCGCACTTCGCCGGCGTGGGATCGGTCCACGGCGGGTCCCTGGCCCTGTTCCTGGACGACATGGTGGGTCGGCTGGCCAACGCGCCGGAGGGCATCTTCGCGCGGACGGCCTACCTGCACGTCGACTACCGGCGGCTGACGCCGGTCGATGAATGGCTCGACTACACGCTGCGTCTCGAGCGCGTCGAGGGACGCAAGCGGTTCGTCCGCGGAGAGGTCACCACCGACGGGATGGTCCTCGCCGAGGTCGAGGCGCTCTGCGTCCACCGCGCACCGGGGGCGGCCGGCTGACCGACCCTCAACGGCGTCGCCCGACCAGGACGACGTCCAGTCGGCGTGGACCGTGGACGCCCTCGACGCGCTGCAGCTCGATGTCGCTGGTGGCGCTGGGCCCGCTCACGAAGGTGATCGGGCGTCCCGGGTCCAGCCGGGCCACGGCCTGGGGCACGGTGTCGACGACCTGCTCCTCGGTGAGGACGCAGACGTGGTGGTCCGGCACGAGGGTCAGGGCCCGGCGACCCTGACCCGGCCCGGCGTCCAGCACGATCGTGCCGGTGGCGGCGATCCCGAGCAGTGCGCCGGTCACGACGGCCTCCAGCGCGTCGAGCTCGAGCGGCGCGAGCGGCGCGAGCGGAGGATCGACCACGTGTCCGACCGGCAGCCAGTCGGTCGGCAGGTCGTGGGGCACGACGTGCGCCCGGCCACCCACGAGGGACTCGATCGTGGCCCGCACGTCCTCGGGATTCGTCCTGTGCACGCGCGCGCGGTACTCCTCCACCGCGGAGGCGAACCTGTTGACGTCGCTGGCGCCGACGAGCTCGGCCCGGTCGTACGTCCGCGGGTGAGGCGGCAGGGGCGTAGCGCCGTCGAGCGCCGTGCGGAGCCGGGCAAGCACGACGTCGCGGGCGGTGGGGGTCATCGGGACGTCCTTCGGTCGCGGCGGCGGGGACGGTGGGCGGGCGCCGGGAGGTCGCGCGAGCGCGTCCATGCCGCGAGCGGGCCCGGAAGCCGTCGAAACCGTCCGGCGCGGGCCAGGAACCGGCCCCAGGACGCGAGGCGCAGCGCGAGCTGCCAGCGCCGCGAACCACTCATGGTCCAGGAGGCCGCTGCCATCGCGAGGTCCTGCCCGCGGTGCGGTGCCCCGGCACCGCTCTCCACCGCTTCGGTGCGCAGGTGCACGAGGATCGACGGGATGTCGATGCGCACCGGGCACGCGTCGTAGCAGGCGCCGCACAGGGTCGACGCGAACGGCAGGGTGCTCGTGACGTCGCCCGGCTGCATCCCCGTGAGCATGGGGGAGAGGATCGCTCCGATCGGTCCTGGATAGACCGAGCCGTACGCGTGTCCACCGGTGCGCTCGTAGACCGGGCACACGTTGAGGCAGGCGCTGCAGCGGATGCAGTTGAGGGCGGCGCGACCCACCTCGTCGGCCAGGACCCGGCTGCGCCCGTTGTCCAGCAGCACCAGGTGCACGTCCTGCGGTCCGTCCCCGGGGTGCACGCCCGTCCAGAGCGATGTGTACGGGTTCATCCGCTCGGCGGTCGACGAGCGCGGCAACAGCTGCAGGAAGACCTCGAGGTCCGTGAGCGAGGGCAGGACCTTCTCGATGCCCATCACCGAGATGAGCGTCTGCGGGAGGGTCAGGCACATCCGCCCGTTTCCCTCCGACTCGACCACGGCGAGCGTGCCCGTGTCGGCGGCGGCGAAGTTCGCGCCGCTGACCGCGACCCGCGCGGTCATGAATTTCTCGCGCAGGTACCGCCGGGCCGCCATCGCGAGCTCGTGCGGGTCGTCGCCGAGGTCGTGCGGGATGCCCGGCATCCGGGCGGCGAAGATGTCGCGGATCTCGTGTCGGTTGCGGTGGATCGCGGGCACCAAGATGTGGCTCGGCCTGTCGTCGCCGAGCTGGACGATGAGCTCGGCCAGGTCGGTCTCGACCGCCCGGATGCCCTCGGTCTCGAGGTGCTCGTTCAGGCCGATCTCCTGCGTCGCCATCGACTTCACCTTGACCACCTCGTCCGCGCCGGCGGCTCGGACGAGGTCGGTGACGATCCGGTTGGCCTCGTCGGCGTCCCGAGCCCAGTGGACATGGCCGCCTCGGGCGACGACGGAGCGTTCCAGCTGCTGGAGCAGCTCGGGCAGGCGGCGCATGGCGTCGGTCTTGATGGCCTCGCCCGCGCGTCTCAGATCCTCCCAGTCGGCGACCTCGGCGACGGCGGCAAGCCTCCGCTCGCGGATGGTCCCGGTGGCGTGCGCGAGGTTCGCGCGCAGCTGGCTGTCGGCCAGGGCGTCCTCCGCCGCCGCGGGGAAGGCGCGCTCGGCGGAGATGTTGCCGAGGCCGCCGGGCAGGCCGAGGAAGACGGCACTCACGGTGACCACGGCCGCTCGCGCGTGCTCGCCAGGATCTCGGCGAGGTGGACCGTGCGCGTGGGGTCGCCGGCCCGAGAGAGTCCTCCGCCGATCTGCATCAGGCAGGAGGAGTCACCGGCGGTGCAGACGACGCTGCGCGTCGAGGAGACGGCCGCGACCTTGTCCTCGAGCATCGCCGTGGAGGTGCCGGAGTTCTTCAGCGCGAAGGTGCCACCGAAGCCGCAGCACTGGTCCTGGCCGGGGAGCTCGACGAGCTCGAGGTCGTCGACCGCGCGCAGCAGGGTGGTCGGCTTGTCCCCGACGCGGATCATCCGCAGGGAGTGGCAGGTGGGGTGGTACGTGACGCGATGGGGAAACCAGGCGCCGACGTCGTCGAGGCCGAGCACGTCGACGAGCAGCTCGGACAGCTCGAACGTCCGGCCGGCGACCGCGTCCGCCCGGTCGGCGAGGCCCTCGTGGCCGAGGCGGCGGAGCGCGCTGCCGTGCTGGTGCCGGATCGAGCCGACGCAGGATCCGGACGGGACGACGGCGACGTCGTAGCTCGCGGACTCGAAGGTCTCGACGTGGTGACGAACGACGGGCACGGCCTGGCGGGCGTAGCCGGTGTTGAGGTGCATCTGCCCGCAGCACGTCTGCCCGGGGGGCACCACGACGTCGTGCCCGAGGCGACGCAGGAGGGTCTGCACCGCCTCGGGCACGCGCGGGTGCATCGCGTCCGCCAGGCAGGTCGTCAGCAGCGCGATGCGCACGGGACCCTCACCCCTCGCCGCCCAGGAGGTCCTCGGCGAGCTTGCGCCCGTCGTGGAAGCGCTCGTAGAGCTGTTCGTGGTGACGGCTGCGCGCCGGCGCCTGCACCTCGTCGGCCGGGAGGTGCCAGAACATGTCCCGGGCGTGGTGCGTCTCGTACAGGCCAGGCGTCGCGTCGCGGTCGGAGAGGACGTTGACGACCGCGGTCCGCCCCGACGCGAGGGCCCGCTCGAGGGCCGCGGGCAGCTCGCCCGGGGCCGTCACGAGCTCGGCGTGGCAGCCGATGAGCTCCCACATCTTCTCGTAGGGCATGTCGCGGGTGACGTCGAAGCCGCCACGGGCGTTCGGTCCGAGCACGGCGTAGTCCTCGCCGTAGGCGTACTTCTCGAGCCCGCCGCAGAGGGCGCTGTTGTTGTACACGATGAACACGGCCGGCACGCCGTAGCGCACGGCGGTCTCGATGTCGCCGCCGCCGAGACCTGCACCACCATCGCCCAGGACGGAGACGACGGGGGTGTACCCCCGCCCCACCGATGCGCCGATGGCCATGCCGACACCGTGGCCGAAGGCTGCGGATAGGCCGGCGTCCATGACCTGCCCGGTCTGGACGGGGTCGATGTGCTGGACGACGTAGCCGGACGCGGTGAAGGAGTCCAGGACCACGGGCATGCCCTGCGGAAGGGCCGCGCACAGCTCCTCGGAGAACACCGTCGGGTGGATGCGCCGCTCCGGGTCTCGGTGCTTCTCGGTCTCGGCGTCACGTTGCTCGCGCCACGCCGCCGTCCGCGCCCCGACCTCCGTCGACCACGGCGTGGACCCGCGGGCGGGGAGGTCCTGCGCGAGCGCGTTGAGCTGGCCGAGCACCGAGCGCACGTCGCCCGTGATCTCGACGTCGGTCGGCAGGTTCACGCCGACGTCGCTGGGGTGTCGGCTCACCTGGATGAACCGGGCGTCGGACTTCCAGTCGCCGAAGCCCTCGAAGTAGTTCAGGTGCAGCCCCAGCAGCATGACCGCGTCGGCGTCGGCGAGCACGCCCTTGCGCACGGCCGACGGCACCGCGAGCGGGTGGCTCTCGGGAATCGCGCCGCGGGCGTGGCGTCGCAGGTTGGTGGGCACGGCGAACCGCTCGACGAACCTCTGCAGCTCCTCCGCGGCCCCATCCCAGTGCACGCCGTCACCGCCGATGACCACCGGCCGCTCGGCCTCGCTCAAGATGCGGAACGCCTTCGCGACGCCCTCCGCGTCCCCGGCCGAGCGCGGGGGGCGACCCACGGGTGCGCCGCGGTCGACGTAGCCGAGCTGGTCCGTGGCGGCGATGGGTTCGAAGTTGAAGGTGTCGACGGGGAACTCGATCGCGACCGGCCCGTAGGGGTAGGTCATGGCCTCTCGGAACGCCTGCTTGATGAACAGGTCCGCCTGTTCGGGCATCGTGACGCGGCGGAAGGACTTGGTGACCGAGGCGAGGACGGACTGCGCGTCGGCCTCCTGGGCGGTGTCACGGCCCTCCTCGCGGAGCTTGTGCCCACCGAGCAGGAGGACGACGGGGCTGTGAGCCCCGTACGCCATGTGCATGGCGGTCACGGTGTTCGTCATGCCGGGACCGGCGGTGGCGAAGGCCACGCCGGGGCGTCCGGTGACGCGTGCGTAGCCGTCGGCGGCGTGGACAGCGGCCTGTTCGTGGCGGACCTGGAAGATCTCGATGCCGGTGCGGTACGCGAAGTCCTGGATCGGGTTGATATGTCCACCGAGAAGGCCGAACATCGCGGTCACGTCCTCGCGCCGGAGTGCCTGCGCGGCGAGCTCGGCCGGCCAGTACCTCTTCATCGTGCAGTCCCTTCGTCAGCCGCCCCGCACCTCGCAGGGCGGTGAACACGGCGCTCGCTTTGTTCAGGTTTTTTGAACACTCGCGAGCGAATGTTGAATCGGTCGCCACCGCGTGGCGCCTCCTACTCGGCACCATACACAGGGGATCCTCTAAGGGAAAGTGATTGACATCACCACGACGCGCGGGGCACTCTGTAGCGACGCCGAACGATCGTTCCGTTTGTTCGAGACTGCCTGAAGTGTCTGAGGAAGGAAGTGGGTCGTGCTCCTGACGCTGTCGGACCACCTCGACCAGTCGGCCACCAAGAACCCCGAGGGCCAGGCGTGGGTCCACGGTGCCCGCGCGGTCACCTACCTGGAGCTCGTCGATCGGGCTGCCGCCGTCGCACGGGCCCTGCTCATGTCAGGGCTCGACAAGGGCGACCGGTGCGCATTCCTGCTGCGCAACCGGGGCGAGGTCGTCGACCTGTGGTTCGGCGTGGCCCGGGTTGGCGTCGTCGCGGTGCCGGTGAACTTCCGGTCGGTCGAGCGCGAGCTCTCACACGTGCTGCACGACGCGGAGCCGCGCCTGCTGCTCGTCGAGCCCGCCCTCCTGCCGGTCGCCGCCGCCGCGCGCGAGCGCGACCCCGAGCTGGACGTGCGCTTCGTGGTCCTCGGCACGCCGGAGGAGACGCCCGAGTGGGCCGACACCTACGACGACTGGCTCGCGGCCGGGTCCGGGTCGCCGATCGACGCGCGCACGGTCGACCCGGAGTCCCCGTTCTTCATCGGCTACACCTCGGGCACCACGGGGCGACCGAAGGGTGCCGTCGTGCCGCACCGCAGCCTGGTGCGCAACAGCCTGTCGCTCATGCTCGAGTACCGGGCCCCGAGCGAGCGCAACGACCGCTTCCTGACCCTGATGCCGATGTTCCACTCCAACAGCACGTGGTTCGGCGTCACGTGTGCAATGGCCGGCGCTACGAACGTCATCAGCCCGGACCTCAGCTTCGACGCGAGCCGAGTCCTGGCGCTCCTCGAGAGCGAGCGCATCACCCACACGTCCGTCGTGCCGACGATGCTCAAGCTGCTCGTCGACCTCGGCCCCGACGCCGTCGCCGGACGCGACCTGTCGCACCTGCGTCACTTCCTCTGCGGCAGCGCTCCCATCTCGGTGAACCTGAAGCGATCGGTAGAGGAGCTGCTCGGCTGCGAGGTCGGTGAGGGATACGGGGCCACCGAGACCGGTATCGTCTCCTCGCTCCGCACCGAGGACCCCCCGGAGAAGAAGGCGTCCGTCGGACGTCCCGTCGTCGGGGCAGAGGTCGAGATCCGCGGCCCGCTCGGTCGGGTGCTGCCCGCCGGCCAGGTCGGCGAGGTGTGGATCCGCGGCGAGACGATCTTGCTCTCGGAGTACTGGCGCAACCCGGCGGCCACGGCCTCGACGTTGGAGAAGTCCGGCTGGTGCTCGGTCGGCGACATGGGCCGCGTGGACGAGGACGGCTACCTGTTCCTGGCCGACCGAAAGAACGACCTCATCATCTCCGGTGGCGAGAACGTGTACCCCTCCGAGGTCGAAGGGGTCCTGCTCACGCACGACGCGGTGGCCGAGTCCGCCGTCGTCGGCCACCCTGACGAGCGCTGGGGGGAGATCGTCCGGGCGGTCGTCTCGCTGCGGCCCGGTCGCGAGACGACCGTCGAGGAGATCCAGGCGCACTGCCGCCGCGAGCTCGCCGCCTACAAGATCCCGAGGGTCGTCGAGTTCGTCGACGAGCTTCCCAAGAATCCGACGGGCAAGATCTTGCGCCGCGTCGTACGTGACCAGTCCCCAGCAGTTCCCCCCCAACAGTAAGGAAGACCCGTGAAACGACGCATCTTCGTCCTCGTCATCGCCTCGGCCCTCACGCTCGCCGCCTGCGGAGGGGGTGCGCAGGACGGTGACAGCGTGGAGCTGTCGCTCGGCTCCGCTGCTGCGCCCACCAACGCCATGACCCCGTCCGCCGAGCAGTTCAAGAAGGACGTCGAGGAGGGCACGGCCGGTCGCGTCAAGGTCGTCCTGCAGCTCAACGGCGTCGTCGGTGACGAGGCGACGATGTCGGAGGCCGTGCAGCGCGGCACGCTCGAGGCGGGGATCATCTCCGACTTCGGCCTCAGTGCCGTCGAGCCCAAGATCTCCGTCGCCGGCCTGCCCTACCTCTTCCGGGACATGGACGAGGTGAAGGAGCACTACTACGGCGGCTTCATCGGGGAGTACAACACGGAGCAGCTCGCGAAGAAGGACATCAAGGTGCTCGCCTGGGGCGACAACAGCTTCCGCGCGCTCAGCAACAGCAAGCGCCCCGTCACCGGCGCTGACGACATCAAGGGCCTGAACCTCCGGGTCACCCCCGTCCCGGTGCTGGTCGACTTCTTCGAGGCGCTGGGTGCCAAGGTCACGCCACTGCCCATCACCGAGGTGCTCACCGCTCTGCAGCAGGGCCTGGTCGACGGTCAGGAGAACGGGATCAACCTGACGGCGAGCTTCGGCTTCGGGGACGTGCAGAAGCACATGACCGTCACCAACCACTCCTACAGCGCGGTGGGCTACGTCATCAACGCCAAGATCTGGGACTCCATCTCCTCGGAGGACCAGGCCGTCGTGCAGAAGGCCGCCGAGGACGCCGCCGCGTTCGAGATCGAGCAGAACATCAAGGACGTCGAGACGAACCGGGCCAAGCTCGAGGACGCCGGAGTCACGTTCGACGAGCTCGACGCCGCCTCCGTGGCGACGCTCCGCGCGGAGGCGCAGAAGGTCTGGGCCGAGTACGAGGACGAGTTCGACGCCGAGATCCTGGACCAGATCGACGCATCGCTCGGCTCCGAGTGACCTCGTGAGCTTCTTCGCCAGCACCCCGCGCACGGGCGGCCCGCGCCGAGTCCTCTGGGGACTCAGCGCGGGCCTGGCCCGGGCCGAGCTGGCCCTGGCCACGCTCGGTCTCATGGCCGTGGTCCTGACCATCCTGCTGCAGGCCGCCGCCCGCATCGGGCTCGACCTCGGACTGTCCTGGCCGGGCGAGGCCAGCCGCTACCTCTACATCTGGTGCTCGTTCCTCGGCGCCGCGGCCTCGGTCCACTACAAGGAGGAGATCCGGGTGGACGTGCTCACACCGATGGCGGAGCGTTGGGCCGGGCCCGCGCGGGCCGAGTCGGTCGTGCTGGCTGCGCAGCGGCTGGGTGCGTTCGTCGGCGCATGCTTCCTGACCTACCTGGCCGTGCTCGGCTGGGAGCAGATCGGCTTCCAGCGTGACGTGGACACCCGCTCGGTCGTCATGGGGATCCCGCTGTGGTGGGTCTCCGCGTCGGTGCTCGTCACCTCCATCACAGGCGCGTTCCACTACGTGGCTGTCTCGCTCAACGAGCCGCTCGCCGACGAGCTGCTGACGAAGAACCTCCCGGCGGAGATGTCGTGATGGATCCCATCGTCGGCATCGTCGCCTTCATCCTCATCTTGTTCGTCGCGCTCGCGCTGAAGGTGCCGATCGGCATCGGCATCGGCGGGGCCGCGATCACGGTCCTGCTGCTCGCCGGCGCGGACGTCCGCGACGCGCCCCAGGTCGCGGTCAGCGCCCTCGACTCCTTCCCGTTCCTCGCGATCCCGGGCTTCGTGCTTGCCGGCACCCTCATGGCACGCGGCGGGGTGTCCGCGGCGATCGTGGGATTCGCCCGCTCGATCGTCGGGCACGTCCGCGGCAGCATGGGAGCCATCGCCGTCATCGCGTCCGGCCTTTTCGGCACCGTCACGGGATCCTCGATCGCCACGATCGCGGCGGTAGGCGGATTCATGGTCCCCGAGATGGACAAGGCCGGGTACGAACGCCGCTACACGGCGGCGCTCATCGGGTCCGCAGGTTTCATCGGCATCCTCATCCCTCCGAGTGTGCCGGGCATCCTCTACGCCGTCACCGCCGGTCTCTCGATCGCCGACGTGTGGCTCGCGACGGTCGGGCCGGCCATCGCACTGATCGTCGTGTTCATCATCATCAACTACCTGTACAGCCGAGGAACGCAGGACAAGTCGGTCCGTCCCCCGACGGGGGAGTACCTGAAGGGGATCGGCCGGTCGGGCTGGCACGTCCTTCCGGCGATGCTCATGCCGGTGCTGATCTTCGGTGGCATCTACGGCGGCCTATTCACGCCGACCGAGGCCGCCGGCGTCACGGCGCTGTACGGCCTGATCGTCTCGGTCTTCGTCTACCGAGGCATCAAGGTGAACGGGCTCTGGGGCGTCTTCCGCAGTGCCGCGCTCGTCAGCGCGATCCTGTCGGTGCTGATCGCGTTCGCGAGCATCGCCGGCCGAATGATCACGACGCTGCAGGTCCCGCAGGCGCTGAGCGACCTGGTCGTCTCCAACATCGAGAGCCCGCTCGTCTTCCTGCTCCTCACGAACATCCTGCTCCTGCTCGTCGGGATGTTCCTCGAGACGAACACGAGCATCCTCGTGCTCACGCCGATCTTCGCCACCATCGCCGCGGCCGTCGGTGTGGACCCGCTGCACTTCGCCGCCATCATGCTGCTCAACCTGGAGATCGGGATGATCACCCCACCCTTCGCCGGCAACCTCTTCCTGTCCTGTCGCCTCGCCGGGGTACGCCTCGACCAAGTCATCAGGCCACTCCTGCCCTTCTACGGAGCCGCGCTCGGCGTGCTGGCCGTCACGACCCTGTGGCCGGACTTCAGCACGTGGATCCCGAGGACCCTCGGATGAGCGGCGACCTCGTGCGGCCCGCGCGGCTGGGACGCGTCCTGGCGTCGTCGACGGACGACGACGCCTGGCTCGACCTCGAGGCTCGCCTCGTGGCGGGGGGAAAGTCCAACCTGACGTTCGAGCTGACCTCGGCGTCAGGGGCGTTGATCCTGCGCCGTCCGCCGACAGGGGCCCTGCTCCCGAGCGCGCACGACATGACGCGCGAGGTGCGGGTGCAGCGCGCCCTTCACGGCTCCGCCGTGCCCGTGCCGCGGATCGTGCACCTCGAGGAGGGCGCCGAGCTGCTGGGCGTGCCCTTCTACGTAATGGAGAAGGTCGAGGGTCACATCGTGCGGGACGAGCTGCCCGCCGGCTTCGCGTCGACGGTCGACGAGAAGCAGGCGCTCGCGGACGGACTCGTCGACACGCTGGCTGCGTTGCACGCGGTCGATGTCGCCACCGTCGGGCTGGCGGACTTCGGGCGACCCGACGGTTTCCTGGAGCGGCAGGTTCGTCGCTGGCGCGACCAGTCGGCCCGGTCGAGCAGCGACCGGCCGTCACCTGAGCTGGAGGCCCTGGGCGCCGCCCTGGTGCGACGCGTGCCGGTCAGTCCACCGCCGGCCCTCCTGCACGGCGACTTCCGCCTCGACAACTGCGTGCTGGTCCCTGAGGCTCCCGGCCGGGTGGCGGCCGTGCTCGACTGGGAGATGTCGACCGTCGGCGACCCTCTGACCGATCTGGGGATGCTGCTGTTCTTCTGGTTCGGGCCCGACGACCGGACGTCGTCGCTCGTGCCGTCGCTGACGCAGGCCCCCGGTTTCCCCGACCGCGAGTACCTGGCACGCCGCTACGCAGCGGCCACAGGGATCGATCCGGAGGTGCTCGGCTACTACGAGGCGTTCGCCAACTTCAAGTTCGCCGTCATCGCGCAGGGCATCGCGGCACGTGTGGCGGCAGGTGCCATGGCGGGACAGGAGTTCGGGGACGTCGCCGGGGAGGTGCCGGGACGAGCCGAGGACGGGCTGCTCGCCCTGGAGAGCTGGAGCGGAGCGCAGACGCCGGCGACGGCTGGAGGATGACTGTGGGCCGCTCGAACGAGGACAGGGGCGGGTTGCCTCAGAGCCGCTCGACGACCCAGTCGATGCAGGCGGTGAGGGCACTGACGTCGTCGGGCTCGACGCTCGGGAACATCCCGATGCGCAGCTGGTTGCGGCCCAGGCCACGGTAGCTGTCGACGTCGACGATGCCGTTCTCCCGCAGGATCCCCGTCAGGGTCTCCTGCGGCACCGACGCGTCGAGGTCGATCGTGCCCACCACGAACGACCGCTCGGCCGAGGCGGTGACGAAGGGCGACGCGAACGGCGAGGCCTCCGCCCAGGAGTACAGACGCGCGCTGGAGTCGCGGGTGCGGCCGGCAGCGAAGTCCATGCCGCCCTGCTCGTTCAACCACCGCACCTGCTCGTCGAGCAGGACCAGGGTGGCCACGGCGGGCGTGTTGTAGGTCTGGTCCTTGCGGGAGTTCTCGATGGCGGTCGGCAGGTCCAGGAACGACGGCACGTACCGGCCAGACGCCGCGATCCGCTGAGCCCGCTCGACCGCCGCCGGGGACATGACGGCCAGCCACAGGCCACCGTCGGAGGCGAACGACTTCTGCGGCGCGAAGTAGTAGACGTCGGTCTGCGACACGTCGACCGACAGGCCACCGGCGGCCGACGTCGCGTCGACCAGCACGAGGGCGTCGGGATCGGCGTCGGGGACCCGCTCCACGGGCACCATCACGCCCGTGGAGGTCTCGTTGTGGGCCCACGCGTACACGTCGATGCCGGCCGTCGCGCGGGGGAGCGGGTGCGTGGACGGCGCCGACTCGAGCACCTCGGGATCCTGCAGGAACGGTGCCCGTGCGACCGCGGTCGCGAACTTGCGCGAGAACTCGCCGTGCACCAGGTGCTGGCTGCGTCGCTCGACCAGTCCGTGGACGGCGGCGTCGAAGAAGGCGTGCGTGCCCCCGAGGCCGAGCACGACCTCGTAGCCGTCGGGCAGCTCGAGGAGGGTGGAGAGGCCCGAGCGGACCGATCCGACGAGGTTCTTGACCGGTGCGGCGCGGTGCGACGTGCCGAGCAGCGAGGAGCCGGTGGCGGCGAGCGCGGCCAGCGCCTCCGGGCGGACCTTGGAGGGACCGGACCCGAAGCGACCGTCGCGGGGCAGGAGCTTCGCGGGGATCTTCACCCGTCCATTGTCTCAGCCGTGCGCAGCGCCGGGGCGCGCCCCGTCGGCTTCGTCACACCGGGTGGCCGGGCTCACAGCCCCGCCCTACGATGCCCCCTATGGCATCTGACCCCGGCTCCGGCGTGGGCCCGGAGGCGACGGTCGCCGTCCCGCTGGCCGAAGGCGTCGAGCCCGACGTCCACGCCTGGGAGAAGGCCACCGCCGCCGTCCTGCGCAAGACCAAGAAGCTCGCCGACGACGCTCCGGACTCCGACGTGTGGGCGCTGCTCACCCGCTCGACGCTCGACGGCATCGGCGTCGCCCCGCTCGGCACGCCGGCCCTGTCGGCCGACGTCACGCCGACCGGGCTGCCGGGCCAGGCCCCGTTCACGCGGGGCTCTGCCGCCACCCGTGAGCTCGACGGCTGGGACGTGCGGGCCTGGTTCGCCGACCCCGACGCGGACCTGACCGCGCAGCACGTGCTCACCGACGTCGAGAACGGCGTCAACTCGCTCTGGATCGCCGTGGGTGACGGGGCCGTGCCGACCGACGCGCTGGCCCGCGTCCTCGAGCCCGTCTTCGTGGACCTGGCCCCCGTGGTGGTCGAGGACCCGACGGACCCGCTGGGTGCCGCCCAGGCCCTCGACGCCGTCATCGACGACAAGGCCGTCGACCCGGCGCCCGGCACGAGCTACGGCGCCGACCCCCTCGGGTCCCTGGCCCGCACCACCCTCGGCATCGGGGTCGACGGTGCGGTCACCGACCCGTCCGTCGCGGTCGAGGTCGCCCGGCTCGCGCAGCGGCGCGGGGCCCGCGGCATCGTCGTCGACGCCACCGCCGTGCACGACGCGGGCGCGTCCGACGTGCAGGAGCTCGCCTACTCCCTGCTCGCGGGAGCCGCCTACCTGCGACTGCTCACCGAGGCCGGTCTCGACGTCGACGCCGCGGCCGACCAGCTCGACGTGCGGCTCGCCGCGACCGACGAGCAGTTCCCGACCATCGCCAAGCTGCGCGCCGCCCGGCGGGTGTGGGCCCGCCTGCTCGAGCTGAGCGGCGTGGCCGAGAGCGGTCGCGGCCAGCGCCAGCACGTCGTCACCTCGCGGCCCATGATGGCGGCGTACGACCCCTACGTGAACATGCTCCGCACCTGCGTCGCCACCTTCGCGGCAGGCGTCGGTGGGGCCTCCAGCGTCACGGTGCTCCCGTTCGACGAGCCGCTCGGCCTGCCCGAGGTGTTCAGCCGGCGCATCGCCCGCAACACCTCGAGCCTGCTCATCAGCGAGTCGCACGTGGCCCGCGTCGTCGACCCCGCCGGTGGTGCGCACGCCGTCGAGAAGCTCACCGACGACGTCGCGCGCGCGGCTTGGGACCTGTTCGGCGAGCTGGACGCCGTGGTCGCCGACGCCGACGACCGGGAGACGGGCTTCGCCGCCGCCCTCGACGCACTCCGGACGCGTGTCGAGGCGACCGTCTCCGACCGCGCCCTCCAGGTGGCTCGACGGCAGCGTCCCATCACGGGCGTCTCGGAGTTCCCGAACCTGCACGAGGAGCAGCCCGAGCGTCGCCCGTACGGCCGCACCCTCCCGGTGCACCGCTATGCGCACGAGTTCGAGGCCATGCGCGACGACCGCGCCACCGCGCCGGTCTTCCTCGCGACGATGGGGCGGGTGGCCCAGCACACCGCGCGCGCCACGTTCGCGGCCAACCTGTTCGCCGCCGGTGGCATCGAGACCGTCACGGCCGGCCCCACCGACGGGGTCGACGCCGTCGTGGAGGCGTACCGCCAGGCCGACGTCCCCGCCGTCGTGTGCCTGACCGGACCCGACCCGCTCTACGCCGAGTGGGGTGCCGAGCTGGTCGCCGCCCTGCGCGAGGCCGGCGCCCGCCACGTGGTCGTGGCCGGCAAGCCCGACGCCGTCTCCGCCGACGTCGACGACTCCTGCGCGGCCGGGCTCGACGCCCTGGCCTTCCTGCGCCGCACCCGAGAGGAGCTGGCCTCGTGACGATCCCCGCCTCGTTCGCCGGACAGCCGCTGGACCCCGAGCAGCCACCCGCCCCCGACGCGGACGCCTACGCGGCCACCGTGGAGGGCGCCGAGCCGTGGGACGCACCCGAGGGCATCGCGGTCAAGAACCTCTACACCGCCGACGACCTCGCCGACGTCGACGCCCTCGACACCTACCCGGGCCTGGCGCCCTTCCTGCGCGGGCCGTACCCGGCCATGTACTCCACGCAGCCCTGGACCATCCGCCAGTACGCCGGGTTCTCGACGGCGCAGGAGTCCAACGCGTTCTACCGCCGCAACCTCGCGGCCGGCCAGAAGGGCCTGTCGGTCGCGTTCGACCTCGCCACCCACCGCGGGTACGACTCCGACCACCCGCGCGTGAAGGGCGACGTCGGCATGGCCGGTGTGGCCATCGACTCCATCTACGACGCGCGTGAGCTGTTCGACGGCATCCCGCTCGACGAGATGAGCGTGTCGATGACCATGAACGGCGCGGTGCTGCCGGTGCTCGCGCTCTACATCGTCGCGGCCGAGGAGCAGGGGGTGAAGCCGGAGCAGCTCTCGGGGACGATCCAGAACGACATCCTCAAGGAGTTCATGGTCCGCAACACCTACATCTACCCGCCGGCGCCGTCGATGCGGATCATCTCCGACATCTTCGCCTACACGGCGCAGCGGATGCCGCGGTTCAACTCCATCTCGATCTCCGGGTACCACATCCAGGAGGCCGGGGCCACGAACGACCTCGAGCTGGCGTACACGCTGGCTGACGGCGTGGAGTACATCCGCGCCGGTCTCGACGTCGGGCTCGACATCGACGCCTTCGCGCCGCGGCTCAGCTTCTTCTGGGCCATCGGCATGAACTTCTACATGGAGATCGCGAAGATGCGCGCGGCCCGGGCCCTGTGGGCGCGGCTCGTGAGCGACTTCGACCCGAAGAACGCCAAGAGCCTGAGCCTGCGCACCCACAGCCAGACGTCGGGCTGGAGCCTCACCGCGCAGGACGTGTTCAACAACGTGCAGCGCACCTGCATCGAGGCCATGGCGGCCACGCAGGGCCACACCCAGAGCCTGCACACCAACGCGCTCGACGAGGCCATCGCGCTGCCGACCGACTTCAGCGCCCGCATCGCCCGCAACACCCAGCTGCTGCTGCAGCAGGAGTCCGGCACCACCGGCATCATCGACCCGTGGGGCGGCTCCTACTACGTGGAGAAGCTGACCCACGACCTCGCGAACCGTGCCTGGGCCCACATCCAGGAGGTCGAGAAGGCCGGCGGCATGTCGAAGGCCATCGAGGCGGGCATCCCGAAGATGCGCATCGAGGAGGCCGCGGCCCGCACGCAGGCCCGGATCGACTCCGGCCAGCAGGCCGTCATCGGCGTGAACACCTACCGGCTCGCCGACGAGGACCCGCTCGACGTGCTCAAGGTCGACAACGCGTCGGTCTACTCCCAGCAGGTCGCCAAGCTGGAGCGGCTGCGCGCCGAGCGCGACCCCCAGGAGGTGGAGCGCACGCTCGCGGCGCTCACCGCAAGCGCCGAGCGAGGGTCGTCCAGCGACGGCTCGCTCGACGGCAACCTGCTGGCCCTGGCGGTCGACGCCGCCCGCGCCAAGGCCACCGTCGGCGAGATCTCCGACGCGCTCGAGAAGGTCTACGGCCGGCACCAGGCCGTCATCCGTACGATCTCCGGTGTGTACCGGACCGAGGCGGGCCAGGGCGGCAACGTCCAGAAGGTCATCGACGCCACGGAGGCGTTCGAGAAGGCCGAGGGCCGACGCCCGCGCATCCTCGTGGCCAAGATGGGCCAGGACGGCCACGACCGCGGCCAGAAGGTCATCGTCACGGCGTTCGCCGACATGGGCTTCGACGTCGACGTGGGACCGCTGTTCTCCACGCCCGAGGAGGTCGCGCAGCAGGCCGTCGACGCCGACGTGCACATCGTCGGCGTGTCGAGCCTGGCTGCCGGCCACCTGACGCTGCTGCCCGAGCTCAAGAAGGCGCTGGCCGACCTGGGCGGCGAGGACATCATGATCGTCATGGGTGGCGTCATCCCGCCCGACGACGTCCCGACGCTCGAGGAGATGGGCGCCGCCGAGGTGTTCCTGCCCGGCACGGTCATCGCCGACTCCGCGCTCAGCCTGCTCGAGCGGCTCCGCACCGGCCCGCAGCACTAGGCCGTGGCCGTCGACGTCGAGAAGCTCGCCGCGGACGTCCTCGACGGACGTCGCGCGGGGGTCTCGCGGGCCATCACGCTCGTCGAGTCCAGCCGCGCCGACCACCGGGCGGCGTCGCGGGAGCTGCTCGCCGCGCTCACCCCGAACGCCGGGGGAGCGGTGCGGGTCGGCATCTCCGGCGTGCCCGGCGTCGGCAAGAGCACGTTCATCGAGGCGCTCGGCACCCACCTCGTCGAGCAGGGCAAGCGTGTGGGCGTGCTCGCGGTCGACCCGTCGAGCGTGCGCACCGGCGGCTCGGTGCTGGGCGACAAGACGCGCATGGCCCAGCTGGCGGTCAGCCCCCAGGCCTACATCCGACCCTCGCCGAGCGCCGGCACCCTCGGTGGCGTCGCGCGGGCCACGTCGCAGGCCATGACCGTGCTCGAGGCCGCCGGCTACGACGTCGTGCTCGTCGAGACCGTGGGCGTCGGCCAGTCCGAGATCACGGTGGCCGGCATGGTCGACACCTTCCTCTTCCTCACCATCGCGCGCACCGGCGACCAGCTGCAGGGCATCAAGAAGGGGATCCTGGAGATCGCCGACGTGATCGCCGTCAACAAGGCCGACGGTGAGCGTGCCCAGGAGGCCGAGGTGACCGCCAAGGACCTCGCCGGGGCGCTGCGTCTGGTCTACGCCGGCACGCAGGGCTGGGTGCCGCCCGTCGTCACCTGCTCGGCGCTGGAGCACCGCGGCATCGACACGGTGTGGAACCGGCTCGTGCGGCACCGTGAGTTCCTGGGCCAGAAGGGGCTGCGCGAGAAGCGCGCCCAGCAGCAGCTGGAGTTCACCTGGGCGCTCGTGCGCGACGAGCTGGACCAGCGGCTGCGCACCGACGAGGACGTCGCCCGCGTGCGCGACGAGGTGCGCGAGGCCGTGCTGTCGGGCGAGCTCGCCGCGGCCAGCGCCGCCGACCTCATCCTCGAGGCCTACGACCGCTGAGCCGTGGTCGTCGACGCTCGCTAAGGTGGCCGCCATGAGGTTGCGTCCGGTGATCCCCGTCACGTCCAAGGTCGTCCCCGCCGTCCTGGCCGGGTTCCTGCTCGCCGGGTGCGGCGGCTCCATCAGTCCCGGTGCGGCGGCGGTCGTCGACGGCACCACCATCTCGATGGACCAGGCCGACCGCGCGGCCGTGGTCTTCTGCCAGGTCTCGCTGTTCTCCAGCGCCCAGGCCGGTGGGAGCACGGTCGACAACGCCGACGTCCGACGCCAGGCGGTGGCCGAGCTGGTCAGCGGCGTGGTCGCCGACGAGGTCGCGAAGCGCGAGGGCATCACGATCTCGCCCAGCGACTACGAGTTCACCCGCGCCCAGCGCGACCAGGTGGCCCAGGCCCTGCCCGACGTCGACCTCGACGAGGCCGTCCGGGTGCTCGAGGCCGGCCAGCGCACGTACGCGATCGCCGAGCAGCTGGGCGTCGCCGAGACCGGCGAGCAGGTGACGCCGCAGAACGAGGGCGACGTCCAGCAGGCCGGCCGGGCCGTGCTCGCCGACGCCGTGGAGGCCGCCGACGTGCACATCGACCCGCGCTTCGGCCTCGGTGACGACGGCCGGCAGGTCGCCGCCACCGGCTCGCTCTCGGTCTCCTCCGACGTCCTCAACGAGGACGCCCCGCCGATCGCGCCGGCCACCCAGCGCTGTTCGTGAGGGGCTGCTCGTGAGGGTCTGCTCGTGAGCGCCGCCCGACCCGGCGAGCGCCTGCTCGACCTGGTCGACGTCATGGCCCGGCTGCGCGCCGAGTGCGCCTGGACGCGGGGCCAGACCCACGACTCCCTCGGCCGCTACCTGCTGGAGGAGACGTACGAGACCCTCGAGGCGCTCGACGCGGGTGACTCCGACCTGCTGCGCGAGGAGCTCGGCGACCTGCTGATGCAGGTGGTGTTCCACGCCGCCGTCGCCGCCGACACGGGGGAGGGGTGGGACGTCGACGACGTGGCCGCGGGCATCACCGACAAGCTCGTGCGCCGCAACCCGCACGTCTTCGCCGACGGCGACGCCCGCACCCCCGAGGAGATAGACGCCGCCTGGCAGGCGGTCAAGGCCCAGGAGAAGCGAGCGTCTGGCCGGACGGGCGACTCGCCCCTGGAGGGCATCGCTCGCGACCTGCCCGCCCTGGCCACCGCTCGCAAGGTGCTCGACCGCGTGCCCGACCTCGACACCTCCGGCGACGACGTCGGCTCGCGCCTGCTGCAGCTGGTCGCCGAGGCCCGCGCCCAGGGCGTCGACGCCGAGGAGGCCCTGCGCCGCGCCGTCCGCTCCCGCCTCGGCTGAGGACGCACGATGCTGCGTTGGTGCGTGGTCGATCGATCGATGCTGCGTTCGCCACCGGATCACGTCACGGACGCAGCATCGTTCGACGTTCCGCTCGCGAAGGCAGAATCCTGCGTGGCCCCGCGCCTGGCGCGAGACGTGTTCGGGCCGCACTAGGCTGGGGGCAGACCGCAGCACCACCTGAACCCCTCACCAGCAGGAGCAGCATGGCCAGCATCGAAGCCGTCGGAGCGCGCGAGATCCTCGACTCGCGCGGCAACCCCACCGTCGAGGTCGAGATCGCCCTCGACGACGGGACCATCGGTCGTGCGGCCGTGCCGTCCGGCGCCTCCACCGGCCAGTTCGAGGCCGTGGAGCTGCGCGACGGTGGCGACCGCTACCTCGGCAAGGGCGTCCGCAAGGCCGTCGAGGCCGTGAACACCACGATCGCCGCGGAGATCGTCGGCTTCGACGCCGACGACCAGCGCACGGTCGACGCCGCGATGATCGCGCTCGACGGCACCCCGAACAAGGCCGAGCTGGGCGCCAACGCCATCCTCGGCGTCTCGCTCGCCCTCGCGAAGGCTGCCGCCGAGTCGGCCGGCCTGCCGCTGTTCCGCTACGTCGGCGGCCCCAACGCCCACGTGCTCCCCGTGCCGATGATGAACATCCTCAACGGTGGCGCCCACGCCGACTCCAACGTCGACGTGCAGGAGTTCATGATCGCGCCCATCGGCGCGCCCACCTTCGCCGAGGCGCTGCGCCAGGGCACCGAGGTCTACCACGCGCTCAAGTCCGTCCTCAAGAAGGACGGCCTGTCCACCGGCCTCGGCGACGAGGGCGGCTTCGCGCCCAGCCTGTCGTCCAACCGTGCCGCGCTGGACCTCATCGCCACGGCCGTCGACTCGACCGGCCTGAAGCTCGGCACCGACATCGCCCTCGCGCTCGACGTCGCCAGCTCGGAGTTCTTCGAGAAGGGCTCCTACACGTTCGAGGGTGCGAAGAAGAGCTCGGCCGAGATGGCCGACTACTACGCCGAGCTGGTCGGTGCCTACCCGATCGTCTCCATCGAGGACCCGCTCGACGAGGAGGACTGGGACGGCTGGATCGCGCTCACCGAGCGCATCGGCGACCAGGTGCAGATCGTCGGCGACGACCTGTTCGTCACCAACGTCGAGCGGCTCACCCGCGGCCTCGAGCAGGGTGCCGCCAACGCGATGCTGGTCAAGGTCAACCAGATCGGCTCGCTCACCGAGACCCTCGACGCCGTCGAGCTGGCCCACCGCCACGGCTTCAGCAACATGATGAGCCACCGCTCGGGCGAGACCGAGGACGTCACGATCGCCGACCTGGCCGTCGCCACGAACTGCGGCCAGATCAAGACCGGTGCCCCGGCCCGCTCCGACCGCGTGGCCAAGTACAACCAGCTGCTGCGCATCGAGGAGACCCTCGGCTCGGCGGCCGTGTACGCCGGCGCCTCGGCCTTCCCGCGGCTCGCGCTCTGACCCGTGGCCGGCTCCCGCGGTCCTGGACGACCGAAACCGAAGGGCGGCCCGGCGCGGCGACCCTCGGGTCGCTCGTCCGGTGCCGCGGGGTCGGCGCGCC